>CASFRS010000014.1 GCA_949297125.1 uncultured Bacteroidales bacterium
GAACAACGGCTGAGACAGGCAACGCAGCCGCAACACAGCAGCAAACATAGCCGCGGCCGTGCCGCGCGTTAGCAAACCGCCGGGGGCGACAGGAACCGACCTGCCGCCCTCGCTGCATCAATACCCCTCCTTACCTTGTCGTTTGGCCTGGATATGTGGCAGCCGCACACCCCTTTATTTGGCCGGGATCAGCCGTGTTGCCGGTTGGCTGCGGGCTGTAAGTTGGTCGGGCGTGGTGTTCCAATAACGGCAGGCGGAGTGCAACTACCGTTTGCTGCAGGACGGATAATAAATAAAAAGGGCCGGCCCAAAATCATGGGTCGGCCTTTTTCCTGTAAAACCGGTAGCGTTTAAAGTTTGCCTGCGCTGCCGAGTACGTTCTCTATTTTGTGTATGTAGAGTTTCTTCATGTTTTCGCGAGCCGGTCCGAGGTATTTGCGCGGGTCGAACTCTGCGGGTTTGGTTGCGAATACTTCGCGAACTGCTGCTGTCATTGCAAGGCGGCTGTCTGAATCGATATTGATTTTGCATACTGCCGATGCTGCTGCTTTGCGGAGTTCTTCTTCGGGTATTCCTATTGCGTCCTTGAGTGCGCCTCCGTATTTGTTGATTGTTTCAACTTCTTCCTGGGGTACGGACGATGATCCGTGGAGTACGATGGGGAATCCCGGAAGTTCTTTTTCCACGCCTTCGAGAACGTCGAAACGCAATGGGGGAGGAACAAGGCGTCCGTTTGCATCCCTTGTGCACTGTTCGGGTTTGAACTTGTTGGCCCCGTGCGATGTGCCTATGGATATTGCAAGGCTGTCGCAACCGGTTTTCGTTACGAAATCCACAACTTCTTCGGGACGGGTATAGGTGTGGTGTTCGGCCGATACTTCGTCTTCTACGCCGGCCAATACCCCGAGTTCGCCTTCAACCGTTACATCGAACTGGTGTGCATAATCCACAACTTTCTTCGTAAGGGCTACGTTCTCGTCGTAGGGGAGGTGCGAACCGTCTATCATAACGGACGAGAAGCCTGTGTCGATACACGACTTGCAGAGTTCAAAGGAATCGCCGTGGTCGAGGTGGAGAACTATCTGGGGTTTCTCGCAACCGAGTTCTTTTGCATACTCTACCGCGCCTTCTGCCATGTAGCGGAGAAGGGTCTGGTTTGCATACTGGCGTGCGCCTTTCGATACCTGAAGTATTACGGGCGATTTGGTCTCTACGGCAGCTTGTATTATGGCCTGAAGCTGCTCCATGTTATTGAAGTTGAATGCGGGGATTGCATATCCGCCCTTGATGGCTTTGGCGAACATCTCTTTGGTGTTGACCAATCCTAATTCTTTGTAGCTAACCATTTTTACTCTCTTTTTTATGTTGTTGATAAAAACTTCTTTCCTCTTCAAGAGTGCAAAATTAAGAAATTTTTCCGTAAATCAAACCATGGGGGCGCGCAAAATTGCTGCGTCAGCTGTTTTTGTTCTTCGACAATACGCGCTCCAGTACCTGCGACGATATGTTGCGCGTGAGTTTGCCTTTTTTGGCAACCGATATTTCGCCTGTCTCTTCCGACACTATTATGGCTATCGCATCGCTCTCCTGTGCTATCCCGAGTCCCGAGCGGTGTCTAAGCCCCAGCTCGCGCGGGATGTTGGGCGTGTGCGATACCGGCAGTATGCACCCGGCCGCGGCAATCCGGCCGTCGGCTATTATCATCGCCCCGTCGTGGAGCGGCGTTCCCTTGTAGAATATGGTCTCTATCAGTTTTGAGTTTATGTCGGCATTTATCTTCTCGCCGGTCTCTTCGTACTTTTTCAGCGACATTTCCTGTTTTATCACTATCAGTGCGCCGGTATTGCGCTTTGCCATGCTCATGCACGAGTAGACTACGGGCATTACGTGGGCCGGGACCTTGTCCTGTTCGTTCCTGCTGTAAAAGAAGCGCAGGAACGCCCTCCATTTTTTGTGCGAGCCGAGTTCGCCGAGAAAACGGCGTATATCGTCCTGGAAAAGTATTACCAGTATTATCACTCCCACGCTCACCAGTTTGTCCATTATGGAGCCGAGCAGACGCATGTCTATTACGCGGGCCACTATTATCCATACTATTATGAAGGCTATTACCCCGCCGAATATCTTTATCGTCCCGGAGTCTTTCATTACCCGGTATATGTAGTAGAGCATCACTGCGACGAGCAGTATGTCTATTATGTCTTTTATGCCGAATGAGGAGAACATGTGTCTTTTTTATTTTCCGTTGGTTTTAAGGAACAGCTTTATTGTTTGGGCGCACTCCCTTACGTCGTGCACGCGAAGTATATCGGCGCCTTTCATAAGTGCCAGCATGTTTAGTGCTGTGGTCCCGTTCAGGCTCTCTTCGGGCGTAGTGCCGAGCAGCCGGTATATCATGGATTTCCTCGATATGCCTACGAGGAGCGGCATGCCGAACGGGGCGAATTCGTGCAGCCCGCCGAGCAGGCGGTAGTTGTCGTCGAGCTCCTTGGCAAAGCCGAATCCGGGGTCGAGTATTATGTCGTTTACTCCTGCCGAGCGCAGGTGCGCCGTTTTCTGCGAGAAGTATTTTATTATTTCGGCGGTAATGTTGCCGTAGCCGGTATAATTCTGCATCGTTTCGGGCGTACCGCGCATGTGCATCAGTACGTACGGGACTTTGTTGGCGGCTGCCGTTCCGTACATGGCGGGGTCTTCGCCCCCGGTTATGTCGTTTATGATTGCCGCCCCGAACTCTTTTATGGCCCTGTCGGCCACGCTTGCCCTGAACGTGTCTACCGATACGGGTACGTCGGGGTATATCCCGCGGATTATTTCCAGCCCTCTGCAAAGGCGTTCCGTCTCTTCTTTTTCCGATACGAAACCGGCTCCCGGCCGCGACGAGTATGCTCCGGCATCGATAATGTCGCCCCCCTGTTCTACTATTTCGCGGGCGCGTGCGGCTATGCGTCCTTTTTCTTCGCAACGGCTCGCCTTGTAGAACGAGTCGGGCGTAAGGTTCAGGATGCCCATTATAAGCGGGCGTTCCAGGCTTACAAGCCTGCCGGCGATGTTCAATGTCGGTTTTGTCCTTCCTGTTGCCATTTGCGGCTGCGTTTTTATACTGCGAAGGTAGTAATATTTGCGGAATATGACGCGAGGCAGGAGCGTGTTAATTGCCGTTTTCTCTTATTTTCGGCATGAGTTTCTGTTCGGGTATCCGGTTTTTTCCGCCTTTTTTCCCGGTTGTCCGGGTACGGGTGCCTTCTGCCGTATCGCGCACCGATATCTGTTCCTCGAATTTTTTTATTTCATCGCTGTACCGCTCCGTTATGGCGTCATCGCTGCGGCCGCCGGACAGAGGGGTGTGCATGTACAGTATGACGGCAATGGTAGCCGCCATGAAAACTATCGTTGCGAACCGTTCTCCCCTGCTGAAATTCCAGAACCTGTCTTCTTTCATCTTTTACCGATATGCCGTGCTACCTGAAAAGCCCCATGCTTGAAAGGAATATGAATATTATGGATACGGGCGCAAGGTAGCGTATGCAGAACATTATTGCATGGAACAGCGGCCGCGGCAGCCTGTTGTTGGAGATAAGCTCGGTGTAAACGTACCTGCTCCGCATTTTCCACCCTACGAATATCGCCAGCAGGAACCCGCTCGAAGGGAGGAGTATGTTGGCCGAAAAGAAATCGGAGAAGTCGAAAATGGTGCGGCCGAATATCGTAGCCTCTTTCAGCACCCCGAACGAGAGCGAGCAGAGGACGCTTAAAACGGCTACTATCAGCATGAGTATGAGGGCCGCCTTGTTGCGCGACATCCTGAACTCTTCGTGTATGTATGCCACCACTACTTCGCACAGCGATATGGTGGACGTAATGGCCGCAACGGCTACCAGCAGGAAGAAGAGGATTGACCACAAGTGCGGATGCGCGAACTTCTGGAGGACGTTGGGCAGGGTTATGAATATCAGTTCCGGGCCTTGCGTGGGGTTTATGCCGAACGAGAACGTGGCGGGAAAGATTATCATTCCGGCCAGTATGGCCATAAGCAGGTTCAGGAACGTTACTATGCTTGCCGTCGAGGCGAGGTTGGTGTTGCGCTTGAAGTATGAACCGTATGTTATCAGTATGCCCATGCCTATGCTGAGCGAGAAAAATGCCTGTCCGAGCGCATCGAGGACCACTTTCGTGTTCAGTTTCGACAAATCGGGGCTGAACAGGTAGGCGAGGCCTTCTTTCATCCCCGGCATGAAGAGCGCCTTTACGCAAAATACAATCAGTATTACGAAAAGCAGCGGCATAAGGATGTTGGAAGCCCGTTCAATCCCTTTTGTTACCCCCTGTATTATTATTATGTAGTTGAGGAACAGAAATATGAATATGCCCAGCAGCGGGCGGTACGGGTCCGTTACGAAACTGTTGAAGTTTGCGGCGAGTTCGGCACTGCTCTTCCCGATGAATTCGTTGCTGAACGATTTTATCAGGTATTCCGTTACCCAGCCGGATATTACCATGTAAAAGCCGAGTATTATTATGCAGGCGGCTATACCGATGTATCCCACAATGTTCCAGTGCGACCCCGGTTTCAACCTGGTGAACGCCCTCCCTACGTTCGACTTGGCCTTCCGCCCTACTATGAATTCGGCTATCATAAGCGGAATGCCTATCAGCAGGATACATATTATGTACGCTATAAGGAAGATCGCCCCGCCGTCCTGTCCGGTAATGTAAGGGAATCTCCATATGTTGCCGAGGCCTATCGCCGACCCTACGGTGGATGCTATCACTCCTATCTTCGTTGCAAACAGTGCTCTTTCGCTCATTGGGTTGCTGGTTCTGGTTGGTGTAACGGTGCGTGAAAAAATTCTACAATAATGCAAAATTACTCTTTTTGCCGATTTTATGCTATATGCCGCCTCAATATTCTCCGCATGTATGGATATTGTAGTCCGGATGTCGCATAATTTGCCCCGTTATGCACCGTCCGTGTCCCGTTTGCCGCATAAAATGTTCTATTTGTCGTTTTATTTAGTATTTTTGCGCTGTTTCAGGATTTTGGTATAACATATTTTGTGATGATGCGGTTTTTGAAGTTTCTTGCCATACTGACGTTTTTTATCGGGTTTGTACCGACGGTTGCATTTTCGGACGTTTTATACGGCCTGCCCGATTGCCCGGCGGAAGAGGCCGCCCTTGCGTTGCCGGACGACAGCGTGATGTCCGCTCCCTCTCCCCGCGACGTGCGGTTGATAAACCGCCTGAATTCCCCCGCCGCACTTAAACTGGACAAAATAACCTCGTCCAAAACCTTTTCGATACTGGCTCCCGCCCTGCCGGCCATTATTCTGGGAACATCGCTGAAGTTTGAGGACAACAAATTTTCCACATACGAAAACCGCTACACGACCGTATTCCATAGCGGCTTCGACGACTGGCTGCAATATGCCCCGGCGGCCGTTATGCTGGGAATGAAAATAGGCGGGGTGAAAGGACGTTCGTCGTGGGGACGGATGCTCGCCTCCGATGCCTTTTCCGTAGCGCTTGTGGCCGGGTCTGTAACTCTTTTAAAGCATACAATGGATACGCGGCGTCCCGACGGCAGCGCATACAACTCTTTCCCGAGCGGCCATACGGCAAAGGCATTTATGACGGCCACGATGCTCAACAAGGAGTTCGGCAACCTTTCGCCGTGGGTAACAATGGGTTCTTACACCATGGCTGTCGCTACCGGGGTGGGGCGACAGCTCAACATGCGGCACTGGGGCAGCGATATAATAACGGGGGCAGGCATAGGGATTCTCGCAACTGAACTCGGTTACCTGTTTGCCGACCTGATATTCAAGGACAAAGGTCTGAAAGACGTGCCCGAGACTCTTCCCGAATGGGACTGGGGCCGCAAACCCTCCTTTTTCCGTCTTGTGGCGGGGGCTGAACTGGTACTTGGCGGCTATTATCTTTCGGACGGGACGTATATAAATGTAAAAGCCGGTAACGGAGTGGGATACGAAGGGGCATGGTTTCCCCACAGAAACATAGGTGTCGGTGCAAGTTTCAGGATAGGCAACAATGTCGTTGCGTTGAACGACGAGATTCTCGAAGGGTGGTTGGGGTATATGGCTCCGTATGCCGGAGTGTTCTATTCCGTACCGCTGAGCAAACGCTGGAGCTGGGATGCAAAAACACTTGCCGGATATAATTTCTTTTGGCACAAGGATTCGTGGAACGATTACGGAATGCCGCGTTCTTACGGAAGTTTCGGCGCGATGTTCGGAACATCTCTTTCTTTCCTCGCAACCGACGACCTGCGCGTGTCGCTGCTGGCCGATTACAACCTTATTGCAAAGTCGCCGTTCCAGCCCGGTCACTGCCAGCACAACCTCCTTGTGGGCGGTGCGGCAAGCGTCATGTTCTGAATTCCCCTTGCGGCCGGCGTTGCAGCTTTCCCCGCCGTTTCTCTCCCCTGCCGACTTTTTCCGGCGGCACGCCCGTCTGCACCTCCGTTTTTACCTTGCCCGGCCTGCAATGTATGAGGACGGTTTTTTTGCATCTCCCGCACTGCCGGAGTGTTGTACGCTCCGCACCTATCCGGCATTCAGTTCCGACAACCGGTCGAGTGTTGCGGCTATGGCGTACAAACGCTTCTCTTTCGCCTCTTCTTCCTTTGTTCCGGTGCCCTGCTTCTCGAGCATTTCGATACACTTTATAAGCGTGGTTTCGCTGGTGCATGCAGGAATCATCTCCCGCAGCCTGTCGTAGCACATTTTCAAAAGTTCTTCTTTTTCCCTCTTTTCTTTTTGCCGTCCGCAACGGTTCGTCCCGGTTGCGGCGCCGGTGTTGCATTTGTCCATAACCTGTACTCTTTTTGATATTTATACCAGCCGGCGACAAAGTTACGTGCCGATATTTGTGTGCTGATGTGAAATTGGAAAGGAATTGTTTTATCAACGTAAAAATTTTCAAGTATGCTATTACAAACGATATTCAGTGGAATTATGGCGGGCGTGCAGAGGCGGCGCGCGGAAGAAGCGAACAGGAAAGCTCTCGAACAGCTTGCCATAAGCGAAAAATCGATGGACACGCTGTTCAATTCGCAGTATTATAAGGATTATACCGACAGGGCGGACGTGCAGGCGCTATTCAGCCGCTTCAGGGACGAACAGAAACGGCAGGCTTCGCAGAACCGCAAGAGGATTGCCGTTTCCGGCGGAACGCAGGAGAGCGTGGCTGCCATGCAGAAGAACATGTCCGACGCCCTTGCCGGTACATACAACAATGCTGCCGGCATAGGGGCGCAATGGAAAGACTCGGTATTTAACAATTACCTGAACCTGAAGTCGTCCGTCCAGAACTCAAGGGCCGGTCTGTACGGCAATACGGCCAATTCTTACATGAACTCGGCGGGCAGCATGCTTGCCGGTGTATCGGAAGGCCTCGGCAATCTGGACCGCTTCTGGAGTACCAAAGCGGCAAACAAGGCTAAAGGCGGCAGTTGACTTGTGTGTAAAACCTTATGTGTAGCTATTATGGGAAATAACAGAAAAGAGAACGGGGTGATGCATCCCGCCCCGTTGTATGATGCGGAGATGATAATTGCGGATGTAAAGAACGGGTGCGGGTTTTACGAGGCTTGCCGGAAGGAGCACTCCAGAAGGGCGTCGCCCGGACGGAAGTCGCTTGCCCTCCTGGCCGAAGGCCTGAAGCTGTTGGCCTCCCCGTCGGAACTGCCCGTTTCGGAGAAGAGCACATCGGAATCCATGCAGCGTTTAAGGCGTATTGCCGGAGAGTTCAGTACATGTCTCTGCGGGCAGGACGGGCCTGTGTGCCGGAACCTTGTGAAGAAGAGAATATACGGATTGCTGGAGGATATCAACGGCCGTGGAAAGGAGCGGGGAGGACGGGAAAAAGAGACCGGCCGGATGCCGGACGGCAATGATGTCCGGGCCGGACAGCCGCCGCGGGCGATGCCCGGGATGACTTGCGTGCCGCCTCCGGTGCAGGGCGGATATGACCCGTATGCCGGCGGGGGTATGGCAGACCCACAATCGGGGGTCGGGATGATGCAGGGCGGTATGGACGGTATCCCGCCCGGGGCGATGCCGCCGCTCCCTCCGATAGAGGTAGGGGAAAGGCTCTCCGGCAGAGAGAGGGGGCTGCTGTACGATATGCTTTTGGCGAACGGTTGTACCCCGCAGGAAGCCGAAAACGGAATTATGAATTTGGAAATGTAGTTTAAAGTTTTGATTTATGAGCAGCAATAAGGAAAAAGATAAGGGAGAAGACAGGAAAAAGAGGGAAGAATCGCGCGAACGGCAGTGGTACGGGGCGCAACCTACAATGAATTACCTTTACAGGCTCCATAACACACCCGGGAGAGGCTTCGCCGGGGGCATGGGGGCAAACGGGCCTTATACCGGTTACAGGGAATGGTATGACCCGCGTAGCGGCAAGAACCGGATTTCGGGGCCTGTTGCAGAAGAAGTGCGGCCTCGCTTGAGGTCTGCCGGCAACAAGTTGCGGAGTGTGCGCCGCGCCATGGTCGGGGCGGAAGCAGGAGGGGCGGCGTATGAATTCGGTTTGCCCGATATGCCGTACGGGGAGGCGTTGTACGGCAGGATGCCCCGACCGTCGGAAAAGGTGTCCGAAACGCTCGGCCCGTATATAATGCGTCCTCCCGCGTACGGAGAGAGGCGGCGCGTATTCAATTCGCCCAGGCAGGAGGAGGGCGGGGCGTTCATGCCTTATCACGGTACATCGGTTGCGCCTCCCGATACGGTAACATCGTTCGCGGACGGAATGAAGCTCTTTGCCGGCCGCATGTCGAACGATGCGAGGTATTTCCGGGGGAATGCGGTTTCAAAGTATTTCGATGAAGCGGGTTTCATCGACAATATAGGCGGTATAATGCTGAGAAGCGAGAAGCAGGGGAAAACGCTGTTCGACTTGTCCAGGGCCGATATGTTGAAGATGCGCAATGAAATATTGTCGGAAAAAAGGCGCCTGGGGCAGGTCGGAGCGCAGGACGCCGTGTTGCAGGGCAGGACGCCGGAGGAGTACGCCGCTTCGTTGGACGGGCAGATCGCCGTGCTCGGGAATCTGATAAAAGCCAAAGATACCTTTACCTCGCCCGGGAAGTACGAGGATTATGTGCGTTCGATATACCGGAGCGGCGGCAGGGGGATGGAAATAAGGCGGGAGGCAAATATCGCGCGGGAGCAGATGCCGGTTGCAAAAGGATGGGCAATGGCCGGCGACATAATGTCGTCGGTTGTGCAAAATGCCGTCCCGCTGGCTTTGCGGATGGTCAGCCCGTGGCTCGGTGCGGCCTCTTTGGTCGGAACTCTTTCTGCTACGGCCAACAGCAGCATGGCGGAAGCGGCCATGGAGCTCGATTCGTATGAAAAGGCAACGGGAAAGAAGATTGACGGAGCCAGGCGGAATGCCTACGTTTTCGGCGTGGGCGCTACCGACCTCCTGGTGGACGCCATGATGCAGAGGTTCTTTTTCAAGAATGCCTCCATGCATTCGGTAATGAACTTCAGGAACAGCATACTGAAGAATCTTGTAGCTACAAAAGGGGGTATGGAGGAAATGGAACTTCTGGTAAACAAACTGGCGCTCTCCAGGGGGAAACAGCTTGCCTTGGCCGGAAAGAACATACTCGCGGCATCGTCCATGCAGGCAACCTCGGAGGCTTCCCAGTCCGTAATGCGCGATATGCTTACCACAATATACCGCAACCCCGAACATTTCCCGACCTTGACGAATATCATTGCAAATGCCGCCGCAAACGCCGGAATAGGTTTCTTTGCCGGCGGGGTAATGGACGTGCTGAGCCGCCGTCCGGCCCTGCTTTTCGGACAGGGGAGGAACAGTTCCGGCGGCAAACTGATTTTCTTGTCGGACGACAGGGGCAGATTGTTACACTATCTGGGCACTGACAAAAAAACGGGGCTGCTTAAAGTTTCCGATATGTCGGGAAACCACAGGTGGATCGCCCCCGGGAGTGTAGTCAAGGCAAGGGAATTCGATTTTGCCGATTATTATGCAATGAAAAAGATACGGGAAAACCCCTTTGTGGATACTCCGCAGGAGTACTACGAGAACGGGAATCTCCCGTACGGGATAAAATACAGGGGGCTTGGGGCCCGCCCGGTATTTGAACTGCCGGCCTTCCGTGCCTTTAAAAAGTCTTCTGCCCGGCGGGGCGTTGCAGAGGCCGCCCCGCCGGATACCGGTGCCGAACGCCTGTTGCCCGGGGATGTTGACAGGATGATTACCGAATCGGAACTCCCCTCTCCGCCCGGTGCGGGACGGATGAACACTGCATGGCTCGACCGGATATTCAGGCCTCGCAGGAAAGCCGGCGGCAATGCCGGACAGGACGGCCCGGCCGACGTGTCGGGGACGGACCTGTCGGATATCGATATCGAAAGTCTGTTGCCTGCGGATTTGGACAGGATGATTACCGAATCGGAACTCTCCTCTCCGTCCGGTGCGGGACTGGCTGACCCCGCCGAACTCGACCGGATATTCAGGACACGCGGGAAAGCCGGCAACGATGCCGGGCAGGACGGCCCGGCCGACGTGTCGGGGGCGGACCTGTCGGATATCGATATCGAAAGCCTGTTGCCCGCGGATTTGGACAGGATGATTACCGAATCGGAACTCTCCTCTCCGTCCGGTGCGGGACTGGCTGACCCCGCCGAACTCGACCGGATATTCAGACCTCGCGGGAAAGTCGGCAACGATGCAGTACAGGAGCACCCTCCCGTCCTGCCTGACGACCGGGAAATGAACCTGGTGAACAGCAACAGGGTGTACCGCTTTAATGAAGACCTGGACGACATAATAGACCGGGGAGTGGAAGGGCAGATTTATTACGACGACCCTACCGAAACTTTTGTGGACCGCGAATACCTTGCCCCGATAAGGGAAGATGTTTCATACCCTTATGACAGACCCCTGGCACAGTTCCGCCCCGGGCGGCACGGCAGCCAGCGAAACGCTTACAAGGATGCCCCGTTCCTCAGCGGCGATGAACTTACATGGCGGATGTTCAATCCTGAGGACGGCGATAAATGGTTGGAGAACAATCCGTTCTTCAAGGATACCGGGCCGGGGACAAAGCATAATTACGCGATAGAGACTCCGGTAAAGTCGCCGTACAGACCTTTCTTTTACAGGGATAATAATATCTCCGACAAGGAGTATGAGGAGATGTTGAAGGAATGGATGAACGGCCAGGGCTACTATCCGGGACTTCCCGGTTATATGAGGCCCGAAGGCGACATCCCCTATTATGGCGGACTGGATGATGATTATGATTTCAGGCTGAAAGACCTGTACCTGGCGCTGGAAGACCCGGAAGGAGTCTGGAACAGGGCCGTAAAACCGATTGGAATGCTGAAGGTGAACGGCGAAAGGCGCAAGCCTTTATACCGTACGGAAATGGGGCTTGTGCAAAATATCCCCGATATAATATCGCCATATGAGGATATGCTCCTTCAGGCCAAGGAGATGGCCAGCAGGCTGCGTCTGAGAACGCGCCTGTACAAGACGCTCGGGGATGTCCCCGAGAAACTCAGGAACAAGTTGGGCATCGACGACACCACGGCATCGTTCTATAACCCTAACAACAAGGAGATTGGGATTATAATGGAGAAAAGCGGTCTCTGGGACATCAGGTCGGCCTTGCTCAAGTTCGGTGTAATAGAGCGCGGGCTTAAAGGCGTTTTCGGCAGGCAGACCGATAAACTCCTGAGGGAGATATACAGGAGAATACCCCCTGAATACAAACGCTATTACTATGAAGAATACCGTTCGCTGGAAGAGGGCGCGGCCGCCTATCTGGTGGATGTGGCGACGAACCCCAACCTGGACAGTACGGCGTGGGACGAGTTTTCGTCCATGGCGCGGTTGTATCTGTTGGACAAATACGGCATGGGGGAAATAACCGATATGGATTTGCGCTATATCTTGTGGCAGGCTGTCAACAGGATACGTGAAGACGACTCGATAGTGGAAATGCAGAGGAAGAACAAACGGATGAACCGCCGTCTGGGGAAGAAGGGAGATGATTCGCACACCCCGCAGGACGGAGGGAAAAAGACCCGGTAAGAACCGCTTTCCCTCCCCCGGCCCGTTGCGGGGCAAGAAGCCGTACCGCACGGGGGAGGGGGAATGCGGAAGCGGACATGTATGCTGCCCGGGAGGAAGGGGTTTATACAAAACCTTCCTCCCGGGCTCTTTTCTGCCAGCGTGCCGTTTTGCGTTTTGCCGCACATGCCGGAACCGGGAACGGGGATGCGGCGCAAATATCTTTCCCCCCGTAAAATATAATTGGCCCATATATCTGTTTACGGCGGTTTTGCATAATTGGAAAAATACCTACATTTGCAGACGGAAACGCCTTATTGTAAATACGCATAACGGAATGTATATGGATAGTTTGAAGAGCGGGTACGCCGTACCGGCAAGGGAGTCCGCCACGAAACGCTATTGTCAGGTGCTTGAACTGGTGGACGATCCTGAAAAGATAGCCCGGTACCGCAAATGGCACGAAACTGAAAATATCTGGAAGGAGATTCCCGAAGGGTTGCGCAGGATAGGTGTCGTGGATATGGAGATATACATTTCGGGCAACATGTTGTTCATGATAGTGGAAACCGTTGCCGATTTTGACTGGGACGAGGCTTTTTCCCTCCTTGCGACGCTGCCCCGCCAGGCAGAGTGGGAAGATATGGTGGGCGTTTTCCAGAAAAGCGCGCCCGGCGCCCGTTCGGACGAGAAATGGCGCTTAATGGAGAGAATGTTCAAGTTGCCTTAAAAACACTTCGACGCAGAGATGGAAGAGAAAAACGTATTTACGGGATTTATTTATTCTTTGGTGGAGGATATGGGGTTCTCGCCCGAAACGGGCGATACGGTAACCCGCATAGTTACGGCTGTTTTCATTGTCATGCTGGCGATAGGGGCCGATTACCTCTGCAAATGGATCATAAACGGCCCGCTGAAGAGAATTGCGCAAAAAACGCACAACAAGTTCGACGATTACCTCTTTGAACGCAAGTTGCCGGGCAGGATAGCCAACATAGTCCCCGCTTTCGTGGTGTATGCAATGCTGCCCATGGTATTCCCGCACGATATGTTCCTGTTCGGTCTCATCGAGAAACTGAGCCTTGTATATATTGTCGCAACCATAATGAGGGCGTTGGGAGGTTTTGTAACCGCACTTTCGGATATGGCCCAGAACAGCCCGCGCATAAAGAACCGCCCGTTGAAAGGGTTGTTCCAGACGGTGCAGGTTATAATAATATTCATAGGCATCATAATAATAATCGCCATCCTTGTGGACAAGTCGCCGGCAACGCTGATTGCCGGACTGGGAGCTTCGGCGGCGATCCTGTCGCTGGTGTTCAAGGATTCCCTGGTGGGCCTTATATCCGGGATACAGCTTTCGTGGAACGACATGCTCCGTCCGGGCGACTGGATAACCATGCCGTCGAAAAATATCGACGGCGTCGTGTTTGAGGTTTCTCTCAACACCGTGAAGATAAGGAACTTCGACAATACCATACTGACAGTGCCCCCCATGGTGCTGATGACCGATTCGTTCCAGAACTGGCGCGGGATGTCGGAATCGCCGGGGAGACGCATAATGCGGTCGGTAAATATCGACATGTACAGTGTGGGGTTTGCCGGTGCTGCACTGATAGCGCGCGTGTCGGAAAAATATCCGGCCGTTGCGGAGTATATGGCAAACCGCAGCGAGGAGGAAAAAAGCCGCGGCGACTTTACCAACTTGAAACTTTTCCGCGTATATATGGAGCAGTACCTGCGCAACCTGCCGGGAGTGGCGCAAAGCCAGACCATTATGGTGCGCTATCTCGCCGCCACAACCGAAGGCCTCCCCATGCAGCTCTACTTTTTCAGCAGCAACAAGGTGTGGGAATATTACGAGGCTTTTGCCGCCGATGTGATAGACCATCTGCTGGCTGTAATACCGCAGTTCGATTTGCGTATATACCAGCGCGCATCGGGCGTGGATATGCGCAATATGGGGCACGAAGACCCTAAGAACCAAACCGACAGTACCGACTGATTGTGAAAAAAACGGACCAAATACAGACTGCAATATCCCGGATGCTGGTTTTGCTTGCACTGCTTTTCCTGCCGTGCACGGCTGCCGGTACGGCTTCGGCCATGCGTGCCGGGGCGGACAATGATTCGATAAGGGTTTCGCTGCTTACCTGCTCTCCCGGCAGCCGCATATACGAACTTTACGGGCATACGGGAATAAGGGTGAACATACCGGCACGCAACTTCGACGTAGTATACCATTACGGCGTGTTCTCGTTCAGGACGCCGCATTTTACCTGCCGTTTCGTAAAAGGCGAGACGGATTATTCCATAGGCATAATGACGTATATCGACTTCGTGTCGATGTACGCCGAACGCGGCAGCGGCGTAACAGAACTGCCGTTGAACCTGACGCACGGGGAGAAGCGGAATCTGTTCAGGGCGCTGAACATAAACGCGTTGCCTTCAAATGCTGTGTACCGTTACTCTTTCCTGTATGACAACTGTGCCACGCGCCCGCGCGATATGATTTCACGAAACGTCGACGGTATCCTTGTCTATTCGCCGCAGGCCGTATTCCCTACGTTCAGGGAAATGATACACGCCTCTACCGCATCATATCCGTGGATGACGTTCGGGATAGACCTGGTTTTGGGCGGAGAGGTAGACTGCCGCGTGGATTTCGTGGCGACGCCGTTCTTGCCTGCCGTAACTGAAACCCTTCTGGCGGGTTCTGCGATAGAAGGCCCTGACGGGTCGTTGCGACCCCTTGCAACGGGCGAACCGGTTGCCGTAGTGGAACCTTCGCCCGGAGTGTCGGGTGGTGGCCGGTTTGCTGCCCTGTTTACACCGTGGAGCGTGAATGTGCTGCTCTTTATACTTGTGTTGTCTATTACCGTCGGGGAACTGCGCAGGGGGAAACATTGCAGGGTTCTCGATACGCTGCTGTATGCGGTATTCGGAACTCTCGGCCTGCTGATATATTTCCTGCTGCTGTTCTCAGAGCATCCGGCGGTATCGTCGAACTACAACGCCCTTTGGCTGCACCCTTTCTGGTATGTGATAGCTGTGGCCGTATGGTTTAAAAAGGCCGGCAGGTTTCTCTATTTTTATCATTTTATTAATTTTGCGCTCGTTTTGGGATTGGTTGCGGGGCTTGCATATATCCCGCAAAAGATCAATGCCGCCTGTCTGCCCCTTATGGCAATCCTGCTTGTACGCTCTTTTGCTTATGTGGCGGTAGAAAAAGGGGCTTTCCGAAGAAAAACTCCCGATACAGTAACTGATGAATAGGCTTTTCGCTCCCATAGTATTCGTTCTCGCTGCATTGCCGGTAAAGGCGCAGACCGCGCCCGACGATGCGCCGCGCCTTGTCGTGGGGATAACCGTCGACCAGTTGAGGTCCGATTATCTTGAACGGATGAGCCACCTGTTCGGCGACAAGGGGTTCAACCGCCTGACTGCCGGGGGAACCGTATATGAACAGGTCTCTTTCGGGTATGCGCGGGCAGACCGTTCATCGTCGACCGCCACGATATATACCGGGGCGTACCCGTCGTGGCACGGTATAATTTCAAACGAACGCTTTATCAGGGAAGAGCGTGTTGTAAGGCCGGTCTTGTATGATTCCGAGCAACTCGGGAACTTTACCGAGTCTGCCCTTTCGCCCGATGCCCTTGCTGTTTCGACTGTCCCCGACGAACTTAAATCGGCGACATTGGGCAAGTCCCGCGTCTATTCCGTAGCTCCCGAGGCCGATATGGCAATCATCGCAGCAGGGCATGCGGCAAACGCCGCCTTCTGGCTGGACGATGCCACGGGGAAGTGGGCAACCACTACGTACTACCGCGATATACCGCATTATATAAACGAACTCAATATAAGGGACGGGGTAGACATGCGTATCGACACCATGGTGTGGAAGCCGTTGTACGGTGCGGACAAATATACCGGCATACCGTATGATACCCCGGAATTCCTTTTCGGCTACCGCTTTGCGGGTGCAGACAAATATTCCAACTTCAAGCATTCCCCGCTTGTGAATGCCGAGGTTACCCGTGTAGCCCGGAAATTTATAGAAAACGGCCTGCTCGGCAGAGGCGAGGTGCCCGACTATCTGTGCGTAGGGTACTATGGCGGCAATTACATGGGGCACTCCGTACAGGATTACGGGGCCGAGTTGCAGGATGCATATATCAGGCTCGACGGCGAGATAGCCTCCTTGCTTGATTGTATAGATAAAAACGTGGGACTGCAGAATGCCCTGATATATGTGGTTTCGACAGGGTATACCGATGCGGAGGGGCGTCCGCACGGGCTGTACGGCATTCCCACTGGGGAGTTCTACCCGCGCAAGGCTGCGGCTTTGCTGAACTATTACCTTATGGCCCTTTACTCGCACGAGCAGTGGGTGTTGGGTTATAATGCCGGCGAAATATATCTGGACAAGGCCCTGGTAGAGAAACAGGGACACGACTTTGACGAGTTTGTGGTAAAAAGCGCGGAATTCCTTTCGCAAATGGAAGGGGTGCAGGATGTTATGACGGCGCGTCAGATAATGCACGGCGATTTGAGCTGGGTTGCACCCGTGCGCCGCAAGTACAACCGCAAGTTGTCGGGCGATCTTGTCCTTACCATCCAGCCGGGATGGGAGATTAACTACGAAGACGATACGACTCCCAATAAGTACGTACATTACAATGCCGTACCGGCAACGTTGATATTTTTTGGAAAAAACATAACGCCGCAGCATATAATGCGCCAGGTGAACGCTACGCAGATAGCCCCGACGCTTTCGGGTGCGTTGCGTATCAGGGCCCCGAGCGCGTCAGCATCGCTGGCATTGCCCGAGATAAAATAACAGAGAACAATAAAAACCGGAACAAGGATGTACCGGACCGGTGCAGGGCACGGGGGACGGTACGGAACAATAAACTTAACTAAGGATTATGACACTAAACGATATATTGAAGAGGCTTTTCGGAAACAAGTCGCAGCGCGACATGCGGGAAATCCAGCCGTATGTCGAACAGGTAAAGCAGGAGTACGAAAAGATAAAAACGCTTGACAACGATGCGCTCCGTGCAAAAATCGACGAAGTAAAGGCCCATATACAGGAATCGGTAGCCGATTACAAGAAACGGGTGGCCGAACTGAAAGCTGAGGTCGAAACGCTCCCTTACGACAAGCGCGTGTCGGTATGGCATGAGATAGACAACCTGGAAAAGACGATGTTGAAGCAGTACGAGAAAGTACTGGACGAAGTGATGCCCGTGGTATTCGCCGTGGTAAAGGATACGGCCCGCCGCTTTGCAGAGAACCCCGAGACCGTGGTTACGGCAAACGATTTTGACCGCAATCTTGCCGCCACGCACGACTTCGTGAGGATTGAAGGCGACAAGGCCGTATATCTCAACCACTGGGTTGCAGGGGGGAACGAGATAACATGGGACATGGTGCACTACGATGTACAGCTGTTCGGCGGCGTTGTGCTGCATAAGGGAAAGATTGCCGAAATGGCGACAGGCGAGGGCAAGACCCTGGTGGCTACCCTGCCGGTATTCCTCAATGCCCTTTCGGGAAACGGCGTGCACGTGGTAACGGTGAACGATTATCTGGCAAAGCGCGACTCGGAGTGGATGGGCCCGCTGTATATGTTCCATGGGCTGTCGGTGGATTGCATAGACAAGCACCAGCCCAATTCCGATGCCCGCCGCAAGGCTTACGCTGCCGATATAACTTTCGGTACGAACAATGAATTCGGTTTCGACTACCTGCGCGACAATATGGCCATTTCGCCCAACGACCTCGTGCAGCGGATGCACAACTACGCCATAGTGGACGAGGTCGACTCCGTGCTTATAGACGATGCCCGTACGCCCCTTATAATTTCCGGCCCGATACCCAAGGGCGAGGATCAGATGTTTGAGGCGTTCTGCCCGAAAGTGGAAGAGTTGTACAAGGCGCAGCGGTCGCTTGCCACGCAGTTGCTTTCGGAGGCAAAACGGAAGATTGCCTCGAACGACAAGGAGGTGCGCCGCGAAGGGGCCCTGCTTCTGTACCGCTGCTTCAAGGGGCTGCCCAAGAACACACCGCTGATAAAATATCTCAGCGAACCGGGAATAAAGTCGCTGATGCTTGAAACCGAGGAGTTCTACATGCAGGACAACAACCGTCAGATGCATATAGTTACCGATCCCCTCTATTTCGTAATCGACGAAAAGAACAACAGCGTGGACCTGACCGACAAGGGGTTGGATATCATATCGAAGAATATGGACGACCCCGAGTTTTTCGTCCTGCCCGATATAGGGGCGCAGTTGTCCGAACTGGAGAACGAGAAACTCTCTCCCGAAGAAAAGCAGGAGAAAAAAGACGCCCTGTTGCAGGATTACGCCATAAAGCAGGAGCGGACGCATACCGTACACCAGTTGCTGAAGGCCTACGCGCTCTTCAACAGGGATGAGGAGTATGTGGTAATAGACAACAAGGTTAAGATAGTGGATGAGCAGACGGGGCGTATTATGGAGGGCCGCCGCTATTCCGACGGCCTGCACCAGGCAATCGAGGCCAAGGAGCGGGTTAAGGTGGAGGCCGCAACCCAGACGTTCGCCACTATAACGCTGCAGAACTATTTCCGCATGTACCACAAGCTTGCGGGTATGACCGGTACGGCCGAGACGGAAGCCGGCGAGTTCTGGGACATATACAAGCTCGACGTCGTTACGATCCCCACCAACAAGCCTGTCATAAGGCAGGATATGAACGACCGTGTCTACAAGACCAAGCGCGAGAAGTACAATGCCGTAATCGAGGAGATAGAAAGCCTTGTAAATGCCGGCCGTCCCGTTTTGGTGGGAACGACATCGGTCGAAATTTCGGAGTTGCTCAGCAAGATGTTGAAACTCCGCAAGATAGAGCACAATGTGCTGAATGCAAAACTGCACCAGCGCGAGGCCGAAATAGTAGCCCAGGCGGGTCAGCGCGGAATAGTTACGATTGCAACCAACATGGCCGGCCGCGGAACGGACATAAAGCTCTCCGAATCGGTACGCAATGCGGGCGGTTTGGCCATAATAGGTACGGAGCGGCACGAGTCCCGCCGTGTGGACAGGCAGTTGCGCGGACGTGCAGGACGTCAGGGCGACCCCGGTTCGTCGGTATTCTTCGTTTCGCTTGAGGATAACCTCATGCGCCTTTTCAGTTCCGAGCGCATAGCCAAGGTAATGGACCGCCTCGGCTTCAAGGAGGGGGAGATGATTGAACACAGCATGGTTTCCCGTTCCATAGAAAAAGCGCAGCGCAAGGTGGAGGAAAACAACTTCGGAATACGAAAGAGGCTTCTCGAGTATGACGACGTGATGAACTCGCAGCGGGAGCTGATATACTCCAAACGGCATCATGCCCTTATGGGGGAAAGGATAGGCATAGACATTATGAACATGATGTACGATTGCGTATCGGCAATGGTAGAGGCGCATGTTCCCGAATCGGACTACGAGGCCCTCAAGGGGGATGTCATGACAACATTCTCCATAGAGATGCCGTTCGACGAGAAAACCATGCGGAACGAAAAGCCGCAGGTACTGACGGACAAGCTTTACGAAGCGGTTACGGAGGCTTTCAACAGGAAGTCGGAAGCTCTGGCCGCAACGGCCTATCCCGTAATAAAACAGGTATACGAGGAACAGGGCGAACGGTACGACAATATCCTCGTGCCGGTAACGGACGGAAAACGTTTCTACAATATAACCTGCAACCTGAAGGAAGCGTATGAAAGCCAGGCCAAATCGATAAACAAGGCGTTCCAGAAGGCGGTGCTTCTCTATACCATAGACGAGGCGTGGAAAGAGCACCTGCGCGACCTTGACCAGTTGCGCCAGTCGGTACAGGCGGCAAGTTACGAGCAGAAAGACCCTCTGTTGATATTCAAGATAGAGTCGTTCGGGCTTTTCCGCGACATGCTCGATGCAACCAACCGCAAAAGCGTGGCCATACTGATGCGCGGCAGGATACCGGTACGCGAGCCGCAGCAGGTTCGCGAGGCCGTCCCCGAAAAACGGCAGGACTTCAGCCGGTACAAAACCCAGAAGGATACGTTGGCCGAACAGAGGGAAGGGGCAACCGCATCGGGCGGCTCCGAAACTTCTTCGCAGGGCAGGACGCCGATAAAGGCCGGGCCCAAGATCGGACGCAACGACCCGTGTCCATGCGGAAGCGGAAAAAAATACAAGAACTGCCACGGGCGCAACGAGAATGCGTAGCAGCAGCATAAAACCATAACGCCGCAAGCGGATGAGGCGCGATAACCGTTTATTATCGCGCCTCTTCTTTTGCATGTATGCCGGCAGTATACGGCATCAAATAGTTAAAAGTTGTAAAACAACAGGGGCAAACACTCTCCGGTAAGTATAAATTGTGTAATTTTACAGGATATTGCGTACAGGAAGAAGTAATGATAAATCAATTCAAATAACATAATTATAATTTAGTGCTTATGAAAAGAGTAATTTTACCACTTCTGGTTATTTGCGCTGCACTGTTCTCGACCCGACAGGCATCGGCGGAGAACTATACGATTGCAGACGTTACGTCCAACATGTCGGTCTATGAATCGAATACGTTGGACAAGGTACACGACAACGATTTCGGGACGGTATTCTGGTCGAGCATCGCACAGGCCGTAGACCATTATATCCAGGTGGATCTCGGTTCCATACTTCCCCTTCAGGAGGTAAACCTTTATTTCTCATCCGGCGACCAGCCTGCAGGCGTAAAGGTGGAAATATCGAGCAACGGTTCTTCCTATGAGCAGATAGGCAGTTTCTCGCAGAGCGAGATAGGGAATGCGGCAAGCAATTATCTCTATTCGTGCAATGCGGTGAACAAGACGGCGCGTTATGTCCGCATGAGCCTGACACAGGCATCGAACAGCTGGCTCAAGGTGGCCGAGATACAGATACCCGTACCCGAGGAAGGCGCACCGAGCAGGACGATTACGGTGGGCGTGAACGACGAGTCTATGGGCGTTGCCTATATTGGCAGCAAAGGTACTGTTTCCACAACGGCCGAAGGCCCGGTAATGATTATGGCAGAAGCCAACCCCGGTTATGCCTTCATCTGCTGGACGCTCGATGACGAAGAGGTTTCGCAGTCGGCCGAGATGATGGATAATACCGAAGGCGACAAGAACTATGTGGCCAATTTCGCCCCTGCGCCGTATGACGACTTCTGTACACCGGCGGTAACTACCGGAGGGAACAAGCGCGCCCAGTCGAAAGGCGAGATACTCAATGCCGAAGGCGTAATAGAAGGCTCTACGCTGGTGTTCTACCCTAACGGCGGAGCAGCCAATCAGGCATGGAGCAACAGGACCGATATGGTTCAGGTTGAGTCGGGGGCTTCTTTCGACCTTAAGGTTACCTACGGTGCCGACGGTTGGGACGACCTCAGCGTGTTCATGATGACTTCGTCCGACGATTACGACCTTATATACGGTCCGTATGAAGGGGCGTGGGCTTCGGGCGGATCGACCCTTACGCTTTTCTCCAACATAAACGCCTCTGAAGATGAAGCTACGGCCGATGCATCGGACGGCAGCATAATATTCCCGATAACCATACCGCAGGATTTGAACAGCGGCGACGCCGTAGTTGTCAGGTTTGTAATACACGGCTCTTCGCTCAACGGCAACCCCTGCGCTACGGGAATAGGGGAGTTGAACTATTGCGACTACGTATTTTATGTGGCGAAGGGCATGTCGCAGATTGTAGTGAACGCCCAGCCTTCAAACGGCGGTTCTGTTGCAGTAGATGATTCGGAATTCGGCGAGACTGCCGGCGCATCCATAGAGGAGGGCGGTTCTGCAACGCTGAAGGCGGCTCCCGAAGCCGGCTATCAGTTTGACGGCTGGTACAATGCCGAAGGCGTACTGGTGAGCAGCGAAGCCGAGTATACGATCGACAACATTACGGAGTCTGCAACATTCACGGCCAAATTCAGCTTTATCCCGGTAGCTGAAAGGACGGTAACGGTTGTTTCGTCCGATCCGGCAAAGGGAAGCGTAGCCATAGTAGAACCCGAGACTGACGAATTGAGCGTTGCAAGTACGGGTATAGTAACCGTTTCGGCCACTCCTGCGGACGAAGACAACATATTCGTCAACTGGACCGATGCCAACGGCGATGAGGTAAGTACCGACGCGGTGTATTCCTACGACAAGGAAGGCGATATAACGCTTACCGCCAACTTCAAGTCGTATTACGTAGTAACGGTTGACAACAGCCAGCAGGGCGGTACGATAACCGTTAGCGATGCTTCCGGTTCCATAAATGACGGGACCAAGGTGCTCGAAGGTACACAGCTTACCGTTACGGTAAAACTGAATCCCGGAAAAGGCCTCGAGGCTTTGAACGTAAACGGGAACAATGTCCTGGCGGAGTTTGAAAAGACCGACAGCTATACGTTCACGCTTTCCGAATCTACTGTAGTAAGCGCAGTTTACGGAGCGGCAAAATGCATATTGTCATACGAGAGCACCGGCAGCGGTTACGTTGAGGTGTGGTCTTCCGATACGTATACCGATGAAGGCCCGTTCCCGGTAGATCCTGCAGGGGACAAGTACCCGATATACAGCAACCTCACTTACGGGGAGAATATTTATATTTTCCTTATAGGTGTGGACGGCGGGACAATGCAGAGCTTCTACATCAACGGCGAAGATTATACCGATAGCGAGGATCTTGTAATGTACGGCGATATTGAATATCCCGTAGAGGGCGACGTCCATATCGAAGCCAACTTCTCGGGTAACGATATAACCGGCGTAGAGGAAGCTTCGGCCGATGAAGCCGTAAAAGTCTATGCTGTAAACGGCGGTGTAAACGTGGTGGCTGAAAACGCTACGGCCGACATATACAACATCAACGGCATGTATGTACGCTCGGCCAAGGTGGGCGGAACGGAATTCGTTTCCCTCCCCGCCGGACTGTATGCCGTAGTGGTAAATGGCGGGACATACAAGGTTGTGGTCAGGTAAATACCGCATACTTCCCGATAAAGCATGGAGAGGGCGACCCGTTCGGGTCGCCCTCTCCGTTATTGTATGGCAAGGAAGTCGGCTGCGGGAACTCTTTTTTATCTTGCCGCGTTCCCGTACCCGCCGGTCATCCTGAAATATTTGTCCAGGACAAGAAGCGATATGAGGCGTTCGCGTTTCCGGTCCTTGAACTGCGCCACATATTCGTTGGCGTTGCGGGCTATCCGTTCCGCCTCTTCGGGGTGGGCGATGTAGTAGCGGAGACGTTCCTCGAGGTCTGAAAAGTCGGGCCTGATTTCAATGTAATGGTAGTCGGGTATCAGTTTTCCCTCCATAAACCACGTCTCGCATGTGGGGCGCGGCATTACGGCTACGGAGTTCGACGACATGACCCATTTCAGGTTGCTTGCCACGTCGTTCCCTTCCAGTGCCATTATGAACTTGTATTCAAGGTGGTCGCGTATGCTCTTCTTTTCCGTCTGCCATTCTTCGGGGTCGGTGGTGTCCCTGCTTACGTCTCCGAGGTCGCACATGGCATTGCCGAAGTAGAGTTCCATGAACCTCCGCCTCGACTCCTTCCCCTTTACCTTGCCGCGGAATATTACCATATCCTTTTTGTCGGAAAACCTTATGGGGTCCTTTACGAAAATGAAATGCCTCACCTTGTCCAGCTTCATTATTACCGAGTTGGCGTTGTCGGTGTGCAATGGCCTGCTCTTCACTATCGAAGGGTGTCGCGGAACGTACGTTATATCGCCCGGAAGCAGTTCTAACCTGAGCGATTGCGGAAACCACCTTGCATACTGGAACATGTCGAAAAAGTAGACTTTCTGCCCCGTAGGCCCGTAATCCCGCAGCATCGGCGCGTTTTCGGGGATGGCGCTCTTTTCCATCAGGCGGTTATAATAATCCACCCTTTCGGTTATGTATTCCCGGTCTTCCCTCGCATCCAGGGAGCCGAGCGTGCTTTTCAGCCTCGCCTGTACGAATATTTTCGGGGCGAGAAGCCTGGCGTAGCCGGCAAGGTAGTACAGGAACTTCGAGTTTTTCCCGCTTTTGAGCTTGTATGATAACTTGTCCATTTAAACGGAGTGTGTCATTAGTGTGAACCGGTTGTGCAAAAATACGCAATCCGCCGCAACGGTACGCAACCCCGCGGCGTTGCGGCGGCCTGTCCGGGCCGTTGGCGGTTGCGGCCTATGCCGTATGCGGCTTTATCTTCATCCCGTTTCCCGTGCGCGAACTTGCGTAGAGCAGGGCAAATGTTATTGCGGCATTGAGCATAAGCAGTTCGTATCCCATTTTGTAGCCCCATACATGCTGCGTAAGGTATCCTGCCAAAGCCGATATTACCGGCGAACATACCGCTATGTACGGTACATGCCTGTCGCACGGGGAACTTTTCATGAAAAGGCCGTAGGCGAACAGCCCCAGAAGCGGGCCGTAGGTGTATCCGGCCATGATGTATATTACATCTATTATGCTCGAGTTGTTGAGCTGCTCTATGAATACCATTATTCCGGCAAAGGCGAGGCTCATCCCCACGTGTACCGTTTTCCTGGTGCGTATGCCGCGCGCCTCCTCCATTTTTCCGGTTTCGAGAATGTCTATGCAGAACGATGTGGTAAGGGCCGTCAGCGCCGAATCTGCGCTTGAGAACGCCGCGGCTATTATGCCTATGCAGAAAAGGTAAAAAGCCATGCTCCCGAGGTAGTTCCCGGCCATAAGCGGCAGAATCTCGTCGCCGTTTGCGGGAAGCGGTATCCCGAACATTCCGGCATAGCGGATAAGCAGGACGCCAAGCGCCAGGAACAGCAGGTTTACGGGGATGAATGCTATCCCGTAAACGTACATGTTCTTTTGTGCTTCTCCCAGCCGCTTTATGGTAAGGTTCTTCTGCATCATGTCCTGGTCGAGCCCGGTCATTACTATGGTTATGAAAATGCCGCTGACAAACTGCTTGAAGAAGTTCTGTTTCGACATCCAGTCGTCGAATACGAAAATACGCGAATGGGGGTCTTCTGCAATCGTCCTGACAGCCCCGCGCATGTCCAGTCCCATGCGGTCCGTCGCATAATAGATTATTATTGCGAGCGCGCTTATGAACACTACGGTTTGCAGCGCATCGGTACGGATTATCGTGTATACTCCGCTGCGTTGCGAGTAAAGCCATATAAGGGCTATAATCGCAAGCGCCGTAACCGTGAACGGGACTCCCCAGTAGTCGAGGATGAAGCGTTGCAGTATGAGTACTACCAGATACAGCCTTGCGGCAGCGCCCGCAATTTTAGAGATAATGAAGAACGTTGCCCCCGTTTTATAGCTTCTCATCCCGAACCTGTCTGACAGATATTTGTATATGGATATCAGGTTCAGCCTGTAATACAGCGGAAGCAGGAACTTTGCGATAATGATATAGCCTGCGGCAAACCCGAGTACCATTTGCATGTAGGTCATGCCGATGCTTTGCGGCATGCCTGGTACCGATACGAAAGTAACGCCCGATATGGAAGTCCCTATCATCCCTATGGCAACGAGCCACCACGGCGATTGCCCGTTTGCTCGGAAAAAGGCGTCGTTGTTGCCCCCTTTCGAAGTGAGGCGCGATATTGCCATAAGCATCAGGAAATATGCGCCCATTATGATTAGAATGGTATATTGGTGCATGCAGTCTCGCTAGTTGAAAAACCGTTCTGATTATAATTTTTGCGAAGATATTAAAAAAACTTTGTCCGTTTTATCAAAATAATTAACTTTGGTGCAAAATAAAAGCATAGCTATGAATACTATTAGACTTGAGTTGGAAAAAGCGTTGGACGCCGAAGTGTCCGAAGCTATGAAAGCGATTGCTCCGGAGATTGAAAATGCAGTAAAGACATTATATTCGGGAAGCGGGGCAGGGAGTGAGAACCTCGGCTGGATAAACCTTCCCGCAGAGATAAACCACGATTTCCTGACAGAAATAGAATCGTCGGCAAATAACTTGAGGAGACGTTGCCGCTTTGTAGTGGTTATCGGGATAGGCGGCAGCTATCTCGGGGCAAAGGCCGTGATAGAGGCGTTGCTCGACAGTTTCTCGCAATACCGTACCGACAACAAGACAACAGTGCTTTTTGCCGGACACAACATAGGCGAGGATTATCTTGCCGATTTGCAGGAGTTTCTCGAAGACAAGGAGTTCGGTCTGATAAACATCTCCAAGTCGGGAACGACCACCGAGCCCGCCATAGCATTCCGCCTTCTCAAGAAACAGCTCGAGAACAAAGTGGGCAAAGGCGAGGCCCAAAGGAGGATAGTAGCCATAACCGATGCAAAGAAAGGCGCGTTGCGCACCCTGGCCGACAACGAAGGGTACAAGACATTCGTAATACCCGACAACATAGGCGGACGCTATTCGGTATTGACCCCGGTGGGGCTTCTCCCTATTGCAGTGGCGGGATTCGACATAAGGGTCCTGGTCGCCGGCGCCCAGAACATGATGCAGCAGTGCAGGAATTCGTCGATAGACAAAAACATTGCCGCACAATATGCAGCGATAAGAAATGTAATGTACCGCCGCGGAAAGAAAATAGAGTTGCTCGGCAACTTCAACCCCAAGCTCCACTATTTTGCAGAGTGGTGGAAACAGCTGTTCGGCGAGAGCGAAGGCAAAGACGGCAAAGGGATATTCCCGGCATCGGTCGATTTCACGACCGACCTTCACTCCATGGGACAATGGATACAGGAGGGCGAACGCTCCATATTTGAAACCGTAATATCGGTTGAAAACGTAAACAATACACTTGTGATACCGGACGACAAGGATAATCTCGACATGCTCAACTATCTGGCCGGCAAGCGTGTGGACTATGTGAACAAAATGGCCGAACTGGGAACGCAGATGGCCCATGTGGACGGCGGTGTCCCGAATATCCGCATAGTGATTCCCGCAGTGAGGGAGAATTACCTCGGGGCCATGATATACTTCTTTGAAACGGCATGTGCCATAAGCGGGTATACGCTCGGCGTAAACCCGTTCAACCAGCCCGGTGTGGAAGCATATAAAAAGAACATGTTCAAACTTTTGGGAAAACCCGAATCGAAATAGCATGGCATACGGAATTCCCGGTTGCAAAATCGTCCTCGACGCTGCTGCAACCGGGAATCTTTCGGCATGACAATAATCCCGCCGGCGGGCCGGTACTGCCACCGTAACGTGCCGGCGACAGGCGGAATGTAGAACAGATACCGGAATAAGGTAGAATGATTCTTCAATAAATATTTATGCTTATGAGAAACAAATTATTACTATTGGTTTTATCGGCGTTTTTTGCACTGCCGTGGCAGAATACCGGAGCACAGACGGTAACATCGTCAATGTATGCCTATCAGTACGACGGAGACTGGGAGTTGGACAACCTTATTGACAACAACTACGGGACTTCTTTCTGGTCCAATGCCGCGCAGGAGGTAGGCGACTATATCCAGTTGGATTACGGTAATATAACTACCGTATGCGCAATAAACCTTTACTTCCAGCGCAATACGTCGGGCGCTTTGTGGGATGCCCCCACCGGAACTGCAAAGGTCCAGATTTCGGAAGATGCGCTGGTATGGAATGATGTTGCATCTTTCACTGCCGATGACATAGGCGGGGCGGAGACCAACAACCTGTATGCATGTACGGCCGGCGGCGCAGCAGCAAGGTACGTCCGCCTTTATCTTGAAACGGTAAACGGCGACCCCTGGTTGAGGGTAACCGAGATAGAGGTTGAAACCGACTGCATAGTAGTGGAGCGTACGGTAACGGTAGAGACCGCAAATGCGGCCATGGGCAAGGCGTATATCGGCTCGGAAGGCGTAACGACCACAACTACGACCGAAATCGTGGAAGTTACGGCCGTGGCCAACGAGAACTACGTTTTTGTAAACTGGACAAATAAGGCAACCGGCGAAGAGGTGTCTGAAAATGCCCTGTTCCGCTATGCCTTGCCGGACGATATTACTTTGGTGGCTAACTTTGAATGGGACAGCACTCTCCCGCGCGACGGGTGGACCGCATATGCCGACAGCTATCACGACGGGACATCTTCGACCGACGGCCCTGCATCGTGGGCTATCGACGACAACAGGGGAACATGGTGGCATTCGCAGTACGACCCGACCGAGACGACCTATCCCCACTGGATAATGTTCGACCTCGGCAAATCGCAGTCGTTTACTTCGTTCAACTACGTATCGCGCAACGGCATGAAAACCGACAGCGGAAACGGCAACATGACCTCCTACGAACTTTATGTTTCGGATAATGAAGAGGATGTGAAGAATTATGCCGAGTCGGCAAAGGTTGCAGAGGGTGTATTCGAGTATGACGGGACTACAAGGATAGCAGTAGACCATGTCGTTGATATACCCGGTGGCGCAAAAGGGCGTTACGTGTTGCTTAAAGGCCTTGCAAGTGCAAACGGCGAGCCGTTTGCCGCATGTGCAGAGTTCTTCCTCTACCTCGATGCTTATACCGTTTCGGTAGTGTCGGGCGATGAAACGAGAGGATATGTCTACATAGGCGAGGAAGGTACTACTACCGCAACTGCCGGACTGGAAGGGACCGATACGGCAACGTTGACGGCTGTCGCCAACGAGGGTTATGAATTTGCCGGATGGTATCTCGGCGAAGAACTTGTAAGCAGCGATGCCGTATATACGACTGAAGCCATAACGGAAAATGCCGTATACCGTGCTGAGTTCGACTTTATCCCGGTACCGGAAAGAAGCGTAACGGTAGCTTCGTCCGACGATGCCAAGGGTAGCGTGAGGATAAGCGACCCCGAAACCGACCAGCTTACCGTTTCGAGCACCGGAATAGTAACGGTTGAGGCAATACCCAACGGGGAGGACAACGAGTTCGTTAACTGGACCGACCAAAGCGGAAAGATAGTAAGCACCGAAGCGGTTTACAAATACGACCAGGCCGAGGCTGTAACCCTTACGGCAAACTTCCGTTCGTATTATGAATTGACAATCGAGACTGCCAGCGGCGGCAAGATAAACGTTACGGCCAATGGCGCTGCAGTTGCCGACGGCGACAAACTGCTTGAAGGTACGTCCTTGAACGTAATGCTCAGTGCCAATGCAACCCGCCAGCCGGTATCGCTTGTCATCAATGGCGAGAACGTGTTTGCCGATTATTCCGTGACTGAGGGTTATACGTTTGAACTGGCAGGTCCTACAACCATATCGGCTCTCTTCGACCTGGCGAAATACGAACTCAAGTACGAGTACTCCGGCAGCGGATATATCGAAGTGTGGACAAGCGATACGTACGATCCCGAGGCTGAAGAGAACGGTTCTCTCGAAACCCCGCTTTCTCCGGCAGGTGAGAAGTACAACATGTACGACGAACTTACATACGGCGACATGATATATATCTTTGCCGTAAGCGTTGACGGAGCGGAACTCCAGAGCCTCCTTATCAACGGAGAGGAGTATGTCAATGATGAAAACTTCCTGATGTACGGCGATATAGAGTACGAGGTTACCGAAGAACTGGAAATCTCGGCCGTATTCTCGGGCGCAGACCTTTCCGGTGTTGAAGAGAACGTTTCAGAAAACGGAGCTGTTAAGGTTTATGCTACCGAAGGCGGTATAAACATTGAAGGAGCGGACGGCTTGCAGGTTTCGGTATATTCGGCAGGCGGCGTCCTGTATCGTATGGCGAATGCGTCCGGCAACGGATTTGTACAGGTGCAGCCCGGTCTCTATATAGTAAATGTAGCAGGCGAATCGTACAAGGTAGTTGTAAAATAACGTGCAGTTCATAATAACAGCGGTTTAACCGTTTTGAGTGCGCCGGATTGTACAATCCGGCGCACGTTTTTATGCCGTGGCCGGAGTGGCGTGTGTCCGGCAATCCTCCTTTTCCGGCAGGGGAAGCCGGTATCGGCAAGGCCGCATGGCGGGTGTCCGGCATTATGCCGGGAAGTTCCCCTTGCTCCTGTTCCCTTGTTTGCCGTTTTCCGGGAATATTGCTTGCAAAGCCATTTCCCATATTGTAATTTTGCAGGGATAAAAGGTGTTGCAGCATGATACTTGTAGCGGAGAGCGGTTCTACCAAAACGGAGTGGAGGGTCTCGGACGGGGCTTTTTCATCGTCCCTGCATACGGACGGTTTGAATCCTCTGTTCGGCGGGACGGAAGGGATTGTGCAGGAAGTGTCGGCGTGGATAGACGAAGTTGTGCGGAAAGAAAATGTGGATGCGTTTTTCTTTTACGGCGCAGGTGTGCTGTCTGCTGCCGCAACGGAAAGGCTTACGGCCCTGTTCTCTCCCGTACTGCCTTGTGCCCGCATGGAGTTCGCCAGCGACCTTGTCGCGGCGGCGCGGGCTACGTGCGGCGACAGCGCCGGAATTGTTGCTGTTCTCGGTACAGGAACAAACTCCTGTTTCTGGAACGGGCGGGAGAGCGAACTGCATACGCCGGCTCTCGGGTATGTGCTCGGCGATGAAGGCGGGGGAGCGTATATAGGACGCAGGCTTTTGTCCGATTACCTGAAAGGGGTTATGCCCAGCCCTGTCGCCTGCCGGTTTGGAGCAAAGTACGGCGTTACCGAGGCCGAAGCGGTGCGGAGGGTATATGCCGAACCGTACCCGAACCGGTATCTTGCAGGATTTGCGCGTTTTGCAGCCGAGAATATCGCCATGCCGTATGTATCGGAACTCGTGGAGGAAGGGTTTGCCTGTTTCGTTAAAAGAAACCTGCATCCGTACCCTACAGGCAGTTATCCGGTAAATTTTGTAGGTTCGGTAGCCGCGGCTTTCACCCCGCAACTTGAAAAGGTTTGCCGTAGCTGTTCTGTCGTTACGGGAAAGATAATTGCCTCGCCCGTGGAAGAATTGTTGGAATATCATGTGGGAAAGGCTTACGGCCCGACTCCTGCGGCACGGTAATATGCGCATGACGGCCGTTTTGCGGCGCACCGAATATTTAGTACATTCGCGAACCGTTTGCAGGCGGGGCGATTAACATGTTGAGAAGAAAGTGAAAATAGAAGAACTGTACGAGATATATTCGTCGAATCCCGATGTAACTACCGATACCCGCAAGTGTCGTCCCGGAGCGTTGTTTTTTGCGTTAAAGGGAGAACGCTTCGACGGGAACCTGTTTGTAAAGGCTGCTCTCGATGCGGGGTGTGCGTACGCTGTCAGCGACAGCGAGGTCCCGTATGCCGATGGGCGGGTATTGAAGGTAGGGAATGTCCTGACGGCATTGCAGCAGCTTGCCCTCTATCACCGCAGGATGCTAAAGACCCCGGTACTTGCGGTAACGGGCACGAACGGGAAGACTACGACGAAGGAACTTATGGCGGCCGTCCTGTCGCGGCGTTACTCCCTTCTTGCTACGGAGGGGAATCTGAACAACCATATAGGGGTGCCGCTTACGTTGTTGAAACTGCGTCCCTGGCACGAGTTCGCCGTGATAGAAATGGGTGCGAGCCACCCCGGCGACATAAAGGAACTGGTGGATATTGCAGAACCCGATTACGGTTTGATAACAAATGTGGGAAAAGGTCATTTGCTGGGGTTCGGCTCGTTCGAGGGGGTAATACGCACCAAATGCGAACTGTATGACTTTATCCGCAACAGGGGCGGGAAGGTTTTTGTACGCCGTGAAGACGATATACTTTACGGCAAATCCGAGGGGATAGAACGGATAGAATACGGGACATCGCCCGGACTTGCGGTTAGCGGGGCGGCGGCGGGATGTTCGCCGTTCCTGTCGGTATCCCTTTCGTTCGGCGGTGTGGATGCCGGGACGGTTTCCACATCCCTTATAGGCGAGTATAACCTGAACAATGTTCTGGCCGCCGCTGCCGCAGGCAGGTACTTCGGCGTGCCTGATGCCGACATAATGGCCGCCATAGGCGGTTACCGGCCGACAAACAGCCGTTCGCAATATGTAAAGGGGAAGCGGAACGAAATAATACTTGATGCTTATAATGCAAACCCGTCGAGCATGAAGGCGGCCGCGGAAAACTTTGCGGCTATAAATGCGCCCCGCAAGATGCTGATAGCCGGCGATATGCTTGAACTCGGCGCGGAGAGCCGGAGCGAACACGACAAGGCGGTGGCAATGTTCGAGTCGCTCGGGTTTGACGATGTACTGCTGGCCGGTAAGGAGTTTTCGGCTTCGGCAGGACGTTACAGGGCCTTCCCCGATACCCAGGCATTGCTCGGGTACTTGAAAGACTCCCCTCCTGAAGGGTATATGATATTGATAAAAGGGTCGAGGGGCATGAAACTGGAAGAGTGTTTGCCGTTTTTGTAGGAAAGATGTTGAATATAAAACCTATATCGGACGAGCTGAACCGAAGCGTGTTCCGCACCCTCTCGGAGGTTGCCGACACCCTCGGCGTACCCTGCTATGTGGTTGGGGGGTACGTGAGGGATATTATATTGGGGCGAAAATCGAAAGACATAGATATCCTTGTCGTAGGGAGCGGAATAGAGGTGGCGTCCCGCTACGCGGCTATTCTCGGCAAAGGGGCGTCGCTGGCGGTTTTCCGCAATTTCGGGACGGCGCAGGTGAAGTATCGCGGGCTGGAGGTGGAGTTCGTCGGGGCGAGGAAAGAATCGTACAGCCACGATTCGAGAAAACCTGTCGTGGAGAACGGAACTCTCGATGACGACCTTAACAGGCGCGATTTTACCATAAACGACATTGCGGTTTGCCTGAACAGCGGCAGTTTCGGCGAGATATGCGACCCTTTCGGCGGGATAGGCGATATAGAACGGGGCATAATCCGTACCCCGCTCGACCCCGACACTACGTTCAGCGACGACCCTCTGCGCATGATGCGTGCAGTCCGCTTTGCCTCGCAGCTTCAGTTTACAGTCGAGCCGAATACGCTGGCAGCAATATCGCGTAACGCGGGGAGGCTTAAAATCATATCCGGCGAAAGGATTATAGACGAACTGAACAAAATAATGGCTTCGCCGCGTCCGTCGGTGGGATTGCGCCTTATGGAACGGACTTCGCTGCTGCAGATTGTGTTACCCGAACTTGCCGCCCTGAAAGGGGTGCAGAGTATAGACGGGCGCGGACATAAGGATAATTTCCTGCATACCCTTACCGTGGTGGACAATGTGGCAGAGAAGAGTCCAAATTTGTGGCTCAGGTGGGGCGCGCTGCTGCACGATATAGGCAAGGCTGCCGTAAAACGGTACGACAAGCGGACGGGATGGACATTCCACAATCATAACTTCATAGGGGCGAAAATGGTGCCCCAGCTTTTCCGCAGGCTAAAGCTCCCTATGGGCGAGGAGATGAAGTATGTCCGCAAAATGGTAGATTTGCACATGCGCCCGATAGCTCTTGTGGAGGATGAGGTTACCGACTCGGCCGTAAGGCGTCTTCTTTTCGATGCCGGGAAGGATATCGACGACCTGATGCTGTTGTGCGAAGCCGACATAACGTCAAAGAACCGCGACAAGGTTGAGCGGTATATGAAAAACTTCGCCACGGTAAGGCGGAAGCTGGTAGAGATAGAGGAGAAGGACAGGATACGGGAGTTCCAGCCCCCCGTAAGCGGGGAGGAAATAATGCGGGTCTTCGGGTTGCCGCCGTCAAAGCCGGTAGGAGTGATTAAAGATGCCATAAAAGAGGCTATACTCGACGGCGTTATACCCAACAGCTACCCCGAAGCGTATGACTTCATGCTGACAACCGCATCCCGGTTAGGGTTGAAGCCGAAAGATGCCGGGCCCGATGCCTGAAGAGGAACATAGGAATTTTGTACAGGATAAATTATGTCTGTTATGGATAAAGACGATACCTCACGTCCCGATTCAATCCCTTACATGGAAGCTGCAAGGCGGAAAGAAGAGGCCGGTGAGCGTTGGCTCGACTGGGCCAAGGAGTTGCAGTTTATCGCGCAGGCCGGTTTGACCTACTCGCGCGATGTTTTCGATTTGGAACGGTTTGCGCGGATTCGCGAAATTTCGGCAGAGATAGTGGCGGCACGCTCGCATTTGTCGCTCGATGAAGTTAAAGGTCTGTTCTGTAATGAAACGGGCTTTCAGACCCCCAAGATAGATACGCGCGGGGTTGTGTTCCGCGACGGCAAGATACTTCTGGTGAAGGAAAAAAACGGGGAATGGTCGTTGCCCGGCGGGTGGATGGATGTGAACCAGACAATCCGCTCCAATACAGAAAAGGAGGTCAAGGAAGAAGCGGGGTTGGATGTGGAGGCCGACAGGATAATAGCCCTCCTCGACAGGAACCGTTACAATACGCCGGTATATGCGTACAACATATGCAAGGTGTTTGTATTGTGCAGGGTTAAGGGCGGGAGTTTTTCCCCGAACTCCGAGACTGTCGCAAGCGGGTATTTCCCGTTGGAGGAGTTGCCGCCGTTGTGCAATGACAAAACGACACCCGAGCAGGTAAGGCTCTGTTTCGATGCTGTCAGAAATCCGGCATGGAACCCTGTTTTTGACTGATACCACCTCTCCCGCCATATTATGGCACGGAAATTGCACATGTATTTTATGTGTGCTCTTGCGCACACGGCTGATATTTTGAATGTATCGTATAACTAAAATTTATCACTTATGATTTCAGAAAAATTAAATGCGGCTTTGAATGGTCAGATAGCGGCTGAAATGTGGTCGTCCAATTTATATCTCTCCATGTCTTTCTGTATGCAGGGCGCAGGTTATGACGGTTTTGCAAACTGGCTTAAAAAACAGTCGGCCGAAGAGTTGGACCATGCCATCCAGATTGCCGATTATGTTGCAAAACGCGGAGGGAAACCCCAGGTGAGCAAAGTGGATGCCGTTCCGGTAGAGTGGGCTTCACCCAAGGAGGTATTCAACCAGGTTTACGAACATGAATGCAAGGTTTCGCAGATGATAAACGACCTTGTCAGGTTGGCATCAGAGGAGCGCGACAACGCTACGCAGGACTTCCTGTGGGGCTTCGTACGCGAGCAGGTTGAAGAGGAAGCTACTACCATGTCGATATCCGAGAAGGTGGCAAAGGCTTCCGATGCGGCTTTGCTTATACTCGACTCGCAGTTGGGTACCCGCGCCTGATGATCCAGCTTTGCAATAACTGATATATAAGTACCGCAGTCATACAGGAGTATGCATCCTTATGGCTGCGGTGCTTTTTTATTCTGTGCATTCGGGACAACCTCAGTTTTCTGTTAAATGCTTATATTTGCCCTCTCAATACCATAACTGTTATGGAAATTTCCGAAATAAGGGGTCGGTATCGGCAGATAACGGAAGATGCTCAGAGGAAACTTGCCGGGGTACAGACTGCCATATACCGCACCGGAACAGCGCGGCTTCTGCTTTTTGCAGTGTGTGTGGCGGGTATCGTGGCCTTTCGTTCCGAGGCGTGGTATGTATGGACGGGGGTGCTGGCGGTAACGGCAATTCCGTTCCTGTTTCTTGTCAAGTTCCATAACCGCCTTTTTTACAGGAAAGAATATCTCGTTACAAAAATAAATGTCAACCGTCAGGAACTCGCGGCGTTGGATAACGACTTTTCGGCGTTTGATGACGGAAGCGTATTTGCCGATTCTTCACATCTTTATTCGTTCGACCTCGATGTTTTCGGTCCCCGTTCCCTGTTCCAGGCTATAAACAGGACTGTTACAGAGCCGGGCGGAAAGCGTCTGGCAGCATGGTTTTCTTCGCATCTCCTCGACAAGGATGCAATAGAGGAGCGTCAGGAGGCTGTCGCCGAACTCTCCCGCGATTCTGAATTCCGGCAGCGTTTCAGAATATTGGGGCTTATGCACAAGGGCGAGAAAGCCGACGAGACGGAATTGCGGCAGTGGGCGGAAACGCCCGGTTTTTTTCGGAAAAACACCCTGCTGCGGAGCTTGCCGTATATTGTGGCAGGTTTAAACCTGTTTGCGCTTCTCCTCCTTCTTGCAGGGGTGATTACCGCAGTCCAGTGGGGTGCGGTTTTTGTCCTGTTCATGGCATGCAGTTTTGCCTTTACCGGAAAAATAACCAGGTTGCAGAACCTTTACGGGCGAAAACTGAAAATTCTCGGTACGTATGCGGCCCTCCTTTCGTTGGTGGAAGGGCGTGAAATGAAAGCTGCGATGTTGAAAAGGGTCGCGGCAAAGACCTGTTCCGGGCATACGCCCTCTTCTGTTGCCATACGCCGGCTGAACCGCCTTATGGATGAACTCGACTGGCGGAACAATATCTTTGTTTATGCCGTTCTGAACGCCCTTTTCTTTTGGGAACTGCGGCAGGCCATGCGCATCGAGGCGTGGCGCGAAGAACATGCATCCGATTTTGTGCGCTGGCTGGAGGCAGTTGGCGAGATTGATGCGCTGCTTTCGCTGGCTACATTCGCATATAACAACCCCGATTATACATATCCCTCTGTTTTGTCCGGCGCGGACCGGAACGGAGGGAAAGCGGAAAAGTTCCGCCTTTGCGCCGCGCGGTTGGGACATCCGCTTATAAGCCGGGAGCGTTGTGTCCGCAACGATATTGAAATGGGCGGCTCTCCGGCATTTATCATTATTACCGGTGCGAACATGGCGGGTAAAAGCACCTACCTGCGGACGGTGGGGGTGAATTTTCTGTTGGCGTGTATCGGTGCGCCTGTCTGTGCCGGGCGAATGGAACTTACCCCTGTACGCCTTGTAACGAGCCTGCGCACGAGCGATTCGCTGAACGACAACGAATCTTATTTCTTTGCCGAACTTAAACGCCTGAAGATGATTATCGACATGTTGCAGCACGGCGAAAAACTGTTTGTTATTCTCGACGAGATATTGAAAGGCACGAACTCTATCGACAAGCAGAAAGGGTCTGCCGCTCTTGTAAGACAGTTTATGGCGTTGCGCACAAACGGCATAATAGCAACGCATGATCTGGCTCTCGGTGCGCTTTCCGATATGTTTCCCGGAAAGATACGCAATTTCTGTTTCGAGGCGGATATAACGGGCGACGAGTTGTCTTTCTCCTATAAACTTAGACAGGGAACTGCACAGAATATGAACGCCTGTTTCCTGATGAAGAAAATGGGGATTGCCGTTGCCGGCTGATACCGGCAGCATCCACACCTGTGCTCTGCCCCGGTTAAAAAACATGCGGGTGCAGTTGTACTGCGTTAATGAAAAATAAACTATATTGCAACCTCAAAAAATACTGATATGAAAAACAAGACCTATATTCCCAACCCTATCGACACCGGCTCGGTATCATTGCCTCCCGAATTGCTGGAACTGCAGGAGATGATTTCCCGGAATGTCCATGAAACATGGGCTGCCGGACGTATTGCCGACGGGTGGAAATACGGCCCGGTCCGCAATGACGCAACCCGGGAGCACCCTTGTCTGATACCCTATGAAGAACTGCCCGAAAGCGAGAAGGAGTATGACAGGAAGACCGCGTATCAGACGCTGAAAACCATTGTGAAGCTTGGGTTTAAAATAGAAAGGGAAAGCGGCGCCGGGGGGGCGGCTGAAGGCGGACAGGAATCATAATTGCAGGATATATTTGCTGTTTTTAATAAAAATGTGTATTTTAACCGTGCAAAACGCAGTAGCGGTTTTACGGCCCTGCTGTGTCGTGCGCCTGAATCTGTTTATATTATGAATAACTGGTAGCGGAGTTTTGCAGAGGGTGCGTGTGTAAGGCAAGGTTTTTTAATGCTTGAATCGTAATAATTGTAAAAGTTCTTGTTCTGTCGACCTTGCTTATGCCGAATTGTATACCGGTCTATTTGTAAAATCGTAACACAGGGTGAATTTATAACGGCGTAATCCGCATGTATGGGAGTCGGGCCTGCACCGGTTTTCCCTTTCGCGGATTGGCGGGAGTGAGGAATATGCTCGGTTTGCCGAAGCGGAACAAACGGTTGTGTACTGTTTGTACGGCAACTGGTAACACTTTTTCTGGTATGGATGTATTGGATGATATTTTCAGTGATGACATAATTGGCGGCGATATCGTCATAGATAGCGACAAGCCGGCGTGGGACAGGCTGATAGAGCGGATTTTGCGCGGGGACGTGATTCCGGTTATCGGTCCGGATATATTATGCGACGGCATAAACCTCCATGACAAGCTCGTAGAGTGGATATCGGCAAAGTTCGGCCTGACGGAGAAGCCTAACTCCATATCGGAGCTGGTATATAATTACGATTTTATCCGGCAGACCAAAAACGAGAAGGATGTCATATACATGATAATGAACAAGATTTTCACCAAAAAGTTCCAACCTTCCGGTGTATTGAAAGAGTTGCTCGCCATAAGGCAGTTCCCGTTTGTAATAACCACGTCGTTCACGCCTGTCGTTGAAGACGTGATGCGCGAGGTCTGGGGCAAGGAGCTGAGGGTGATGCGTTTCAACAACAACCCTTCGGAGAACCACGACATATGCGGTGAAGCAGATATGCGCAAGCCCACGGTATATTACATGTTCGGCAAAGTGGGGGAGAATGCCCACCGCTATGTCCTTACCGATACCGATATGCTCGCATTCTGTTCGTCGTGGCTGTCGGATACCAATCTGCGCCCGGGCAACCTGGTGGCGGAACTTAAGAACAAGTATCTCCTTATGCTGGGCAATTCGTATGCCGACTGGCTTTTCCGTTTCGTATGGTACTCCATGCGGAAAGACAATGAAGGCGAAGGGCTGTACGTGTATGATGTAGTTGAGGACGGTCTCCCCGGTTTCCTGGAGCGGCATCATACTTTCATAAGGAAGAACCCGCGGGAAGTGGTGGACAAGATAAAGCGGATGCTGGAGGAGAGGATGTCGGAAAACGAAAGGAACAAGTTCGACAGGGTGGAGGCCAATACCGACGTGTTCATCTCCTATTCCCGTTCCGATTCAAAAATAGCCGAAGCTCTTTACAACGAACTGACGGCACAGGGGAAACGGGTATGGTACGACCGCAACGATATAAGCTACGGCGGAAATTTCATGGCCGAGATAAGGAACGGTATAAGGTCTGCCCGCTATTTCGTGCCGATATTCACGAAGCATATCGAGGAGGAGCGTAACGAAGTGCACGTATACAGGAACGAATGGGACGAGGCCATGCAGGTTGCGGTAAGTCTGGGAAGGAAATACATAATACCGGTATCGGAGGAAGGGTTCGATTTTTACAAGGCTTCCATTCCCGACAGGATGCAGCAGCACAATGCAATAGTATTCGATACCGTGGAAAGCATCAGGTCTGTTGCCGACAAAATAATACACATAATGAACCAGGAATAGGAAAAGACGATGAGCAGCAACGACACTAACCCCTGGCTGGGTCTAAAATCATATCGGGAAGGAGAAGTGCTTTACGGCAGGGATGAAGATATACGCGCCTTGTCGCAGAGGGTGCTGAATGATACCGATATGCTTTTATACGGGCGTTCAGGCATAGGGAAATCCTCCATACTGAATGCCGGGGTGATTCCTGCCGCGCGGCGGAAAGGGATAACCCCCGTCTATATCCGCCTTGAGCATAACAGCGGGGAGAACGATTATACAAGCCAGATATACGGAGCTCTTGCCGAGGAGAACATAACGGTCAGGAACATTGTCCCTCCCAAAGGCGGGCATGAGCTGTTATGGGAGTTTTTTCACTGTAACGAATTTTATACCGGGGCAGGGGAGCGTGCCAGGCTGCTTATAATATTCGACCAGTTCGAGGAGATTTTTACACTTCAGCAGAATCCGTCGGTACGGCGCCGTTTTTTTGAAGAGATGGCGGACGTCCTCAACAACGTAATGCCGGGCGTACTGAATGACACCTCCTTTACATGTGTTCGGTCGGAGCAGACCGTGGAACTGAAAGAGGAGGACGGGTTCCGCTTCGACCTCGACGACATGGATTTCGATATTACCGGAAGCGGGGTGCAGTACGTATATGACAACGAAATACATATTGTATTTACGCTCAGGGAGGATTTTCTCTCGGAGTTCGAGTACTATACGGCTTCCATACCGTCGCTGAAACAGCACCGTTACGGGCTGCGTCCGATAAACGAAGAGCAGGCGGCCGAGATAATCCTGCGCCCGCGTCCCGGGCTGGTATCGAAGGAAGTGGCCAAACTGATAATAGAGAAGGTTACCGGCAGGACCGATTTTGAACTTGACGGACATCCTGTAATAGAGGTCGATTCTGCCGTCCTGTCGCTGTATCTCAACAGGCTTTACGAGGCCAAGACCGAAAGCGTCATCACCGCCCGCCTGGTGGAGGAAAAGGGGGGCGAGATAATCGAGAATTTCTATGCCGACTGCATAAAGGATATCCCCGACAATGTAATAGAGAGCCTTGAGGATACGCTACTGAACGAAGACAACCGACGGGAGAACAAGTCGTTGAAGATATTGTGCCGGGAGTTGGGCGAGAAGTATATAAATATACTTGTAAAGCGTCAGTTGCTGCGTAAGTTTTCATATGCCGGCGACTATCGGGTGGAGTTCATACACGACATACTCTGTTCGGTGATTAGCCGGAGAAAGGAGTTGCGCGCACAACAGGAGAAGACCCGCAGGCTCCTTGCCGAGGAAGACCGCAAGTTGAAGGAACTTGCGGCGAAAGCGGCTGCCGAGAAGGCTTCTATGGAAGCGGAAGCCCTTAAGGCACGGAAGCGCAACAGGACGCGCCTTATGGCTGTCTCCGCTCTTGTGCTGGTAATGCTTGCGGCAACGCTGCTTTTCTGGGACTGGAATATCCGCAAGTTTGAAGCCTGCTACACGCACTTCGACCGCCAAAACGGCTGGCCGATTGGTATAGGCCAGAAGCTCCCTTTCGACCAAAGGGCAAAGACCCCGTTATATTACAGGCTGTCGAAACGCGGCCGCCTTACCGGCCATTATACCGATATGGAAATAGTGTCGTCCAACGCACGTATGCCGGGGAATTCGGGCGCATTGTCGTTTTATGCCGATGAAGGCGGCAGCCGCGGTGGCGACGCCAGGGCCGCACATTTCAGGGAACTGCTTCTGAGGGTCAGGCAGATACATTTCGTTTCGGGAGAGGACAAGAATACCATAGACCGGGAAATAGCGCTGGATGAAAACGGGAATATCCTGTATATAATCAATTATTTCCATATACCCGGCAGTTCCGATTCATGGGGGCATTTCGTGGACGCAACCGGACAGCCCTTTGATATAAGGGACAACAGCGTAAACAGAATGCGGATTGCGCAAAACGGGGAAGGGCGCATAGAGAGCGTGCTGTTCTACGACAATCTTGGCGTCTGCCGGGCCATATCGGACGATGTTTGCGGGTTTGCGTACAAGTATCCCGACAGTGAAAGCGTTGCGCGTTATTCCCTCGATGAATTCGGACGCGTGTCGGAATCGCGCTATAACGTCCGCACCACCGAAGTAAGGGGCGACACCGTTACGGTATCGTACGGACGGGTATCAAACTTCCTCGATACCGTAATAATGAAGGTGTACGGGCCGGAGTGGTTCTATAAAATCCGTACCGTAAAGGATAAGGCTTATTTATACAGCCCGCGCAAGGAAGAGCCTGTCGCAGTCAAGCAGATAAAGCGCGATGACCGGGGCAATATAGTAGAAGAACGGGTTACGGGGAACATGTCGCGTTTTTACCCGGCACTTGTAAAATACGCATATTCCGGCACGGCAGGGTATCTGACCCGCATAGAGAAGTACGACAAGGACGGAAACCCTTTCAGCACGCGCAATGACAGCATATACAAGAAGGTGTGGGAGTATTCGCCGTCGGGCGATCTGCTGCGCGAGGAGCATTACCGTTCCGCAGACAACAGGCGGGTCTATTATTTCGGGAAAATAAAGGACGGCAACAAGCTGACTACGATAACTGACGATGCGGAAAAAGGGTATTATGTGGAGAGGGTCGATTTGTCCGGTGCAGACAGTTGCATAACTCTCTTTTACGGACGCAACGGAGTCTTGAAGAACTGGAAAGCCGAAGAGGATTCCGCCATGATGTTCCATAAAAGGGTAAAGAGCGTATCGGACGGCAGGGAGACCATAAGGTACTATACGTTCAACAGCAGGAACGAGATAGTTCCGTGCCCCACGGTAAAGGATGAATACGGAATAGTAACATCGTACTACTGCAAAGAGCAGAAGTTCGACGGCAGGAACCATCTGGAATATTACAAACTGTACGATGAAAACATGAAGGTGCTGAAGTCGATGATGTATTTTTACGATAACGGATACGCGCGTGCGGTAATGGGGGTGGACGGTACGCCTGTAAGGTGTGCCGACTGGGAAGAGGAAGGCCTGCTTTATTACAAGTTCTATTTCAACAAGGACAATAACGGCAATTATGCGGGGATAAAGGTAGTGGACGAATTCAATATGCCCGGTACGTTGTTCGACCCGGTAACCGACAATTATTTCCGGGTGTCATACCTGAATTTGCAGAACCGTGTGGTAACGCTCAAGAATACGCAGCAGGAGATTGAGATAACGGCCCCGCTGGGGCAGACCTCTTTCGTGCCGGACGAGAATATATCGGACGTGAGCATGCCGTTCCTGCATATCCTCGACAAGCGGAGTGCCTTGTATGCAGCCGGCCTGCGCGACGGGGACAGGATAGTGGAACTTGGCGACTGGAAAGAGGGCGGGACGGAGTCCTCACTTGAGTCGGAATGGAAACGCGCAGCGACAACTGCCGTCGCAATCGAGGTGTTGCGCCCGACCGGGTATGCCTTCAAACGCGTGGCGATAGAGGCATGCAGGGGAAAACAAGGGTATGAGGAGTTCCATTTCATAAAACTGTCGCGCGATGAGGCGCGCCGCTTCAAATACGTTATGAAATATAATAATATATGACAAGGTTTGGTCTTATATCTCTGTTCGTCTTTATCCTCCTTTTCCCGCTTCAGGGTCAGGTAAGGAAAATATCGATAATAAACAAGGTTTCGGCCAACAGGAACACGGACCTTGCAATATCTCACGCAAACAGGCCGGCATCGGATGATACCGGGGCTGATACCGATACCGTCGAGTACCTTCTTTACAGGGAGGTCATACGGAAACACACATGGTATGTAGGCGTGGGCAATCCCATAACGCGTGCGGAGGCAAACCGCCTGCCGCATTATTTCCGCCTCTCCATGCGCAACGGCAAGGGGCACTGGCAGCATTTGCAGGCCATGCACGGAGATACGATGACAAACCGGCACGACATAACCCCTTATGTGCTGGATAAGGAAAATGCGGCGGAGAGCGACAATGTGGAGTGGCGCATCAACGTGAACAAGGTAACCCAATGGTTCATGATTCCCGATTTGTCGGGCGACGGCATAGCCGAAGAACGGGCATATGACAGGGACGGGGCGCTGATATACAGTTTCATACCCGTAAAGGTCTCGGACAATACGATAGTGGGAAGCTACAACGACGCGTGGGGGTTGCCGGCCGACATGCGTTCCGATTCGACCACCACGTACGGAAGCGTGGTATCGGTAACATACGATGCCTGCGGCCGCGATTCGGTAATAAACTACCTCGACGGGCAGGGCCTCGGAAAGTACAACTCCAACGGCGTAGACAGGGAATGCCGCCTTTATGACGACAGGGACCGCCTGGTGCTGGTAACATCGCACAATGTTACGGGCGACAATATAAGGGACAACTGGGGGAACTGCGGCAACAGGTACATATACGACGATGAAAAACGTATCCGTACCGTTATAAGGCTGGATGAGAACCTCGAGCCGATGCGCATGCCGTCCGTCCGTGCGGACGGACTCCGCACGTTTGTCCGCTGCGATACGCGCACTGACGAGTACGGCCGCGATGCGGAAGCGGTAATGCTTGACGAATGCGGCAATGACGATGCTACAACGTCAGGATTGCACAGGATAGTGTACAGGTATGCTCCCGACGGGACTCTTGCCGGTACCAGGTATTACGATATGTACGGAAATGAAATGACCGAAGAAGAAGCCTCAAGATAGAACAGCCATGAAAAAGCAGATATTACTTCTTCTCCTCTTCCTGTTTGTTGCGGAAGGCGTTTGCCCGCAGCTGCGCAGGGCCATGCTCGTGGATATGAAAAAGGAACGGGTACGGATTTACGACGGCGGAGTCCCCGGACAGAAATACCGTTGTCGGGAGAAAACGCATCTGCCCGATACGGTTTACGGTATAAGCATAAAAAAACAGCACGGGTGGTATGCCCCGCTAAAGACGGTATCGGAAGAGACTGCACGGCATCATGCCCTGGTTTACAGGTTTACGGAAAGGAATGCCAAGGGGCGTTGGTGCAAAATGGAGACCGTAAACGGTCGCGGGGCTTATGTGCCCTCGGGATTGAGCCCGTACATATTGAACATATACGCTTCCGATTCCGACCTTTCGGCCGATGCCAAATGGGTTGAGACGTTGAAAACCACATGCGTGTTTGAACTTGTGCCCGACCAGTCGGGAGTAAACCTGATTCAGGAACGCGCCCTCGACAAGTACGGAAATATAGTCTATCTCTTTTCCCGGACGCCGATAGGGCCGGACAAGGAAGGGCGCGAACAGTATGTGGGGTCATACAAGGACTGTTACGGCTTGCCGGCCGAAATGCGGAACGACCCCGGCTATACTTACGGCACGCTTGTGATGATAACGGAAGATGAATGGGGAAACGACCGTATGGTGGAGTATATGGATGCTTCCGGAGCTATCAAACTCAACTCGGCGGGTGTTGCGGCCGAATGCTATATCTATGATGCCGAAGGAAGGGTGCTGAGAAAGGAGCTGCGCGATGCAAACGGGATGCTTGCTGCCGACAATACGGGGAACTGCGGTTGCGAATACTCCTGGGCCGGTTACGATATGACGGCTGTAACGTATATGGATACGGAGTGGAAGCCGATGCGGACATACTCTGCCCGCATATCGGACGTGAACGGCGGCGTTGTACGGATTAACCGCAGGCATGACCGTTATGGCCGTACGGCGGAACTGTCTTATACGTCGGCCGACGGCATTGTCCCCGATTGCAACGCTTCCGGAATACACAAAATAGCATACACCTATAACGCTTATGGCGATGTTGCCGCCATCCGGTTCTACGATACGGAGATGCGGCCGATAAATAACCGGCATACCGGCATAGCCGTCGTGAAGATGGAATATGATACCGTGGGGCGGCTGACGGAGTTGTTGAACCTGGACAAGGATGAGAATCCGGCGGTAACCGAATTGTATCCCTCGCGCAAGCGCAACGTGTACGGCGAAAACGGCGAGTTGGTCCGGATTGAGGAGTATTCGGCGCATACCGGACTTGAAGAACTGGTGTACAAGTATGAAAAGAGCGACGACCGTATATACGAGATGCTTGGCGACGGGACGTACGAAATTGACTCGCTCGATGCCAGGGGGCGTCTGGTTTCAGTAGCTTATTACGATTATGACGGAAGCCGGCGAACTACATTGGCGGGATGGGCGGAAAGGACGGTGGAGTATGACGACTGCGCGGGGAGAACCGTACAGACGGGGGTGTACCTCGATTCTGACGGCGAACCCGTGAATGTCGGGGATACCGGAGCGAAGCATGTGAAAGAGACCGATTCCCTCTCCTGTATGTCGAAGAGTTATTATTACGATAAGCGCGGCAATCTGATTGAAACTGTCGCAACTGTTTTCGATACGGCTTTTGCAAAGGTGGAAAGCATTTACGATATAAACGGATTCGGCGTTCCGTGCCGTTCGGGCGGATATAAGGGACTGAGGTGGTACAGGGCGGACGCGATGTATTCGTGCAAAGACGAGTTTTCTTCATTTATGGGAAGGGACGAATTCGGCGAACGCGATTATATCGATGTCGCATCGGGCCCGCTCTATTATTACCAGCGCATAAGCGCAAAAGGGCATAACAAGTATTACGACGAAAACAACGATGTTATTGCCGATTTCAATATGTTGCGCGATGAGTTGCCCAAAGTGATGAGCATCGAGGTAACGGACAGTGCGGCATATGCGGCAGGCATAAAGGACAATGACGTCATACTGGTTTACGGCGATTATGCGGCCGACTTTGCAGAAATTCCCACGTTGGACGATTTCATGTCCGAGTGGGCAATGTGCTCCGTTTTTGGCGCGGGGAAGGAGCGGCGGATGGTGGTGTTCAGGGTCGACCCCGCTACCCTTGAATACGGACTGGTAGAGATTCCCTCCCTCAAAGGCCGGGATTCCGAATTGGGCTTTACCGCCCATGTAAGGTATCTGACAAAAAAGCAGAAAAAGAGGATAGAGGAGGCGATTGATGAAAATATAAAGTCGGATGCACCGCTTGTAGCGTGGGGCGATTTTGACAAAGGGTGTGTATATGCAGGGGATAATCCTGTTGTAATAGCCTTCCCCGAAACGGTCAGGAATGCACGTTATATGCCGTTCCGGCAAATGGTGCCGTCTCCTGCAATATTGCTCGCATCGCGTGTGAAGGACAAAGATATGGCGTGGCGTTACGGTATGGATTTGGAGGCGTTTTCGGATATACAGGCATTCAAGAAGTTGAAAACGGCCGTTTATGTTGCATGCGATTATCTGTTCACCTGCGACATGAAGAATACTGCGGCATTTGAACAGAAGAGGGAGAGTGTGGATGCCGTCTGGCTTTACTGTTATGTAAACGACCATATATACAGGCAGATACTTAAACTGGGGAAAAAGGCCGAAAAGATGCATTGGGGCAAGTACCGCGGCAAATAGTCCGTTGCCTTGCAATGTGCAATGCCTTTCCATGCGGCGGAGTGCGGGGAGAAAGTGCGGGAGGGAGTGAAGCAGAACGAGTTTAACATAAAATTATATGAGAAAATGAAGCGAATATTGTTATCGATTATGACCCTTTTGTTCTGCCATGCCGGTATTGCGGCACAAGGGCAAGAACAGCAATACGGACAACTTTATGTGGCCGACCACCTTACGCTCGATTCTATCAAACTGGGTACGGTCGGGAAGAGCCTTAGTTCGGACGAGAACGCCATTATGGTCGCAAACGGCGATACTTTGCGCCTGGCAGGCATGGACGGGGATGCCCCGATTGTGGAATATCGCGGCAAGCAATACAAGACGTATGCAAGTTACCTGCGTTTTGTGGCGGATAACGAGGCCGGCGACGGCAACGTGGCGCAGGACGAATACGATGCCCGTTACCATTCGGATATGGGACACTTCTTCTATACGCCGGTACCTATGACGGTAGCCCTTTTGCTTTTGGTCGTTGCCGGGATAATGATGCTTTGGGTGAAGCGTGCGGAAACCATGTCCGGGGCTGTTAAGCCGCTAGCCGTGCTTATTGCGGCCATATTGGGCGCAAGTATACTGGAAATAATGATGCTGATGTATACCGACGATATTACATGGTGGTGCGAGTCGGCAAGTTTCTGGGTGTCGATGCTGTTCATGTTGCCGGCCATGCTGGCCCTGGCAATCCAGTTGTATGTGGGATTCGGAATCAGGAACAAACTGGAAGAACTGACCGGACGCAAGTTGTCGTTGAAAGCCGCATTCCTCAGTGTGCCGATAGCGTTGGTACTGATGTTCATTGTAGCTGTCATGCATTACGGCGACTTCGTCCAGGGAACGGTATTCCTTGTTACGATAGTTGTGTGCGCATTGTATTCGTGGTTCCGGAACGGACGTGGACTGGGTGTGGTGTCGGGACTGGCCTACACGCTGTTCAATTTCATATACGCCGTCGGCGCACTTGTTGCCATAGCAATACTCATAGCCATAATATGGAACATGTTCTTGATAGTACTGCCTTACCTGCTAATCGGTGCAGCAGCCGTTGCCGCCTTCTTCCTCATGGCTAAGGGACCGGTCGCCCCGAGCGCCGCGCCGGCACGCAATAATGGCGACACGTGGACCAACATCGACGGGCATTGGGGCACTAAGCATTCCGACGGTTCGTTTACAACCGATGGCGTAACCTACAAGCAGGATGGGATTACCGGCGAATGGAAAAAGAAATAGCCTAATAACGAAGCCGTAAATCAAGAATCCGCTCCTTGCTATTGTCCCGATAATAAGAGGCTGTCAGCAAGGAGCGGATTCTGTATTGTACCACCTATTTTGGTGGTATATATTTTATTGGTGGTATATATTATAGTTTAGTCAGCAAAACCTGCCATTTACCAGTTTTCCGTGAGCCTGAGCGTATGATATATCCTTTTTCTTGAAGCGATTTCATGTGCTTTTGCACGGCAGAGCGGTTTATGCCGAGCATTTCTGC
>CASFRS010000015.1 GCA_949297125.1 uncultured Bacteroidales bacterium
ATATTGTTTTTTTATCATACGGCCAAACATTTTATATTTTTTAAATGCAAACCCGCATACCGTCGTCCGGCAAACAGCATATCGTACCGAAGTTACGGGATGATACGGCCGTCAACCCGTATCGCGGACTTCGTAAAACAGAAACAGAACGCACAATAAAAACGGGGGCGGAAATTATTCCGCCCCCGTCATATTTGAGGTAAACGCTTTAACTTATCGCGTTACATAACTGCAACTTTCTGAACTTTCGCACCTACCTTGACCATATAGATTCCATCGGGAACTTCTATCCGGTCGGTGCCGGCTATTGCCGTTACGCTCTTTACAAGAACACCGCCTGCTGTGTAGATGTCGGCCGATACCGCCTCGCCGCTCTCTATTACGATTGCTCCGGCTGCGGAGTAAACCTTAACTGCATCGGCAGCCGCCTCTTCTACGCCCGAAAGGTCTTCGCCCGTGAACGTGGCAACGATATTAACATCTTCCTCTACCAACAATTCTATGCTGCCATACTCTTCCAACTCGCCGAGTTCGATGGGTTCACCGTTGACCGTTATGCTCTCTATGGCTGCATTACCTTGCGGCATTGCAAATATGTACACATTCCCTGCAGGGACTTCATCGCCGTATGAATACTGTTCTCCAAGCGGATCTCCTGTACTCTCGTCATATGAGCTCCATATCTCGATATAGCCGCTGCCGTTATAGCTGTATTGCAGATTGAAGGTTTCGCTTACGAATGCGACTTCTATTTCGGTGTCCCCTTCAACTGTGAACGTATAGCCGCCGTCGTATTCTCCTGCACACTCCTCGCCGTTTACAAGAAGACTGCCGAGTTCTTTCTGATAATTAGGATCTACCGTTACCGTTACGGATGTCCCTTCATCTATCTGATCGTCGGGCTGTACCAGGTTGCCTCCTTCGGTATAGGTTACCGTTACGTCCCCGTCATTGGGGGTGGTGTTGTCTACCGTTACCGTATAGCGCCCTATGAAGACCGCCTTTACATACCCTTCTTCCGTTGCGTCATAGGCATATATCGGCTCTGTCCCTATTTCTTCATCTTCGGCATTGACCCAGTTCTTGAAGAAGTAGTCCTGTGCCGGTACGGCCTCCAATACTACACGCTCGCCGGTATTGACCGTCTTGTCGGATATTCCGTTCTCGGCCAATGCCTCGGGCTCGAGGATATTCACCAACCCCTTTTCGCCGTTGTTGGATACTATCTGTATGTTGCGGGGCGATACGGGTATGAACGAGAAGTTGGCTACATAGTCGCGGTCTTCGGTTATTGCCGTCGTGGTATATACCGCTTCGTCGCTTACCTTGTCCTCGCCAAGGAACCAGCCGTCGAACCGGTACCCTTCGGCCGCTACTGCCGTAAGTTCGAGCGTCCCGGTCCCATCGTAGGAGGAGGTTGTCTCCGTTGTCCCCTCTTCGCCTATATATACAATACCCATACCGTTGTCATTTGCTGCTACGGTAACTACATAGTCGGGCTTTTCTACCTGCAAGGTGAAGTCAACTATACAACCTGCGTTAGCGGCAATAGTGGGCTGACCCAATTCATTAAGTTTGGTATCGCCGCAAGGGTCGAGATAGTTCCAGTCGACCTTGAAACGCACGCGGTACTGGCCCGGCTCCAGATCCTCAGGTATGGTGAAAGCCGGTACATTGCCCAGCTTGCTGTCGCTGGCCGTAACTTCACCGAGGCTGTTATGCCCTTCGCTGGCCGACTGCTCCTTATAATATGTATGGGATACGACCTCGCTGCCTTCTGCCGGAGTCCCGTCTGCATTCACTTCGTACGAAAACGCCCTGTCCCCGTCATAGTCGATATAAAGGTATCCGTGCATCCACTCGCCGTTCCACGATATTTCGGGCTGTATTTCCGTACCGGGATATGCACGCAGTACACTGCTTGTATAATCGTGGTACAAAGGACGCGAATTTGCCGATTCTATCGATGATATCGTGAACGGTTCAAGGCCGCCTTCCATGGTTATGGACCTGAGATAACGGTCGGTACGGGTTACAGTCAGGTTAGATGTACAATATTGGGGTTCGCTGACTTCGTATGACGCCGAAACTACGCGGCTTGACGTCATCCCTTCCTTTACGGCAATGGCCTTTATTGTGCAGCTTTCGGTTATCTCCACGCCGTCGACGTAAAGCGTTCCGTTATCGGCCGACGGTTCGGTCCCGTCTTTGGTGTAATAGATCTGCGCATCTTCGGTTTCTGTGGTTATGGTTATCGTTACAGGGTCTAACGTAACGAACGATTCACCGCTTACGGGAGAAAATACCGGGTCCACGACTATTTCAACACCGGGAGCGGTAATCTGATATGTCGCCGAAGCAACATCGCTGTCGCGCAATCCCTCTTTTACGGCTATGGCCTTTACAGTGCAGCTTTCGGTTATCTCCACGCCGTCGACGTAAAGCGTTCCGTTATCGGCCGACGGTTCCGTCCCGTCCTTGGTATAGTAGATCTGGGCGTCTTCCGTCTCGGTAGTTATGGTTATAGTTACGGGGTCTTCGGTTACGAATACTTCACCGTCCGCAGGCGAGAACTCTGGAGTCTGTACCGGCTCTATATATTCGTAAAAGAACCAGCCGGATGCCTGCTGAACACCGCGATCGAATATCGTTATGCCGTATCCGGAACCGGAACCCATCGCATTGAGGAACGCCCTGTTACCGCTGTAATCGACATACTGAAATACATACTGCCCGTCGGCGCAGTCGGTGGAAATACCCGTAGACTCGCTTGTCTTAAGATCCCATACCGAACCTTCCTCCGCCATATCGAGATGAGTGTTCAGGCCAGCCGTTCCGTCTTCGGCCGTTGCACCTGCCGGAACCAATATGCGAAGCCCGCTCTGTCTGTTTATTATATAGACATGCGTGGCCGTTCCGTCGCCGGCCGACTCAAGACGCCAAAGATAGGCATCGGTTATATCTTCTTGCGCCAGACCGCTCCTGTGCTGCTCGGTAACGGGGTCTGAACCGTCATACAGCATATAACGGTACTGTCTGTCCGTCTCCGTCAGGTGAGACGACATCATGGTGTACCATACGGGGTTTTCCTCCGTACTTATCTGTGGCGTCGTGTATCCCGATATAGGGGTTACCGCAGCCATTGCCTTATCGACACACAAGGCCGACAACAGCATAAATGAAGTCAGTAAAAGTTTTTTCATCTTGTTCTTTAATAATTAATTGAAACGTATCTACTTGTATCCTGCCTTTCTCCAAAAAAAGGCTTTTATCCTACTCCCTTTCTTATCCCTGCACATATACAATATGTGCCGTAGAAGTTACAAATACCTGCAACAGCACTTTTCAAAAGTATTATTTTTCACCAGAGCAGCCAAATATTTTATATTTTTTTAAAACCATACGGGGCGCTTCCATCGTACCGGCATCCGTCCCGTAATACGCTGTACGGTATAAACGAGGAAAGAGGCGTGCCGGCTGCGGTACACGCCTCTTTCCTCGGGACAGGTACTGTACGGGAACTCCGCAATGCAGGACTCTGGCCGTTTATTGCTTTATCTTTCTTATATAATATTATGGTCGAGAAGTATGGACTCCATTTCGGCCTGTACGGTTTTTGCCGACCGGGCTGCCGCCTCGGCGAAGTCCTCGCCCGCAGAGGCGTATATAATGGCGCGCGACGAGTTTACTATCAAACCGCAGTCGGCTGTCATTCCGTAACGGGCCACTTCGGCAAGGCTTCCCCCCTGCGCCCCGACTCCGGGAACAAGCAGGAACGATGCGGGCGCAACTCTCCTTATGTCGGCAAAACGCTCACCCTGTGTCGCCCCCACGACATACATCATGGAATCGTCGCCCGCCCAGGTTTGCGATACCCGTATTACTTTTTCAAACAGTTTCTCTCCGCCCTTGTCTTCGGTAAACTGGAAATCGGCCGACCCTTTGTTGGATGTAAGGGCCAACAGTATCACCCATTTCCCCTCATAACCCAAAAACGGCTTTACGCTGTCCTCGCCCATATAGGGGGCTACGGTTACGGCATCTACGCCGATATGCTCGAAGAATGTACGGGCATACATCTGCGAGGTGTTTCCTATGTCGCCGCGTTTTGCATCGGCTATGACAAACTGGTCGGGATATTTCTCCTTTATGTACCGGACAGTCTTTTCAAACGCAGTCCACCCATCTGTTCCTATGCTCTCGTAAAATGCAAGGTTCGGCTTGTAGGCGATACAGAGGTCGGCGGTAGCGTCTATTATGGCCTTGTTGAATGCGAATATCGGGTCGGGGCCGGACAATAAGTGCGCCGGTATCTTTTTTATGTCGGTATCCAGTCCCACGCAAAGAAACGAGCGTTTGCGCCTGATGTTTCCAAAAAGTTCTTGTCGTGTCATATCTGTTTGTTTTTATGGTTGTTTCTTGAATAGATATCCTGCTATATTGTATACGCATATCTCTCCCTCGGAGGATTGGCTTATATTCAATAACGTAATTACAAGGCAATGTTGTCCGGTACTGCTGTATACGGTGAGGGGGTGCATGAGATATGCATCTCCGGTGTCGGACGGTTTTATATGCCCCATGTCGATAGTGAGGGTATCGGAGCTTCCGTCGGCAAAGAGCGAAACGGGCAAGGCTATCCGCCCGGACCCGGTTTCCTGTTCCTGTTTCCGGGGGTATTCGTCTATTCTGACAAATTCGCCGTACCCGTCGGGAACACTGATACTTGCAGGGTCGGGAACTCTTAAATAAAGGGAAATATCCGCTCTATCTTCTCCTTCGGCCTTCAGTGCTGTCCGTATCGTATCAATGGTTACCTCTTCCACTATCAGCCGGCTTATGCTCTCCCGGCCGAGAGTCTCTTCCATGTAACTTATTTTGCCGTTTATCGCCATGGCCTCTTCTTGCGGTACGGCCGCATTCCACTGCCGGTATTCTTCACCGGTAAGCGGCAACGCGGAAAATCCCGCACGGGCAAATGAGGTTTCTATGCCGTTTTGCAGGATGTTTCGGGTTATGGAGGTGTAATTGAACGGGAATACGGAAGTTGCAAGGAATACGGCAGCAAACGATACGGGTATCCAGGCTATCCGTCTTGCCCTTGTCAGGAAAAGCCCCGCACAGACTGCATAGCACCATATGTTGAACGTCGTTATGTACAGGCGGTTTATTGTTACTCCGTAGTCGCAGAAGCGGCGTATTATGCCGGCGGTCATAAGCAGCAGCAGCGGCAATATCAATATCGGCAGCCACCGCGCCACTATTTCATCCCATTTGCCTGTCCTGGCTTTTCTTACAGGGTATATGCAAAATTCCACAATCAGGCATCCTAACATCAGCAGGGTTACCAGCCACGACACCCACCCGGCGGGCAGTTCCCATGCAATCAGGATTTTTGCTCCGTATATGTACAGGAGGGCCATGTATCCTGCCGTAAGCGGCAAGAACAGATAACGTAAGGCAAGGGTCAGGATGTTGCCGGGTACGGGGCGATTGTCGTGCTTGGCTGCTCCTTGCGGCAGGAACCCGACAAACAGGATTACAACAAGCAACAGGTTGCAGAATATGGATATATACAGATAGGTTTTGTCCGGTATCTCCATACCGAACAGGCGGTTGAGCGACAAGACAAGGAGGGAGATGCCGCCGAACATTACCAATCCGAGGATATTGGCGGCTATAAACGATTTGAGGCCCCGCACGGCGAAGTTCCAGCCCGGCATGTCGTCCTTTTCCCTGAAGAAGGAGAGGAAAAAGAGAGAGACGAACAATGAGAAAACGGCCGCCCCGTGAGCGATTCCTGTTTCCAGAGGGTTTTTTCCTTCAGGAAAATAATACAGCATCAGGGCGTCGGCTGCCAGCAATATGTTGGCTACGGCATAGACCGCAGCTTTTCGGGTTCTGCTTTTAACTTCCTCGCCCCACAAATGCAGGGTAAGGGAAAGGAGCGTACCGACAGAAAGGAAATAGACAGCGACGAACTTCAGCCTTGTGTCGGCTACTTCTTCTACTGCAACGTAAAAGGATAATACGCATGCAAGGAGGGTTGCGAAACCGACAGTTGCGGGAAACCGGCTGAAGCAGTTCCTCAGTGCTCCCGCCATCGATACGACAACCCGTTTTATTACATGCCCTCCCATTTTAGGAATATATCCCGCCGGGTTCTACAATTCGCTTTCCTTCAACCTTTCGGCATTTTCGGCTATCATCAGGTGATCGATGCAATCCTGAATGTCGCCGTCCATGAACGCAGCAAGGTTGTATATGGTGTAATTGATGCGGTGGTCGGTTATGCGCCCCTGCGGATAATTGTAGGTGCGTATCTTGGCCGAACGGTCGCCGGTGGAGACCATGGTCTTGCGCTTGCCGGCTATCTCGTCGAGGTATTTCTGGTGTTCCTTGTCGTATATGAAAGTCCTCAACCGGGCAAGGGCGCGCTCCTTGTTCTTGGGCTGGTCGCGCGTTTCGGTACACTCTATCAGGATTTCTTCCACAACGCCGGTATTGGGGTTTTTCCAGTTATAGCGCAGGCGCACGCCCGACTCTACCTTGTTGACGTTCTGCCCGCCGGCACCGCCCGAGCGGAAGGTATCCCATTTTATCTCGCCTTCGTTTATCTCCACATCGAACTGTTCGGCTTCCGGCAATACGGCCACCGAGGCCGCCGAAGTATGCACCCTCCCTTGCGTTTCGGTTACGGGTACTCGCTGTACGCGGTGAACGCCCGACTCGTATTTGAGCGTTCCGTAAACCTTGTCGCCCGAGACGGAACAGATTATCTCCTTGTATCCGCCGCTTGCCCCTTCGCTGACGCTCGAAACTTCGAGTTTCCACCCTTTCGACTCGCAGTACTTGGTATACATGCGGAACAGGTCTCCGGCAAATATGGCCGCCTCGTCCCCTCCGGTACCGCCACGTATTTCGAGTATGGCATTCTTGTCGTCCTGGGGGTCGCCGGGAACGAGCAACAACTTTATCTGCTCTTCTATTTCGGGCAACCGGGCCGTGCTGGCTTCAAGCTCTTCCTTGGCCATTTGCCGCATCTCGGCATCGGTTTCGCCGTCGAGTATCTCTTTCGCCTCGTTTATGTTGTTGATGTGCTGCAAATACTCTTTCTGCGCCGCTACGATTTTCTCCAGTTCCTTGTATTCCTTGGTGAGTTTTACATACCTTTTCTGGTCGGCAATCACCTCGGGGTCGGTTATCAGCGTGGCGACTTCGTCGAAACGGAGTTTCAACGTTTCCAGTTTGTCGAGTAGTGTATTGTTGCTCATATATCGTCGTTCTGTTTTCCGAGTGCGAAGATAATAAAAAGGCGGACAAGGATAAAATTATTTTATCCTTGTCCGCCTTCGTTCCGATTCCCGAATTACGGGATTTCCGTTACTTCAGTTTTCCGCGTATTTCGTCGAGATACTTTATCATTCCTTTTCCGTCGCGCCGGGTTATCATGTCCTGCAACACGGCAAGCTGCTTTTGTATTAAATCGAGTTGCGCCGGCGTATTGGGGTTGAAAAGGATTTCTGTAAGCAGGTAATCGTCTTCCGACAGCAGCCCGCGCGCTATGTCCATGTGCTTCTTGAATGTAGTACCGGGTGCGTCCTGGTGTTTCATTACGGAGGCAAAGACCAGCGTGGATGCGAACGGAATGGAGAGCGAATAGGCTATCGTCTCGTCGTGCTCCTTGAACGTATATTCAAATATGTTGAGGCGCAGACGGCTGTACAGGTCGCGGAAAAAGGTCTTGCCCAGGTGGTCGGACTCCGATATGACTATCGTATTCTGCGTACTCAAGTCGGAGAGGTTGGCGAACGTGGGGCCGAACATGGGGTGGGTCGAGACGAACGGCCGCCCCGCTTTTTTATAGAACTCCGGCAGGCCTGTCTTTACCGATGCAATATCGGATATTATGCATCTGTCCGGCAAGTACGGCAAAACCTTCTCGAACGCGCTTATCGTATATTTTACGGTTACGGCGTTTATAAGGAGATCTGGTGAGAACTCCGCCACTTCTTCCAGTTTGGAAAACCTGTAAGTATTGAACGTGAACCTCAACCTTTCGGCATCGGTGTCGAACATGGCTACTTCATGCTCGAAACTGAGGACGTCGGCAAAAAAGGTCCCCATTTTGCCGGCGCCCATAATCAGTATCTTCATATCGCTGTCGTTTTCTGCTTTTTTATTTGTTCTGCAATACTGTCATCTGCTGCCTTACGGATTCTTCGTGTATGGCCTGCATTACCAGTTTCATGAAATCGCCGTCCATGCCCGCGGCTTTCGCCTTGTCTATACGGTTGCCGAGTATCTCGTCGTAACGGGATGTTTGAAGGACGGTCATATCGTGCTCTTTCTTGAACTGCCCTATCTCGCGGGAAACCCTCATGCGTTTTGCCAGCAGGTCGATAAGCTCGTTGTCAAGGTTGTCTATCTGGTTGCGCAAGTCGGAAATATCTTCGGTAGTGTGGGTTTCGCGGATTACCAGCAATTTGAGTATTCCGTCGAGCGCCTCGGGGGTTACCTGCTGGTTCTTGTCGCTCCATGCGTAGTCGGGCGAGCAGTGCGACTCCACTATAAGGCCGTCCGCCCCGAGATCCATTGCCTGCTGCGACAGGGGCGCTACCAGATCGCGGCGTCCGCCTATGTGGCTGGGGTCGCAGAATATGGGCAGGTCGGGGAAACGGCGGCGCAACTCTATGGGGATATGCCACTGCGGGGCGTTACGGTACACTTTCTCGTCATAGCTGCTGAATCCGCGGTGTATGGCGCCTATCCTGCGCAGGCCGGCGTTGTAGATACGCTGTATGCCGCCTATCCAGAGCTCTATGTCGGGATTTACCGGGTTTTTTACGAGCACTGGGATATCGGCGCCCTTGAGAGCATCGGCTATCTCCTGCATGGCAAAAGGGTTTGCGGTTGTGCGCGCCCCTATCCAAAGTATGTCAACGCCGTATTTCAACGCTTCCAGCACGTGGTACTGGGTTGCTACCTCGGTTGCCACATACATTCCGGTTTCTTCCTTTACGCGGCGCAGCCAAAGCAGCCCCTCGCTCCCTACTCCTTCAAAGCCTCCCGGTTTGGTACGGGGTTTCCATACGCCTGCACGGAATATCTTTATTCCGCGTGCAGCCAGGTCGCGTGCAGTCTCAAGGACTTGTTCTTCGGTTTCGGCACTGCACGGACCGGCTATCACCAAAGGACGTTTTGTATCTACTCCGGGTAATTGAATGGGTTTGAATTGCATTTCCATAATCTTATCTTTTTATTGTTTGTTGATTGTCTGTTTTATACGGTCCAACGCCTGCCTCAGCTTTTCTTCGGTAGCGCAAAGGGATATGCGGATGAACTTGTCGCCTTCCGACCCGAACACTATCCCGGGGGTTGCAAATACGCGCGCCTCGTACAGCAGGCGGTCGGCAAGTTCTGCTCCGTTCTTGAACGTGTCGGGGACTTTTACCCAAAGGAACATGCCGCGTTGCGCCGGGTCGAAGGTGCAATCCAGCGTGCGTGCTATCTCTTCGGCCAGTTCGCGACGGGGCCTGTATACCGCGTTTATCTCCTCGTACCAGGCCTTGTCGGCATGCAACGCTTCGGCCGCCGCTATCTGCATCGGGCGGAACGTCCCTGAATCGATGTTGCTTTTTACCCTAAGCACCCAACTTACGAATTCGGGGTTGGAGGCGAGCATGCCTACCCTCCACCCGGGCATGTTGTGCGATTTGCTCATGGAATTGAGTTCTATGCATATGTCTTTTGCCCCGGGCACCGAAAGGAGGCTAAGCGGGTTGTCATTCAGGATAAAGCTGTACGGATTGTCATTCACGACAACTATATTGTGCCGGCGACCGAACGCTACGAGCTCTTCAAACAGCTGCCGGGAGGCAACTTTCCCGGTAGGCATGTTGGGATAGTTCACCCACATCAGCTTTACGTTGGTAAGGTCGTTCTTCTCTATCTCGTCGAAGTCGGGAAGCCAACTGTTCTTTTCCTTCAGATTGTACGTAATTATGTCGGCTTCGGCCAGACGGCTTACCGACGTGTACGTGGGGTAGCCGGGATTGGGGACCAACACCCCGTCGCCCGGATTCACAAAGGCAAGGGTTATATGCAGGATGCCTTCCTTGGAACCTATAAGGGGCTGTATTTCCCTGTCGGGATCGAGCGTTACGCCGAACCACTTGCCGTACCATTCGGCAAACGCCTTGCGCAACTGCGGTATCCCGACGTATGGCTGGTATCCGTGGGCATTTTCCTTTTCCGCCTCATGCGACAGGGCTGCAATTACGCGCGGGTGCGGCGGACGGTCGGGACTCCCTATTCCCAGACTTATCACGTCCAGCCCGCGGGCGTTCATGTCGGCCACTTCTTTCAGTTTCTTGGAGAAATAGTATTCGCTTACGTTGCTCACTCTCCGTGCCGGGGTTATTTCCCTTTTGTTTTCCGAATTTTCTGCCATAGTTTTCAATACGAATAAAAAAATCCCGCTCTTGTTAAAGAACGGGACCCTGTAATATTTTTCCGATTTTTTTATTCTCCTTGTAATATACGCATGCAATCCCGCTCTTACTTTTTGCTAAAGTAAAAGTAGTAATAAAAGTATGCGAATACGGAGATATTCTTAATCATGGTCTTTCTCGTTTTTTCAGACGGTGCAAATTTAGATATAAATTTTATTTGCGCAAATTTTTTGCGTTTTTTATTTCTGTTTTTTTACAATTCCGGAGAAGTTGCAACGCCCGCATGCCGTTATTCCTGTTCCCCTCCGCAGTATATATTGCCGTTGTCCAGAACCGTTTTTTCCTTAACCCTTATCTTCAACTGGTGGATATAGTCGGACATATACGCTATGTGTGAATCGTATATGTTGCTTCTCTTGCAGAAGAGGGCAAACGCCATGCGCGCCCACATTATGGCCTCTTCGTAACGGTCGTTCAGCTCCTCGTATATCGCCATGTTTGCCGCAGCTTTCCCTTGCAGGGCCTTGTTGGTGGTGTTCTCGAACACGTATTCCCACAGATATGAGGCTTCGTCGTATTTCCCTTCTTTCCAGTATTTGTCGGCCTTGCGCATCAACGGATATATGGAGACGAAATAGATGCGCCCCACTTTTTCGGTATACGGGAGGTATATGCCGGATACTTTGTCGCTGATATACGCCAGCGCCTCCATTACGGTTTCGTGTTGGGGCGGAAGCGACGTTACCGCTTCTTCCAACGAATAGCCGGAACTTTGCCACGATATGGTGTCGCTTACGGTAAAGGGCATCGGGCCGTTGGCATCGGGCAATATCATGGTAATTCCCGCCTCCAGCATGTAACTGCGCATGGAGACGTACCAGTCGCTGTCGAGCGTATCGACCGCCAGGACGGGCTGCAGCGAAAGTTTGTCGAGCGTTATTATGGGCTTTTGCCCGAGATAATCGGAAAGGGTATCGGCATGCCCTTCTTCTATCGGCCGCCCGGTGGGAGCATCCATTACGTAAAACTCGACCGGGCGGGAATAGATTGAATTCTCCACGGATGAAAGTATCAGCCCGGAATACAGGGAACGCACCGTATCGGCAGGTACGGTTTCGACCGTTTCCCCGCCGCTCTCATCCATATTGTATATTACGGCTATGGGTGTGTTGCCCGACAGGAGCACCTGCGGAGGTCTGATTATATCGTATTCTACATACCGCAACGACGAACATGATGCCGCCGCGATACCTACGGCAATAATCAATATGCAATGCCTTATCCTGTCCATACTGTTACGTTGCTTTTCCCATGTTGTCGCTACTGTGCCACGTACAGGCACAATGGAGAGGACAAATGTAATCAATTATTTTATCATTGTACAACGCCAGCATGTACTTTAAACGCCTTTAGCGGGTATTTACGGTTTCGTGCGGCGTACAGACAAGGCCCTGCATTCCTATCTTTTACAGGATTGCCGGATAGCGGAACGACGTATTTTACCCTGACGGGAGGCGCGCTTCCGACACCTGAAAAGGCAGGCCGGATGAATTGCTGGAAATGTACGCAATTCATCCGGCGGAATATTCTGGCTCCTGAAAAGGCGGGGGAAAGGAGGAGAGTGCGGGAGCACGGTATGAAACCGGGTGGCCGGCGACCCGCCGTTTTAACGGATGTTCCCTTCCCTACTGTTTTTTCACCGTTGCGGGCAGCATGCGCTTTGCAAGATACCGCCTTACCGGTTCGTCATACAGTTTAAGGAATATATACGCTGCAAGTATGCTGCCGAGGAATATGCCCACTGCAACAGGCCATGCCTGACTGAAAGTAAGCCCCTCGCGCCATACCCATGCGTAAAACAGGTACATGAGCGGATAGTGTATTACGTATACGGGATAAGATATGTCGCCGAGGAACTTGCAGATGCGGGACGATATTTTATCGGTAGTTTTTCCTGACGCCCCGAGATAGACCAGTACGGGAAATATTATTATGGAACATAGAGAATCATATACCCCGTTTTTCCACGGTGCATCCGCACCTCCCATATACGGGACGGTAAGGAGTACCGCAAGTATTGCGGAACAGATCCAGAACGCCCCGCGTATTTTTACGGGCTGGAAAATACGCGACATGAGAAGCCCCGCCGAGAAGGAGAAGATAAGGCGGAGGAATCCTCCCGGCAGATTGCTGCCGGCCAACGTCCACCCTACTCCTATATGCCCGTACCCGGAAAAATCCATTACGGCGAATGCTGCAAGGGCCGCCCCTGACAAGGCCACCAGTACGGCCAGGTGTTTTGTACTCAGACGGCGTATGAAGAGTGCATAGAGAAGATTGCCTATGTACTCGAAAAACAGCGACCATGTAGGGCCGTTGAGCGGATACATCTCGCCGTTACCCCTGACCTCGCACCCGGCTCCCGGCATTGCGGGTATAAGGAACATGTTCAGCAACAGTGCCAGCATTAGCATTGTAACGGATACGGCCGTACCGTCCCATTTCTCGCACCCCTGTATGTAAAAAGAGACTGCGCCCAGTACAGCCCCGAGCACCACCATGGGGTGAAGCCTTATAAACCGGCGTTTTATGAAACGCCCGACGGTCATGCTTTTCCAACGGTCATCGTATGCGTATCCTACCACGAACCCCGACAGGATGAAGAAAAAATCCACCGCCATATACCCGTGGTTGAAGTTCTGGTCCGTGGGACTTGTCGCAAACGCCTCGAATACATGGTACCATATTACAAGGAGGGCGGCTACGCCTCTCAATCCGTCAAGCAACTCGTAATGGGGTTTGGAATCGTAAAATGCAGCTGACGCTACTGTTGTTTTTGACATTTCGTAAAAGTTTTGTTCTATGTGTTTCCGCATGCAAAGGTAACGCTTTGCAATCCGTAAAAATTTGACCTATGTCAAAAACATTGCTCCCGCAACGGTATTTTATTCTTTTGCCCTCAACCTGCTGAGCGTAGACGGCGTTATGCCGAGATAAGATGCTATATAACCGAGATTGGCAAGGCGGCAGACTTCGGGGAACTGTTTCCTGAACTCCCCGTAACGCTCTTTCGCCGGCAGTGTGAGGCGTTCTTTATGGCAACGGTGGAGACGGCGGTATTCGTTCTGGTGTATTATTCGCCCCCAGTTGCAGAATTCGAGATTTGTGGCGAACAGGTGCGAAAGGTCGGTTATCAGTATACGGTATGCCTCCACGTCTTCAAGGGTCTCGACAAATTCCTCGCTCGGCTTGTTATAGTAGAGTTCGTCCATGCTGAATACTATCCCGCCGTCGGAAGAGAACGACGTGGTGATTTCCTCCCCGTCGACAAGCCAGAATGAACGGGTCATGCCTTTCTCCATGAAATAGGCGTATTTGCAATATGCATTCTCCTTTATCAACTGGTATTTCTTAGGATAACGGCAGAGTTCGACCTTTGCAAGGAGCGTCTTCACCGTCTCGTCGGAAACGGGACATAATGCCCGCATATTGCTTATTACTTTTTCCATTTGTCATTGCTGTTATCCTTGCAAAGATAGGGAAAGGCGAGTGCAGAGACAAATTTATTTGCCTGTGCCGGGCCGCAACTTATACTTGCGTGAGCCTACATTGGCGGAGGCGGAGGAAGAAAGTCGGCCGGTGCATAATACGCCCCGTTGTAAGGACCCCATTCATTCCATGGAGTAAGCACGGCCTGAAGATTGTTGTCGCCGAAGGTGTTGAGTTGCACTATGGGGTTGTTCCGGCAGTTTACATATACCAATGACGGGCACAACGATACGTCGAGCGTACTTATGGAGTTTTCGCTGCAATTCACGCGTTGCAGAAGCGTACGCCCTTTCAGGTCCAAACCGGTAATGTCGTTGTATGAACAGTCTATAGAGTTTATGGCATTGCAGTTTTCTATCGGCAGGCATGTTAGCGAATTGTAGGAACAGTCGAGCGTTGCAAGGGCGGGACAGTCGCCTATATACAGGTGCGTCATGTTATTGTTGCTGCAATAAAGGTTTTGCAGTTGCGCCTGTCCCGACACGTTCAGGTGCGTTATATCGTTGCTGTCGATATTCAGGCTCACCAGTGCGGGAAGATTTACGGCAGAGAACATGCTCAGACTGTTGTATCCGCAGGAGAGGGTCTGCAAGTTTCTGCATCCGTCTATATTTATTGTCTTCAACCTGCACCCTTGTATGTTGAGATTCTGCAAGGTTGCGGATTCTCCCGCATAGAAGGAGACCATGGGGTTATCGCCGCAATTCAGGACCTTGAGCGAAGTACAGGGCGTTATGTCCAATGCGGCCATTTTATTCTTGTAGCAGACAAGGCGGGCCAAGCGGGAGCACCCGTCAAGATTCAGGGCGACGAGGTTATTGCGGGAAAGGTCGGCGGATTCAAGGGATATGCACCCCGTCAGGTCGGCCGACGTAAGGCGGTTGCGTGAGAGGTCGAGCGTCTGCAACCCTGTAAAGTTTTTCAGCGATATGCTCCCGCCTATTGCGTAGCCCCTCCAGTTTATGGATTTTACCTGCCCGCCGCTCCATTCGACGCCTGTCCACGCAGAGGGATTTGAAAGGTCCTTTATCCTCAGCATATCGGCATTTGTGCGTCCGTCTGGAGCTGCCTGACTTTCAAGGAATGCCGACAATGCGGCCACTTCGGCAACGCGGAAATTCTGCGCATTTGTCCCGGCTGTGGCAATAACTATTGCCGCAATCGGCAGGAGAACTGTTTTTTTCATATTCCGATTGTTTGTTATTGAAAACAATGCGGAGAACGAAATGGTTGGCTTTAACGGCGGACAAGGAGCTTTATCATGTCGGGGGCTATCTCTATCTTGCGCTCCTTGTACAGTGCGCCTATCGCTTTTTTGTAATTTTTCTTGCTGCATGAAAATACGGCGGCTATCTGTTCGGGCGAAGCCGAATCGGAAAGAGGTAGTTCTCCCCGGTTTTTTTCCAGTTCTTCCAGTATCTGCCGTTTCAGCGTTTCGACTGAACCGTATCCTTGTTCTCTCAACGATACGTCTATTTTTCCGTCGTCCCTGACGTGCTTTACGTACCCGTCGAACCGCCCGCCGACGTATACCGGAGAATAGAGTTCATTGTCGTATATCATACCGGAATGCAGATTGTCGACTACGACCTTGTACCCTATATCGGTTTTCTGGCATACCAGCACTTTTACCGGCGTATTGAACCTGTAGGACGGCCTTATGTTCCCGAGGTATTTTTCCGTTTTTGCCGATGCGGCTATCCGTCCGCTTTCAATATCGTAATAGATATACACCATATAACTTTTGCCGGGCTGCATCCTTACCCGTTGCTCGCGGAACGGGACAAGCAGGTCCTTCGGCAAGCCCCAGTCAAGGAACGCCCCGATGCTGTTTACGGCCGATACCCGCAGGAAGGCGAATTCGCCTACCGTGGCATAGGGGCGCAGCGTGGTTGCTATTATGCGGTCTTCGGAATCGAGATAGAGGAAAACCTCCGCTTCGTCGCCCGGACGGACACCCCGCGGCACGTATTTGCGCGGCAGCAGTATCTCGCCGTTTTCCCCGCCGTCGAGATAAACCCCGAAATCTACTTCCTTTACTATTTTGAGCCTGTTGTATTTCCCTATTTGCGCCATTGCTTCCTATGACCGGAATGAGATTGCAAAATTACCCCTTTTGGGCTTATATTTGCATATCTTATTTACGGAAATTGCATTTGGAATGATTTTTTATTTTTCGGGAACGGGAAACTCAAAATGGGTGGCCGACACGATTGCCGCATATGTAGGAGAACATACGCTGTCAATGACGGAGGCCATACACGGAAGGGACTTTATCTTTGAACTGTCGGACGACGAGATTGTGGGGTTTGTCTTCCCGGTCCACGCATGGGGATTGCCGCTGATTGTAAACCGTTTCATTTCGCAAATGAAAATAGCCAATTACGGCTCGCAATACGTTTTCTTTGTCATGACCTGCGGAGATGATACGGGCAAGGCCCCGGAACTTTTCGCCGATGCCTTGAAAAAACGCGGGCTGCAATGCAACGGGGGGTTCTCGGTTCAGATGCCTAATACTTATATCCTGCTGCCGGGGTTTGACATCGACCCGAAAGGCGTACAGAAGGTGAAACTTGCAAGGGGCAGCGAACGCATAAAGGAGATATCGGCGTGGATAAAAGGGAGAAAAAACCTGTTCTCGTGCCACGAAGGACGGTTTCCCTCTTTAAAGTCGCACATATTCAGACCACTGTTTTTCAAGTACATGATTGGCGACAAACCGTTCCACATTGAAGGGAAGTGCAATGCATGCAGGGTTTGCGAACACGCCTGCCCCGTGTCCAACATTCACCTGAAAGGGGGCGGCCCCGTATGGCTGGGGCACTGCATAATGTGCCTGGCCTGCATACACAAATGCCCCACGGGAATAATCCAGTACGGAAACAGGACTCAAAACAAAGGGAGATATTTCCTGAATTATAAAGAGTGCATAAAATAACCGGAAATGCTTTTTTTAAAGAAGGTTATTTGCTAACTTCGTGTTCTGATACCAAGACCTGCCACCCCCCCTGCAACAGCATCTGTTTTCAGGTATCCCGGTTCCGCCCGGCGGGTCTCTTGTATAGGTTTTTGTGTTGAACTTTAATTATCTGTCTAATGAAAAAGGGTCTTTTTTTCTTTATTGCCGCAGCGGTTTTATCGGTACCGGCATTTTTCTCGTGTTCAAAAACGGGGAACGGCAGCGGGGCGAACACTCCCGACAGCCTTGTTCTTGAAACGTTCAGCGATTCCGCCACTTATCACCTTTTCGGGAATCCGGACCTGCCTGCAATAAAGGCCTGTATATCGCTTACGGCCCCGTCCGGGGAAGATACTTCCTCGGCCGCAGTAAAAGCGCGGAACGATTTCATGGTAAATATAATGGGGAACGGCTATACAGGGCTTCCTATGGAAGACGCCGCCCGCAAGTTCATAAACACCTGCGTTGAGGAATACAGGGAGAGCGTTGAAAGCAAGGCCAAAAACAGGAAAAAGACTGCCGAAGAAAAGTGGATGAACTACGAGACGCTTATTTCCACCTCGACGGTATATAACGGCAACGGCATATGGTGCTATTCGTGCGATTCGTACATCTACACCGGTGGCGCGCACGGATTGGGCACAACAGTCTGCTTTGTGTATGACGTGGCGAATTCAAAACCCGTTGCCCTGAACGAGGTCTTCAAGAAAGGTTCGCTGCCCGATGTACTGAAACTGATAACGGAGCGTATAGGCAAAAAGGGAAACGCCGACGCGTATTGGATGGAACTTGTAACGGTTTCGGAAAACTTCGCGGTTGGGGAAAACGGAATTACATGGTATTACAACCCTTACGAAATAGCCCCCTATTACATAGGGACTACGGCCGTTACCATTCCTTACGACGAACTTGAACCGTATATAGTAAAAGACTCGCCGGTTTACTCCATTATACGATAATACAACAGATGGGAGATCCTATTATAAAATATTTCAGCAGCCTGTCGGCCGTACAGATTGAAAGGTTTTCCGCGCTCGGCGACCTGTACAGGGAGTGGAACGGGAAAATAAACGTCATATCGCGCAAGGATATAGACAATCTGTATGTACACCATATACTTCATTCTCTGGCAATAGCCAGAATTATAACCTTTACGCCGGGCAGCAGGATTCTGGATGTGGGGACAGGCGGAGGATTCCCCGGTATTCCGCTTGCCATAATGTTCCCGGAGTGCGAATTCCTGCTGGTAGACCGAACGGGGAAGAAAATAAAGGTCGCCACCGATGTTGCGGAAAAGGCCGGGCTTGAAAACGTCAGGCTTACACAATGCGACGTGAGCGAGGTAAAGGAAGTTTTCGATTTTGCGGTAAGCCGCGCAGCAATGTCCATGTCCGACCTTGTGAAACTGTGTCGCAAGAACATTGCCAAACGACAGCAGAACGCAATTCCCAACGGGGTTATAGCTCTGAAGGGGGGGGAGTTGCAACACGAGATTGCTCCGTTCAAGAAGATTGCCGTTGTCTACAACCTGAGCGATTTTTTCGACGAAGAGTATTTCAAGACAAAAAAAGGGGTTTTTGTACCCGTTGTAAACAGATAAACATATATGCTGATTATAAAGAGGTTTTCTTTCAATCCGTTTTCGGAGAACTGCTATGTCGTATGGGACGACAACAGCAAGGAGTGCGCTATAATAGATGCCGGCTGTTACTATGCCGATGAGGAAGAGGCCCTGGCCGACTATGTGGACGGCAACAGACTGACTGTAAAATACATGCTTGCCACACACCTTCACCTCGACCATTGTTTCGGCTGCGATTTCGTTTCGGAGCGTTACGGAGTCAAACTGTCGGCATCGGCCGATGAGGCATTTATGCTGGATATTATGCCGCAGCAGGCCGGGATGTTCGGGATAAAGCTGAACCGCCCTGTTCCGCATATCTCCTTCAACGTGAAGGAGGGCGACCGTATCCCGGTTGGAAGATATTGCCTTGAAGCCATATCCGTGCCCGGACATTCGCCCGGGAGCATTGTGTACTACTGCAAATCGGAAAACGTGGCTTTTGCCGGAGACGTACTGTTCAGGGAGGGAATAGGACGGAGCGACCTGCCGGGAGGAAGTTACAGGACTCTTGCCGAGGGGATACGGACAAAGTTGTTTACCCTGCCCGACAATACAAGAGTGTGTTGCGGACACGGCCCGGACACGACGATAGGATATGAGCGGGACTACAACATGTACCTGTAAGGGGCACGGCATGGCTTGCCTGTTACGGAAACGCATCGACATACACGCATAATACCCCCCACTGTACAATACAGACGGCTGCAATGGCTGAAAAGCGAAGGATGGCAGTTATTGCCATAGAGAAAGCCCCGACGAGGCGCGGGATGCAAACCGAAACGCCGTAGACAGGGATGCCGAATACCGCAGAAATGCGGCATATGCTTTGCGGGGACAATACAATTGCCTTACCCGTTTTACGGATAAGGCAAACGATAAAGCGCAGCACTTATTGTTTTCCGGCAAACTCCAGCGGTATTCCGATATTGAAGACGCCGTTTTCCGTTTGCAACAGAAAATCCGGGGCTTCCTAAAATAAGCCCCGGATTTTTCTGTCCATAAAACAGCATTAAATACTAATCCCTGTTTTTTTCCTTATATTCAAGAGAACCGGTTTGCCGTTATTCCGATACAAGGTTGAATTTGGTGGATATTTCTTTCTGGTCTAATGCCTGTCTTACGTTAAAACGTTTCCGCTGCGGTGCATATCCGGCTTTCTCGCATGAAATCTCAATCTGGATATTTCCGGAATTGTTGTATGTGAGGCCTTTTATATCGAACGATTCGGTACTTTCGTAAGGGGTGCTTCCCAAATAGTTCTGGTTCGTGTTCTTTACATCGGGAGTGGACGATACTACCCGCCAATAAACATCGGCCCCCTTCGGCGTTGAATCGACATACCACCTGATTATAGTGTGCTCCAGAGCTGTATCACCTCCCCCGGTTACCTGTTTGTTTTTTTCCTGCGACGGAGAATCGGCCCTTTTCAGGAAATAGGCAATCCTGTTCCAGTCTATATCGTTCAGCGCATTTACGAAAGCATCGTTCAAGGCTTTTGTCGCTGTACTGAAATCGTTGTAGTTTCCGCTTACAGTTGCCCTGCCCGTTATTGCCGTGCGCGGATATACCTGCTTTCTGTTTTCATCGTAAACCTGGATATCGAGACAGGCCGTTCCCATCCATCCCATACCGGACAGATAGCTTACATGGAACTGGGTTATTTCGGCCTGAAGCATATAATCGGTATTTATGTCGGAATCGATGTCGAAACCCATTGTCTGCATGTACTTTTTAATGCTCTCGGAAACGAACGGTACGACCTCGGGGTATGTGCTTACAACAGGCCGGGTTATATTCAGGTCAACGTCGTATTTGCTCAAAACGGCATTGCTCGAACGTTTGTCCGCAACATTGAGCCTTATTCCGTAATCCATATTGACATAGATATTGGACGGCGGGAGTTTCGACAACGACAGGGGGATTGTCTGCGGTGGGATTGTGGTAACTTTAGGTGCACCGCACGAGGCAAGGATAAATGCCAACACCGTGAAGAAAAGAATCTTTTTCATATTATATATCTGTTATTTGTTTATGACCTTTATCAGTTTGGCCGATGCTTCGGTTTTATATATCAGCGTCTTGCCGTCGGCTGTTGCAGTTGTCGTAACGGTAGGCTCGAACAATGCATCGGCACCGTATTCCTTTGCCAGGTTTATCAGCCTGTACAAAGCCAACCGGCGGACTATTTCTTCGGCGGGAATATAATTTGAATCGGAATTGTATATATCGGAACTGCCTATATAACCCAAGCGTACAACCCCTTCGCAGTCGTTGTATTCCAGATACCTCCTCCCGTTTTCCTTTATTATATCGTATCTCAACGTAAACTCATTGTTCTCTTCATATATTTTCCGGCCTTTCTTGGAGTTGTTTGAATATATAATAGCAGAAGATGTTACGGTTTTCAATATCGTATAATCGCTTCGGTTCAGATTCATATCCCTGAACGATACGGCAGGGATATTGCTTATTGCCGTAGTAGGTATCAAATCCTGTGCAGCTGCACTGAGCGGGAACAATAAAAGAATTCCCAAAACTCCTTTTAACAAATACTTCTTCATAATAATAAGGTTTATGTTATACAATCAATTAGCATTAACCGGATACAGCCATAATCTTATACCGTACTATTCTGAATATGCGGAGGTTCTCCGCCGGCATTTTTCATTCCCGGTATTCAAAATGGGTTCTTGCACCTTATTGCTGTATTTACAGTGATACCCGTTTGCGGTATATTTACAGTATATTTATTATATTAACCAATGTGGATCTCTTACTAAGAGAAACACAAAGAGGATATATATTTGATTTTATGTGTATTATAAAACAAGGCAATAGTTTATACGGTTATTTTTGCAGGAATATCATTATGATATATTTAATTTTGTATGATAATATTCTGTTTATTTCCTTGTTTTTATTACCTTTGCAGTATAGAAATAAATAATTGTGTTTCTCTTAGTAAGAGATTTGCATTTTCCCCTTTCAGTCCTTTTTTCCACAGCCTCAAAGAAAAAATACCCCAAATACATCGTAATACGCTGTTTATATTGCCATTAACCCAGCACCCCGGATATAATGCGCAAACAAAAAAGCATCGCCAACCGGGCGGTATAAACCGGTTGGCGATGCTTTATATATGGCAGCGGCATATTACCGCTGTTTTACTGAATTTCCTTGCTTATGCCTGGAACCATTTTACGTATGCGAAGTCCTGACGGTGCGGAAGCGCCGAGTTCTTCGGGTAGAGGCGGAACGCATACTTGTACGACCCGGCACGGAGAACCTGATAGTCATAACGGTACGTAGTAAGGTCGCCCGAAGTCTTGACCATTTCGAGTTCAAATATCACATGCCTCTCTTCTACACCTTCATCAACGGTTACTACCACTTCAACCCCGAAGCAGTTGGGCAACCCCTTGCGGTCGACTGTTACTTCTATGGGATATACGGAGCCGATCTTGGCGTCGGTCAGCAGTTCATCGGGAAGTTTAACGTCTACCACTTCTATCTGATCCCATTTCTCCACTATCATGCTCTTCCATGCAACAATCTCCTTAGCCATTTTGTAATTGTCGGCTTTAAGCATTGCACTGCGTTTTGCCTCCTTTACATAGAAACGGTCGATATAGTCCTTTATCATACGGTTCATTGTGAACTCGGGTGCTATCTGGGCGATAGAGTTCTTTATGTACTGTATCCACTCGGGCGAGTACCCTTTGCTGTTCTTTGCAAAATAGAGAGGTATTATCTGATTCTCGAGCATGGAGTATATCGTAGCGGCATCGAGCTGGTCCTGATGTCCCTGTTCCTGGAAAGTACGCTTGTCGGTAAGCGCCCACCCGGCACCCTCCTTGTAACCTTCGTACCACCATCCGTCCAATACGGAGAAGTTCAATACTCCGTTCATCTCTGCCTTTTCGCCGGATGTTCCGGATGCCTCGAGAGGACGCGTAGGGGTATTCAGCCAGATATCCACACCCGAAACGAGACGTTTAGCAATCTTCATGTCGTAATTCTCAAGGAATATTATCTTTCCAAGGAACTCGGGACGGCGGGAAATCTCCACGATTCTCTTTATCAAATCCTGTCCCATTCCGTCGGCAGGGTGCGCCTTGCCGGAGAAGAGGAACTGGACGGGATACATCGGGTTGTTGACTATTTTAGAGAGACGGTCCAGATCGGTAAACAACAGATGGGCACGCTTGTACGTAGCAAAACGGCGTGCGAAACCTATAAGCAGCGCATTGGGGTTTATCCTTTCAAGAATGGATACTATCCTTGAGGGGTCGCCCTGGTTCTTCAGCCAGCTTTCGCGGAAATCGTCTTTTACGAAATTTACGAGTTTGCGTTTCATGGTCTGACGGAGATTCCATATCTCTTCGTCGGGCACATCGTATATTTTCGACCACAACTGGCGGTCTTCCTGCTTTGAGAGGAAATCATCGCCGAATTTCTCCTTGTAGAAAGCTTTCCACTCGGATGCGGCCCATGTGGGGAGGTGCACGCCGTTCGTTACGTAGCTTACATGCAACTCATCGGCAAAATACCCTTTCCATATGGGGGCGAACATGCGTTGCGACACTTTTCCGTGCAACCAGCTTACACCGTTTACTTCCTGGCATGTATTGCATGCAAATACGCTCATGGAGAACTTCTCGTTTGTTCCGGGATTCTCGCGCCCCATATCCATCAGGTCGCCGAACGATATTCCCAGTTTTTCGGGGAACTCGTACATGTATTTCCCGAACAGCTGTTCATCGAAGCTGTCATGGCCTGCAGGAACCGGGGTGTGAACTGTATAGAGCGACGACGCCCTTACTACTTCCAAGGCTTCCTGGAACGAAAGTTTCTCGTTCTGTACATACTGCACGAGACGCTGCACGTTTATCAATGCGGCATGCCCTTCATTGCAGTGATAGATATCCTTCTTGATACCGAGACGTTCCAGCATCATTATACCGCCGATACCGAGCATATACTCCTGTTTCATACGGTGTTCCCAGTCTCCACCGTAAAGCTGGTAGGTTATTGCCCTGTCGGGTTCGCTGTTCGACACGAGGTTGGTATCCATTAGGTAAAGCGATACCCTGCCGACATTTACGCGCCAGATGTTTGCATAAACTATTCTGCCGGGATACGGGACTTCAAGTATTATGGGGTGTCCCGACTTGTCGGTTACCTGCTCTATCGGGAGCTGGTTGAAGTTCTGCTGCTCGTAGTTGGCAAGCTGCTGGCCGTCCATTGAAAGGGCCTGCGTAAAATACCCGTAACGATAGAGGAAACCTACCGCTACCATGTCGACATTATAGTCGCTGGCTTCTTTAAGGTAGTCGCCGGCAAGCACGCCGAGGCCTCCCGAATATATCTTGAGGATGTTGGTAAGACCGTACTCCATGCTGAAATATGCTACCGAAGGTACATCCTTACGGCACGGAGCATCCATATATTTTCTGAATTCGTCGTAGAGTGCATTCACCCTGTGCATTATAGTCTTGTCTTCAGTAAGAGCCTCGAGTTTGTCATAACTCAGCTTTTGCAGCATCAGTACGGGGTTGCCGCCAGTTGCACGCCACAAATCATAGTCTATATCCTTATAGAGGGATGTTATACCATTGGTCCACGACCAATAGATGTTCAATGACATTTCTTTCAGTATTTCAAGCTTTGCAGGAACCTGCGACTTGATAGTCATCTCTCTCCATTCCGGCCAATTAGCTTCGCTTACTTTTATTTTCATAATCTACAATTATAGGTTGTACTTTTGTTTTTTCTTGTTTGTTTTTACTGCTATATCTTTCTGCGCTTGCACCTGTCAAACGCCTTTTTATATACGTTCAGATAACAGGTAATGAAATTCTTCCAGTCGGCTTTCGAGGCTGTCTTGGCCGCAGCCTTGCACAGGGCCTTGTACCTGTCTTCGGGCATTTCGGCCGCCGCCATTATCGTAGAGGCTATTTCATCGGCCACAGTATCGTAGTTCGCGTCGGTACGCTCGAATACGTATACGCCCGATTTTGCCGGATCGGGGCCGAATTTCTCTTTTACCCACATCCCGAACCCCGACAACGACGTGGTTACCGTAGGTATGCCGAAAGCTACGCTTTCAAGCGGCGTATATCCCCACGGTTCGTAATACGACGGGAATACGGTAAGGTCGAACCCTGTAAGCAGGTTATAATAGCTCATATTCACTATCCCGTCTTTCCCTTTCAGGTACGACGGTATATATATGACATCGAGTTTGTCTTCCGGACGGTTTCCGAAATGCAAATCGTGGATTTTGCCTACAATGCGGTCTTCGTTGTAGTTATACAGATAGTGGGTTATGAAAGGGTCCCATAAGGGCGTTTCGGAATCGGCGCCTTTCTTCATACGGGAAACGAGGTCTTCCCTTACCGCCCCTACCCATGCGGGAACAAGGACGAAAGCTATTATGCGACGGGCACCGTTATAGGTATTCAGTACCCTTCTCAACGAGTCGAGGTATAAATCGATTCCTTTGTTGCGGTATTCGTTACGTCCCGATGTAGCCACAAGGAGGGTGTCCTCTTCGGGCTTCTTGCCTGTAAGCGCCTCGGCTATCTGGAACAGCCTTTTTCTGGCGGCCTTACGGTTCGACGCATATTTTTCGGTCGGCGGGACGATTTCGGGTTCGAAGCCGTTCGGCGTTACCGCCGGTTCGCGTTCAAGCAACTGCTTGCACTCTTTTGCCGTTATGCTGCTTACGGTTGTAAACGCATCGGCGTACTGTGCCGCAGCCTTCTCGAGCGAGTGTTTCGAGTCCATGTTCAACTCGCGTGCCATCTGGTCGCCGAAATAACCCGGCAGATAATCGTACAGCGGCTTGTTGTTGCTGGCTATCGAACGCCCTACGCAGGTGGAATGTGTTGTAAACACTGTTACCACCGACGGCAAAGCCCGCTTTATATACAAAAGGCCCATGGCCACTATCCACTCGTCGAAATGAGCCGCCACCTTATAGGTATCGCCCCCAATGTATTTGTAATAGTGTTCTATTACCTGCGCGGCCGTTACGCCGAACATGCACGAATCGTCGTAATCGCCGTATGCGTGTATGGAATCTACGCCGAAATCTTCCCACATACGGGCGTATATCTCGTTTTTGCGGGAATACGTATCTTTAAAATCTACAAGGATTACAATCGGAGTTCCGGGGACTTTCCACCTCCCCACTCTGACCTTAAGCCCGTCTTCCGTGGCTTTCCTGCGCCATTCTTTCAGCAATGTCGCACTCTCTTTGAAATACTGATTGTCCTGTACCAGATCAGGCCCGATGAATACCGTTCTGTCCTTGTTGATTTCCTGAAGTGTCCTGGCTTTTGTCGATAGAACCGTATATATACCTCCTACAAGGTTACAAACCTCCCAGCTGACTTCAAACAGATAATCCGGACAGAATTGCTTTCCCTTCTCTTTTTCCATTTTTCAATATAACAAATTACATATGTTACGCCATTATCGTCATAATGTTAATGCGCACATATTCACGATTGTTTCCCGCCCTACATGCCGGGCAGCAAAAACAGGCGCAAAGTTATCACTTTTTTTACATATAATAATATATGGCCCCTATTTTTTTATCAACAACGGAATTTGCATATTCTGGATTTTACGATGTTTTATATTTTACATGCTTTAATTGGAGATTGTTTGCTATTTTTATATTTGCAATGCCTTGCTGCCGGAAAGAGACGGTATGCTGCGATTGCGGAAGAAATCCGTAAAATCCTGTCTCCGGCATGTTGCCTGAGACAGGATACGGCCCGCATAGCCGGATAAATTCGCATCGGGCATACCTCAGAGGCTATTTCCGAATGGCAGAAATTAGGTTTTTTCCGAATTGTTTCTGAAATTTGCACATCGGCTGCACAAGAATATGGGCAATCTGGCGTTTTTTCTCTGTCAGCCCGTTTTAGCGGCAACGTATTTTTACAACTCGTTTATATTCCATGGAATACGACAAGAATAAAAACCAGGGTGGCGGAAACATTGTAATTATCCCTACGTATAATGAAATTGAGAACATCGGGAAGATTATCGATGCCGTTATTGCTTTGCCCGGGCGATACGATGTACTGATTGTGGACGACGGCTCGCCCGACGGTACTGCCGATGAGGTAAAGGCCAGGCAAGCTGCCTGCCCCGGCAGGATATCCCTTATTGAAAGAAACGGGAAACTCGGCCTGGGAACCGCATATATTGCCGGTTTCAAATGGGCCTTGCAGCGCGGCTATGAATATATATTTGAAATGGATGCCGATTTCTCGCACAATCCGTCCGACCTCCCGCGCCTGCGCGAAGCATGCGCCTCGGGCAGAGGGGATGTGGCGATAGGTTCGCGCTACGTCTCGGGCGTGAATGTGGTTAACTGGCCCATAGGAAGGGTAATCATGTCGTACTTTGCATCGAAATACGTCCGGATTGTTACCGGCATGCGGATTGCCGACACTACGGCCGGATTCAAATGCTATAAAAGGGAAGTTCTCGAAACGTTGGACCTGGATAAAATACGGTTCAAGGGGTACGCTTTCCAGATTGAAATGAAATTTGCCGCATACAAATGCGGGTTCAAACTTGTTGAAGTTCCGATAATATTCATAAACAGGGCTTTGGGCACAAGCAAAATGAGCGGGGGAATATTCGGAGAGGCATTTTTCGGCGTAATACGCCTCAAAATAAGTTCTGTCCTTAAAAAATTTCCATACAGGCAATGAATGGTATTCTTATAAAAAACGCATTGATAATAAACGAGGGGAAACGGTTCGTCGGGTCGGTTACGGTCAGGGATGAAAAGATTGAACGTATAGTTGCCGGAAAAAACGCACTGAACGGACTTGAAGAGAAAGAGTACCGCGTTATAGACGCCGACGGGCTGTGGCTTGTCCCGGGATGCATCGACGACCAGGTGCACTTCAGGGAGCCCGGACTGACGTATAAGGCGGATATTGCCTCGGAATCGAGAGCCGCGGCAGCAGGCGGGGTTACATCGTTTATGGATATGCCCAACACAAAACCGCAGACCGTAACGCTGGAAGCCTTGAAATGGAAATACGACAGGGCCGCAGAAGTCTCTGCCGCCAACTACGCTTTTTATTTGGGGGCGACAAACGACAATGCCGATGAGCTGCGTAAGGCCGACTACGGCAGGATATGCGGAGTAAAGGTATTTATGGGCTCTTCTACAGGCAATATGCTGGTAGACGACAAGGAGACGCTGAAAAGAATATTCTCGGAAGTACCGGCCATAATTGCGGTACATGCGGAAAAGGAAGAAATTATAAAACGCAACCGGGAGTACTATACCGGACGTTTCGGGAAAGACCTCCCCGTTATGTTCCACCCTCTTATCCGGAGTGCCGAGGCCTGTTATGCCTCTTCGTCCGAAGCCGTTGAACTGGCTGTGAAATACGGGGCAAGGCTGCACATCCTGCACTTGTCTACCGGGAAGGAGGTTTCCCTCCTCGACAATGCCCCGCTTGCAGGGAAACGGATTACAGGCGAGGTTTGCGTCCACCATCTCTTTTTCGACGACAACGACTATGCCCGCTACGGCAACAGGATAAAATGGAATCCCGCAATAAAGAGTTGCGGAGACCGTACAGCGCTTATAAATGCCGTCAACGGCAACCGGATAGATATTGTAGCCACCGACCATGCACCCCACCTCCTGTCGGAAAAGGAGGGCAACTGCCTTACGGCGGCATCGGGCGGCCCGCTTGTACAGCACTCCCTCCTGGTTATGGCGGAACTTGCCGCAAAAGGGGTATTCTCAATGGAAAAGGTTGTAGAAAAAATGGCACATGCCCCGGCCGTTCTCTTCGGGGTGGAAAAGAGGGGGTTTATCCGCGAAGGGTATTACGCCGACCTGGTCCTGCTCAACCCGGACAAACCTTATACCGTTACCCGCGAGAACATTCTTTCAAAATGCGGGTGGTCGCCGTTTGAAGGGCACAAGTTCCCGTGTTCGGTAACAACAACGGTAATCAACGGTACGGTTGTATACGATAACGGTTCCTTCAATTCTTCATTCAGGGGAAAGCCGCTTTCCTTCAAACGATAGTATCCGACATGAAAGATATTCTGCTGGTTGCCCTTGGAGGCGGGACAGGTGCCGTTATGCGGTATCTGGCATCGAAATACATTGCGGAAATCTCGGACGGGACATTCCCCTGGGGAACAATGGCCGTAAATATTGCAGGATGCCTTGTTGCCGGAATTATCATAGGCTGTACAATAAGGGGTAATATTCCCGATGCGGCACGGCTGCTGCTCATAGCCGGATTCTGCGGCGGTTTTACGACATTTTCGGCTTTTTCGGCAGAAGGCCTCAACATGCTGCGGCACGGATACTACCTGCTGTTCGCAGCGTACTTCCTTGCAAGCAGTGTCGGCGGGCTTGTGTCGGTATATGCAGGCTCTAAACTTGCCGCAAAGTTAATAAGCTGACACTTCGGCTATTATCCTTGAACACTCTCCATATTTGCATACTGCGAGTTTACACTGTTTCGTGCCACCTTAAGGCAAACATGATACAGGAAGCATGCTGTACCGCCTTAACAGCGGGATGGCTGTAAACTTCTTCTGAAAAGCCGGATGAAGGGCCTTTGCCATTGTCCCGCCCCCCTGCCCTGCCGCCGCAATTGCATTTGAGGCCTCTTTCCCTGAACTCTTACGCATTGCCGTTGTTGATATTTAAGGTTACAACAGACGGTAAATGGTACGTTTTCTTGTTTTCTGGCCAATTCTCTTTGCCGTATTTTTTGCAGCCCTGCCTGTTGCGGGCAGGGAAAAGGATGAGTTTGTAAACGGAGAGCTGCCGCGCTCCTTTATGACGGACTCGCTGTTTACCGGCGAGCCTCCTGATACAGGAAACTGCTGGTGGAAAAGTTTCGGGGACGAAATTCTCGATTCCCTTATTATCCTTGCCGTCAAAAACAACCCTGACATTTACACGGCTCTCGACAACATAGTTGCGGCACGCGCCGCACTACGCACGGAACAGGCCGGATTCTATCCCGATATAGGTGTCTCGGCGGGATGGAGCAAATCGCGCGGAAGCCGGACCCTGGATTCCGATAATATTCTCGGTTACGCCGATGCGATGCAGGAGTACCTGTTTGCCAAAGCAAGCGCAAGCTGGGAAATAGACCTGTTCGGGAAAATAACAACCGGCGTAAAGAGCGCGAAATACGCTTACGAAGCCGATATAGCGACCTACAATGCCGCGATACTGTCGCTTGTCTGCGATATGGCGACTTGTTATGCCGAATTGAGGACATTGCAGCAGCAGCGCATCGTTGCGGAGAAGAACATTGCATCGCAACGCGCCATAATGGAAATTACAAAGGTGCGTTACAATACGGGACTGGCTTCGCAACTGGATGTGGCACAAGCCAAATCGGTCTACTTCAGCACCCATTCGTCGGTTCCTCCGCTTGTTAGCGCAATCAGGCGTCAGATAAACGCCATTACTCTCCTTGCCGGACTTTTCCCGCCGCAACTTTTCAACTGGTTGAGCCCCCCCGGCAAACTGCCCGATTATGCGAGAATCGTACCGGTGGGGACTCCCGAGCTGCTTCTGGAAAACAGACCGGATATAGTCGCTGCCCGCAAAATGGTGGAAAGCGCAAGGGCCGGTGTCAGTAAGGCAAGGAGCTATTTTGCCCCCACTCTTTCGGTGAACGGCAGTTTCGGGTTCGCTTCGCACAACTTCGGCCGACTGTTCGACAACAGGAGCATTACTTTCGATATAACGCCGCAACTGAACTGGAATATTTTCCAAGGTACGGCAACTTTCAACGCGCTTAAAAGGAGCAGGGCGGAGTACGATGCTGCGATACGGAACTACAATTCTCTGCTGCAGAAAGGGATTCAGGAGACAGACAATGCCATGGCTACATACACTGGCAGGGTAAAGCAGGTTGTAGAGCTGAAAGAACTTGTCGTGCAGGGCGAGATAACGTTGAGACTTTCGCTCGACCTGTACAAGCGGGGGCTTGCCGGTTTCCAGAACGTACTGGATGCACAACGCTCCCTGCTGGAATACCAGAATTCGCTTGTCGAGGCACAAGGCAGCGCATTGTCGTCCCTGATTGCGCTATACCGGGCGACAGGGGGCGGCTGGGGCAATTACGGTTACAACAACTGACTATATATGAAACGATTATTCGCGGCAGCCTTAATAACGGGCATTATACTTGCTCCCGGTTGCAGTAAAAACGAGGCCGGGCATCCTCGCCCTCTTATGAGAGTGGAGGTTGAAAGGCCCGTTATCAAGAGCATTACTCTCACCCGCCGGTATCCGGGTTATCTTTCAGCCCAAAACAGCGTGGATATAGTGGCTCGCGTAAGCGGATACCTTATCAGCGCACCGTTCAGCGGCGGGAGCAGGGTAAAAAAGGGGCAGTTGCTGTTCGTTATCGAACCCGACCAGTACAAGGACGCCGTGGATAAGGCCGAGGCGGCACTGGAGAACGCCAAGGCGCAACTCGACTACGCCAGAAACAACTACGTACGCATGAGTGAGGCTGCCCGAAGCGATGCGATAAGCGAAATAGACCTTATACAGTCGGCCACGCAACTGCTCAGTGCAAAATCGGGGGTAAAGGACGCCGAGGCTGCCCTGTCGTCGGCAAAGGCCACATTGGGTTACTGCTACATAAAGGCCCCGTATTCGGGGAGAATAACCCTCGGCACATTGTCGAACTGGAATTATGTTGCCGGGGGCACATCGCCGGTCAGGCTCGCTACGCTGTATGAGGAGAACCTTATGTATGCCTATTTCAACATAGAGGAGAGGCAGTTCGTAAATATGGTTGCCGGAAACAGGGCGATTCTGGGAGATACGGCTTTCATATCGCCGCAAACCGGGTTGCCTGTAAAAATCCCCGCCATAATCGATTATGTGTCGCCAAACGTGGATTTATCGACCGGCACCCTCCGGTTAAGGGCCGAAATAGACAACCGGAAGGGGCGGTTGAGGGACGGGATGTATGTAAACATTTTTCTCCCGTACGGCAGGGAAGATTCGGCCGTACTTGTAAAGGACGCTTCGATAGGGAGCGACCAGCTCGGAAGTTTTCTTTATGTCGTTTCCGGTTCGGACACCGTAATGTACCGCCATATCGAGACCGGCGAACTTGTGGATGACACATTGCGCATTGTAACCGAAGGCCTTGCCGCCGATGAGATGTATGTTACCCGCGCGCTTCTCAAGGTGCGCGACGGCATGAGGGTAATACCAGTTGTAGAACGTTGAAAGAAGTGCCTTTGCCATGTTTTCAAAATTTTTCATTGACCGCCCTGTTTTCGCAACTGTCATTGCTTTGCTTATGGTTCTGGCCGGTTCGATTGTCTTAAGGGAGCTCCCCGTCGCCCAGTTCCCGGACATAACACCGCCCACGGTACAGGTTACGGCTTCGTACCCGGGAGCAAGTGCGGAAACCGTCGCCCGTACCGTTGCCGCCCCGATAGAAGAACAGGTAAACGGGGTGGACGGCATGATTTACATGAGTTCTACCTCTTCGTCTTCGGGTGAATACACCCTTACCGTTACCTTCGAGGTGGGAACGGATATAGACATGGCAGCCGTACTGGTCCAGAACCGGGTGGACATTGCACAAGGCAACCTGCCTTCGGAGGTGATAAGCCAGGGGATTACCACGAAGAAACAGTCGAGCAACATAGTCATGATTCTGTCGTTGGAATCGGACACGGCCCTGTACGACGGGCTTTATCTCTCCAATTACGCCTCGCTTAACCTCACCGACCCGCTGTCGAGGCTTCCGGGCGTAGGGAATATAACTGTTTTCGGCTCGGGCGATTACGGAATGCGTGTTTGGTTAGACCCCGAAATCATGCGCATCAGGGGCGTTACCCCGCAAGAAGTATACGATGCCGTAACAGCACAAAACGTGGAGGTGTCGGCGGGGGGTGTGGGGATGCCGCCGGTTGCTTCGCCTACCGGGTTCCAGTATACGCTTACGGCCAAAGGCCGCCTCCGTTCGCCCGAAGAGTTCGGGAACATAATAATAAGAGCCCTTCCGGGCGGAGGCTATCTGCGGCTTAAGGAGATTGCACGGGTAGAACTCGGTAGCAGCAGTTACAATACCGTATCGAAGCAGGACGGAAAAGCATCGGCTGCTATTGCAATATACCAGTCGCCCGGCTCCAACGCGCTGGAGGTAGCGGACCTTGTGGAAAAGAAGGTCGGCGAGTTGTCCGAATCGTTTCCGCAGGGCGTAGTATGCAAAACCGTTTTGAACACTACCGATTTCGTATCGGCATCCATAAGCGAAGTGGTTGTTACCCTTGTCGAAACGACCCTGCTGGTAATGCTGGTTATACTGCTGTTCCTGCAAAACTTAAAGGCGGTAATAATACCGTCCCTTACCATTCCGGTATCGCTTGTCTGCACGTTTGCCGTAATGGGTGCGGCCGGGTTTTCAATCAATACGCTCACCATGTTCGCAATGGTACTGGCCATTGCCATTGTGGTGGACGATGCCATTGTGGTTGTAGAAAATGCGTCGCGTTTAATCGACAGCGGGAGATACACCCCTAAAGAAGCGGTTACGGCAGGGATGAAAGAGATTACCGGGCCTGTTATCGGCGTGGTACTGGTATTGCTGGCCGTATTTGTACCCACGGCATTCGTTCCGGGCGTTACGGGGGAACTCTACAAACAGTTCGCCCTGACTATTTCCGCAGCTACGTTTTTCAGCGGATTCAACTCGCTTACGCTTACGCCGGCCTTGTGCGCATTGTTCCTGAAACCGTCCGGGAAAAACAAGCCGGCCCTGTTCCGCCGGTTCGACGGATATTACGACAAGCTGACCGGCAAATATGTCCGTGCCGTTACATACATGCTCGAACGGGAAAGGGTTACCATGTCTGTTTTTGCCGCTATTACGGCAATTGCGGCATGGTTGTATGCCAAGCACCCCACATCGTTCATCCCGCAGGAAGACCAGGGGTACTTCATCGTATCGGTACAGCTTCCCCCTGGGGCATCGCTGCAACGTACCGAAGCGGTTAACGAAAGGATTACCGGTATCCTGAACAGGTTGGAGAGCGTCAAGACATCGCTTGCCATAAACGGTTTTTCGCTTCTACAAGGGGGGAATGCATCGAACGGCGCCACGCTGTTTGTAGTCCTGGAACCGTGGGACGAACGGAAAAGCGAAGAAAAGGGCGTTCACAATATTATTGCGGAGCTGAACAGGGAGTGCGCCGATATTGAGGAGGCGATTGTATTCGCGGTAAACCCTCCTGCAATACAGGGTATGGGAAACAGCGGCGGCCTGCAGTTTGAACTGGAGGACAGGAACAACATGGGAAGCGCGGCTCTGCAAAGCGCAATAGACGACATCATATCCCGCTCGCCGGACGTAAAGTCGGCAGGCATGATGAACTCCTCCTACCAGGGGGAAAATCCGCAGTATTTCCTGAAGATAGACAGGGAAAAGTGCGAAATGCAGGGAATAAGCATCGACGATGTGTTCCGCACCCTGTCCCTGTATATGGGCTCGGCCTATGTAAACGATTTCGTCCTGTTCGGCAAAGTGTATCAGGTTCTGTTGAGCGGCGACGCTGCCGCAAGGAACAGGATAAGCGACGTCATCAGGCTTGCCGTATCCAATTCTGAAGGGGAAATGGTGCCGTTCTCTTCATTTACCGAAGTGGAAAAGGTTCTGGGACGCGATATTGTATCGCGGTACAACATGTATGACGCGGCGGCCATTACCGTTGTCCCGGCAGCGGCGGCCAGTTCGCGACAGGCTATCGACGGTGTTGGGGAACTGGCCGAAGAGGTTCTTGGAAACAGTTTTGCCCTGGAATGGACAGGCGAGGCATATCAGGAAAACAATGCGTCGTCATCGGTCGCGGCAATATTTTTGCTTGCCGTTCTGGTGGCATTTCTCGTACTTGCCGCACAATACGAAAACTGGACAAGCCCCGTAGCCGTTATCATGGGTTTGCCGTTCGCCATTCTCGGCGCGGTGGCGGGGTGTGTTTTCATGGGGCTGCCTCTCAGCATATACAGCCAGATAGGGATTATCCTGCTTATTGCCCTGTCTGCAAAAAACGCCATTCTGATTGTAGAGTTCGCAGCAGGTTACAGGGCCAAAGGAGAGAGCCTTATGACGGCTGCTGTCGAGGCCGGGCGTGTAAGGCTGCGTCCCATTCTGATGACTTCGCTCGCCTTCATCGTAGGCGTAATGCCCATGGTTTTCGCTTCGGGAGCAGGGGCGGCAAGCCGTGTATCGCTCGGCACGGCGGTAGTTTCGGGTATGCTGGCCAGCACTCTTTTCGGAACTTTGTTCATACCGAATTTTTATATTTTCATGCAGAAGATCCATGAAAAGTTCAGGAAAGGAAGCGGTAACCCTCCGCCTGCCGGGAAGCGTTAGAGGCATTCCGGTACGGTCGGTCAGAGGCATTATGGAGTAGCCGGCATGGGATTTCCCCGCCGCTATCTCATTTTTCTTTATTAATTTTGCAGCATTGGTTACGGACAATGGCAAGTTTTCTTCAAATCGACAATCTGACTAAGAGTTACGGAGACCGCATTCTTTTCGAGGATATATCGTTCGGCGTATCGGAAGGGGACAAAATAGGCATTATTGCAAAAAACGGCAGCGGCAAAAGCACCCTGCTGCGGATTATAGGCGGCATGGAGAGCGCAGACAGCGGAGAAGTGGTTTTCCGCAAAGGGCTGAGGGTAGGATTCCTGGAACAGACCCCCGTTTTCAAACCGGGCGATACGGCACTGGATGCTTGTATGAACGGGTGTGGGACTGTACCCGGCGTAATTGCGGAATACGAAAAGGCCCTGCTCGCAGGAGATGCCGACCGCCTGAATGCAGCGATACACGAAATGGACTGCTGCAACGCATGGAACTACGAAGAGCGGTTCAAGCAGCTGCTTACGCAACTGGATATAAAGCAACTTGATATTCCCGTTTCAAAGATGTCGGGGGGGCAGCAGAAGCGGATTGCCCTGGCTAGGGTAATTCTGGAATCGCCCGATATGGTTATCCTCGACGAACCCACCAATCACCTCGACATAGAGGTTATAGAGTGGCTCGAAGGGTATTTGACACGCAGCAGGGTTACGCTGCTTATGGTTACCCACGACCGCTATTTTCTGGATCGCATCTGCAACAGGATTATCGAGATAGACAACAAGGGCATTTATTCATACGACGGGAACTACGACTACTATATCAGGCGGAGGCAGGAGAGAATCGATGCCATGTCGAACGAACTCGACAGGGTAAGAAACCGCCTGCGCAAGGAGCAGGAATGGATGAGACGCCAGCCTCAGGCCCGGGCGGGTAAAGCCAAATACCGCATCGATGCCTTTTACGACCTGAAGAAACGCTCGGAAATGAAGCCCGATGACGACACGGTAAAGCTTGACGTGGAATCGTCATACATAGGGTCGAAAATTTTCGAGGCCGACGGGGTATCGAAAAGGTTCGGCGACAAGGTTATTTTAGACGAATTTTCATATACTTTCGCCCGATATGAGAAATTAGGCATCATCGGGCGCAACGGTACGGGCAAATCCACTTTCATAAAGATGCTTCTCGGCATGGTACCTGCCGACAAGGGGAAATGGGATATCGGCGAAACGGTCCGTTTCGGGTATTACAGCCAGGAGGGGATAGCTTTCGACAACGGCAAAAAGGTTATAGATGCCATAAGCGATATTGCAGAAGAGATTACGGTGAATGATAAACTTCATTTTTCACCGATGCAGTTCCTTAAAAGGTTCCTGTTTTCGCCAGCCGACCAGCAGAAATACATCCATACCCTGAGCGGCGGCGAGAAGTGCAGGCTGCACCTTGCCACGGTACTGATGCGTTCGCCCAATTTCCTGATTCTGGACGAGCCCACGAACGACCTCGATATAGTTACGCTGGGAATCCTTGAGGAATACCTGCGGGAATTTGACGGTTGCCTTATAGTGGTTTCGCACGACAGGTTCTTCCTCGACTCGATTGTAGACCACATATTTGTTTTTGAGGGGGACGGGAAAATAAAGGATTTTCCGGGCTCATACACACAATGGCGCGAATGGCGCGAGGAACAGCGTCTTCTGCAGGAGGCCGGGGAGGACAGAGAAAAGAAACGGAAACAGGCGGAAAAGGCACACAGGAACGAAAACCGGAACAGCAACCGCATGACCTTCAGGGAACGCAAGGAGTTTGAATCCCTTACAGAAGAGCTGGAGCGTCTGAATGCCGAGAAGAAAGAACTTGATACGCTTTTCAACAGCGGGGAAGAGATTGCCGACATAGCCGGCAAGTCGGCCCGGTATTCGGAACTCTGCACATTGATAGACGAGAAGGAGTTCCGTTGGCTTGAACTTTCGGAAAAGGAATAGCCACCCAAGCAAATATTAAACTGTTTTTACAGGAAATGTACAATTATCTGGACATAGTTGCCCTTACACGGCTTATCAATACCCCCGAGCGCAGCAGGAAACTGCTGAAAGCCCTCTCTGCCGGCAAGCGCGAAACGGTTCACCTGCAAGGGGTACAGGGTTCGGCGGCTGCCGTTGTCTTTTCAGCTCTTGCCGGAACGGACAGAAAATACGTCATTGTAGCGAACGATGCAGAAGAGGCCGGCTACCTTTATCACGACCTTACGCAGATTTGCGGGGAGAAACAGGTTCTGTTTTTCCCCTCGGGGTATAAACGTGCCGTAAAATACGGACAGATAGATACGGCCAACGGCATATTGCGTACCGAAGCGCTGAACCGCCTTGCCGATGCAGGCAAAGGGGTTATTGTGGTAACCTCGCCTGAAGGTATGGCCGAGAAGGTGGTTACCGACAATACCCTTAAAGGAAAGACAATACGCATTGCAAAAGGAGAGCGCATTGAGAGTACTGCTGTGGCCGACAAGCTGTTTGAACTGGGGTTTGAACGTACGGACTATGTTTATGAACCGGGGCAGTATTCCGTAAGGGGAAGCATTATCGATGTCTATTCCTTTTCGGGCAGTTACCCGTACCGAATAGATTTTTTCGGAGATGAAATAGATTCTATCAGAAGCTTCGACATTGAAACGCAATTATCCGTAAAACAGGTAGAAGAGTTCTATATCGTACCGGAAATGGCAGAAGCCGAGAAATACGGCGTCTCGCTGCTCGATTTCGTGGACAGCGGGACGGTATTCGCCTTTGCCGACCTGAAATGGGCCATAGAAAAGATTCACGCCATTGCATCGGAATCGCTTTCAACACAGCTCGTAATAAGCGAAGAGGGGGATACCGAAGCTATGGACAAGATTATAGACCCCGACAGGTTTGCAAAAAAGGTCCTGGAGTTTTCGCGCATCGATTACGGGGCGAGATGCTATTCGGACAAGTTCGTATCAATAAAGACGGACTGCCTGCCGCAACCTGTGTACCACAAGGATTTCGACCTGGTTGCCGAATCGTTCTGCAACTTTCTGGGCAAGGATTACAGGATTTTCGTATTGAGCGACAGCGAAAAACAGATTGAACGCCTTAAGGAGATATTTGCCGAACGGGGCGACAACATTGTCTTCACCCCGGTTTTGAAGACGCTGCACGCCGGATTCATAGACAACGACGCAAAACTTTGCGTATTTACCGACCACCAGCTATTTGACAGGTTCCACAAATATTCGCTTGAAAGCGACCATGTCAGGAGCGGCAAACTGGCTCTTACGCTGAAGGAACTGAAACAGATTGAGATAGGCGATTATATCGTTCACATCAACTACGGAGTGGGACGCTTCGGCGGGTTAGTGCAACTTGAAACCAACGGCCGTGTGCAGGAAACGGTGCGGCTCATTTACCAGAACAGCGATACTATCTTCGTCAGCATACATTCGCTGCACAAGCTGTCGAAATACCGCAGCAAGGACGGCGATCCGCCGAAAATAGGGAAATTGAGCGGAAAGGCGTGGGAACGGCTGAAGGAGCGGACAAAGAGCAAGATGAAGGAGATTGCCCGCGACCTGATTCTGCTGTACGCCAAACGGAATACGCAAAAGGGATTCGCCTTCTCTCCCGACAGTTTCATGCAGCACGAACTGGAGGCGAGTTTCATGTACGAAGACACCCCCGACCAGTTGAAAACCACTAACGAGGTCAAGGCGGACATGGAACGCGACAGGCCCATGGACAGGCTGGTTTGCGGGGATGTGGGGTTCGGGAAGACCGAAATCGCCATAAGGGCGGCTTTCAAGGCTGCCTGCGACAACATGCAGACCGCCGTTCTCGTTCCCACCACGGTACTTGCATTCCAGCACTACAACACGTTCAAGGAACGGCTGAAAGACTTCCCGGTAAGGGTGGAATACCTGAGCCGCGCAAGGACTGCCAAAGAGACCAAAGCCCTGCTTAAAGACCTTGCCGAAGGGAAAATAGACATTCTTATAGGCACGCACAGGATAATAGGTAAAGACGTGAAGTTCAAATCGCTCGGGCTGCTTATCATCGATGAAGAGCAGAAGTTCGGGGTTGCCGTCAAGGAAAAGCTCAAACAGATTAAAAGCGACATCGACACCCTTACCATGACGGCCACGCCTATTCCGAGAACCTTGCAGTTTTCCCTGATGGGGGCACGCGACCTGTCTACAATCACTACCCCGCCCCCCAACAGATACCCCATTCAAACCGAGGTACACCCGTTCAACGAAGAAATAATCCGCGAAGCCGTGGAATTTGAATTGAGCCGTAACGGGCAGGTATTCTTCGTAAACAACCGTATCTCGCAGCTTGCCGAACTGGAAGGCTTGCTGCACAGACTCGTACCGGATGCAAGGATTGTAACCGGGCACGGGCAAATGGAACCGGAGAAACTGGAGAAGGTGATACTCGACTATACCAATCACGAATACGACATACTCCTCTCTACGACTATTATCGAGTCGGGTATAGACATGCCTAATACCAACACGATAATAATAAACAACGCCCACAATTTCGGGCTCAGCGACCTGCACCAGCTGAGAGGGCGCGTGGGGCGCAGCAACAAAAAGGCGTTCTGTTACCTGCTTACGCCCCCCTTCAGGGAAATCAACACCGATGCCAGACGCCGCCTTCAGGCCATCGAGAATTTCTCGGAACTCGGACGCGGCATCCAGATTGCGATGCAGGACCTCGACATAAGGGGTGCAGGCAATCTGCTGGGTGCGGAACAGAGCGGGTTCATCGCCGACCTTGGGTACGAAACCTACCAGAAAATTCTACGGGAGGCCGTAACGGAACTTAAAACCGGAGAATTCAGCGACCTGTACGAAGAAGAAAATGCTTCGGCCGACAAGTTTGTAAGCGAGTGCGTAATAGAATCGGATATGGAACTTCTCTTCCCGCCCGAGTATGTTTCAAATACATCCGAAAGGATTCTGCTATACCAGGAACTGGACAATATAGAGAGCGAGAGTGAAGTGAAGGCTTTTACCGAAAGGCTGAAAGACCGGTTCGGACGGATACCCCGTCAGGCGCAGGAACTCATCCGCATCGTTACGCTGAGGCGGCTGGCCAAAGGGCTGGGCATGGAAAAGGTTACGCTGAAACAGGGAAAGATGAACCTGTTTTTCGTATCGGACGAGAAGAGCAACTATTTCCAGTCGCCCGTATTCGGCAAGATAATAGAGTATGTGCAACGCGAGCCAAAGCGCGCCGTTCTGCGGGAAAACCGGGGCAAAAGGATTCTTACTATCGATTATATCGACTCGGTGGAGGCTGCCGTAGAAGTGGCGGAACAGATTACCGCTACCGTTACGGGCGACGGCCAGGCATAGGCCCTATCAGCCATACCATTGCGCAATACCGCAGTGTATGCTAACGGTAAGCGGCAACAACGCCTTCTATTTTGGAAAGTGCAGCCATAAATGCATCGGCATATGCCAGCTGTACGGAAAGTGTTATCCGGCAACGGTTGTCGAAGTGCCGTTCCTTTACGGTAACAAACTCATCCTTTATCAGGCGCATTACCGAGTCCATGCTTATATAGTCGAACTCCACCGTTACGCCCTTTTCAACCGCCCGTTCCACAATTTCGTTGGACGAAATGGCCGAAGCGGCAGCCTCGCGGTATGCGACAATCAGCCCGCCCGTACCGAGCTTTATCCCCCCGAAGTAACGGACTACTATTATCAGCACGTCGGTTATCCCGTTCGACAGGCACTGCCCTATTATAGGCTTGCCGGCCGTTCCTGAAGGTTCGCCGTTGTCGCTGCTGCGGCAAAGCACGCCGTCCGCTCCCAGCCTGTACCCCCAGCAGACGTGTCTGGCATCGTGGTAACGGTTGCGGTATTCGTCTATCTTTGCTTTCGCTTCTTCTTCGGAAGTTACAGGCATGGCAAATGAAATGAACTTGCTCATCTTCTCCTTGTACAGCCCTTCGGAGAGGCGCGCCAGTGTCCTGTAACTCGTATTCATCTATCGGCGGTATGTTACTTTTATCTCTTTCCTGTCGACGTACTTGCCGAATTTTACAGCGGGCAGTCCCAGGGCCATGGCGGCGCATATGCGCCCGTTTATGCCGAACTCCCTGTTCAGTTTTCGGGTTATCCTCTCGGCGGCAAGCACAAACCCCGTATAGAAATGCGCCACACCCAACGCCTCGGCCATAAGCGATGCGTTCTGATACGCAAGGTTTGCATCCTCGCAGGCAAAACGGTCTCTCCTGCCTGCCGATATTATTATCACGGCCGAAGCATTGCGCAATATCCCGTCGTTTCCCTGCAGGAATTCGCGTTTCAGTTTGTCGAAAAAGGGTACCAGTTTGAACGTATCGCGCATGAACGGCTGCAACAGCGGCTTTACAACCGGGTTTGCCAGAAGAGCCCGTACACGTGAGAATGTAGCGATTGTAAGCGAAGATATTTTACGGAGGTTTTCTTTTCCCGTTATCAGCGTAAACTCTATCTGTTGCGAGTTTTCGGCCGTCGGGGCGCGGTGCGCAGCCTCGAGTATCATTTGCAGGTGCTCTTCGGGAACTTCGCCCCCGGTCATGGCCCTGTTTGAACGCCTTGTACGGATCAGTTCCATAAGCTGCTCCGGAGAAGGACGCATGGATGCCTCTGCCCTGTGGACCTTCGCTGCCGGAAATGCGGCATGGACAACCGCGCCGGCAGGGCACACGGCAACGCACTGCCCGCAGGCTATACACCTTTCCGGCGCTTCTGCCCCGGGCGACGACTTACCGTTTACGGCAAAGACCGATTGCGGACAGACTTTTACGCAATACAAACATTTTATGCATGCACCGCCGTCGATATAAAGCATCTTCATGGCTGCGCAACAGGCTTCAGCAGGCCTTGAAACTCAAATCCAACCCCTTTACCGAATGCGTAAGCGCACCTACCGATATATAATCGACCCCGCACTCGGCATAAGTGCGCAGCGTGTCGAACGTAATTCCGCCGGAAGACTCTATTTCATACTTCCCGCCTATCCGCTCCACTGCCTTGCGGGTAAGTTCGGGGGTAAAGTTGTCGAGCATTATACGGTCAACCCCGCCGCATGCCATAACTTCCTCCAGTTCATCGAGCGACCGCACTTCTATCTCTATCTTCAAATCCTTCCCGTTTTCCTTGCAGTACTCGTTTGCGCGTTTTATGGCGTTTGCGATGCCTCCGGCAAAATCGACGTGGTTGTCCTTGAGCAGTATCATGTCGAACAGCCCGATACGGTGGTTCTCCCCGCCGCCTATCTTTACCGCTTCCTTTTCAAGCATCCTCATTCCGGGAGTGGTCTTGCGGGTATCGAGCACCTTCGTTTTCAGACCCTGCAAGCGGTCGGCATACTTGCGGGTAATGGTAGCTATGCCGCTCATGCGCTGCATTACGTTGAGCATCAAACGCTCGGTCTGCAACAGGGAGCGCACCTTGCCGCGTACTATGAAAGCCACGTCGCCGGGTTTCACCTCCTCCCCGTCGTGTATGAACACTTCCATTTCCAGTGCAGGGTCGAATGCATTGAATATGCGTCTCGCTATTTCCACTCCGGCCAGTATGCCGGCTTCCTTTACCAGCAACTTCTGCGCACCTTCCGCCTCGGCCGGGATACAGCAGAGGGTTGTATGGTCGCCTTCGCCTATATCTTCGGCGAACGCCAGTCTTATAAGTTCGTCTATCAGGTCCATTACAATGATTCTATTCTTATTTGTGTTATTTCTTCTTTAGTGTCGGAAACGTTCAACAGCAGATGTATCCGATATTCGCCCTTTGCCGTAACGAGCCTGCCAATCAGATAACGGACATTATCCTGCCGGCTGTCGTGGACAACGGAAAAATCCCGTACCTGCTTCTCGGCAAAGAAATCGCCCAGCATCTCTACCGCCCCGTCCCTTGGCATCATCTTGCGGGTAGGGTATATTACGTAAAACACCCTTTCGGCCATACTCTTTCCTACAACATATTCATCGCCGCCCGCGAACCCCTTTTTTATCATGGGGACACTCTCCTGCGAACAGGTTATACCGCCGAACGCGAAAAGCATGACAACCGCAAGAACGATTCCTGATTTTGCCATAATATGCTATATTTTGATAATATTTTATTCTTACCGCTATTTTTAGTATCTTAGCGTAATATTTTAAGATACCCTTTATTACGGGGACAAATTTAAGAAAAATAAGATAAAGAGACCACACCTGTATGAAATTAGCCTTTTTAATGACGGGAAAAACCTCTGAAACGTATTTTGCCGATGCCATACGGGAATACGAAAAGAGGATAAAGAGGTTCGTCCCTTTCGAGATAACCGTTCTCCCCGATATAAAAGGAGCTAAGGATATTGCATTGCAAAAACAGGCAGAGGGTGAGATGATACTTAAATTCCTGCGAAACGACGACTATGTCATTCTGCTCGACGAGCACGGCCGGGAATACACCTCCAAAGAGTTTGCCGGACGGGTAGGACGCCTGCTCGGCCTGCCGGGCAAAAGGGGCGTATTTGTAATAGGCGGCGCATACGGTTTTTCCGAGGAGGTCAGGAACAGGGGCAACGAACTTGTTTCCCTGTCGAAAATGACGTTTTCGCACCAGCTTGTACGCGTAGTCTTTACCGAGCAGCTTTACAGGGCATTTACAATCATAAACAACCAACCGTACCACCATGAATAAGTTTTGCAGGGTTTTGTGCATGTCGGCCGTTGCGCTGATGCTTTCCGTCCCGGTTTCTACGGCACGTGAGGCCGAGAGCGCCGGGCTCTTCTGCCTGTCGGTAGAGAAAAGGTTCAACGATTATTTCCTGATCCAGCTGCACCAGCAATTATGGCTGGACAATAACTTCACCAATCTGGAGAGGTATATGCCTTTTGTCGATTTCAAGGTAACGATGTTGAAAGACTACCTCTATTTCGACGCCCTATATTTTTACCGATACCAGCACAAAACCGACGGTTCGAGCGTAAACACGCACCGTTACCAGCTGGGGCTGAGCGGAGGGTACAAATGGAAGCACTTCAAGGTGTCGGGGTATTCAAGGTTCGAGTCGGATTATATAAAGAAAAACGCCGACCTCCCGTACAACAGGTGCTACTGGCGCAACCGCCTTGTTGCCACGGCATATCTTAAAGAAGGGTGCAAGTGGGCGCCCTACTCGGCATTTGAAATTTTCAACACCATGAACTGGCCCGGCGACAATAACGGCGTAGAGCGGCTATGGTTTGAAATAGGTTCGATATATACCATAAACAAGATGTTCTCTCTCGATTTCAAAATCCGCGAGATACTCCCCACCCTCGACACCGCGCAAAAGACATCGACCTACATAGGCGTAGGGTGCAATATAAAACTTTAAAAAACGGGGTAAGCATACCTACAAATACATCTTGCCGGTATTCGTCTTAGAATAAAATGTTGATTTACGTTGTTTTGCTTGCAGCACTTTTGCCCGTGGCGATTCTGCTGTTCCATATTTACCGGAAGGACAAGTTTTGTCCCGAACCTACAGGACAATTAGTAAAGGCTTTTGTTTTCGGGGTTCTTTCCTTACCGCTGTCGTTATGTATATCTGTTCCGTTATATTTGTCGGGCGTTGTTACATATAACTACGCCACCATAACGGACTGTATCGGTTCTGCTTTTCTGGGCGCCGCCGTTCCGGAAGAGTCGGCAAAACTCTTTATGCTGTGGCTGTTCCTCAGGAAAAACAAGTTTTATGACGAAAAAGTGGACGGTATTGTGTATGCCGTGTGCATATCGTTGGGGTTCGCGGCGTTGGAGAATATTACATACCTTTTCAGCAACCTGGATACGTTCGTTTGGATAAGTTTTTTACGTGCATTGTTCGCCGTTCCCGGACATTTTTGTTTCGGTATCATGATGGGGTATTACTACTCGCTTGCCAAATTTTACCCCCAATCGCGCACAACGAACAAGATACTTGTTCTCGCCGCTCCTATATTCGCCCACGGGGTGTACAATTCAATTCTGTTTGTCATCAGCAGCGAAATAAGCGCGCTTTTATCGTTTATACTGATGATAGTGTTCCTTGTCTTGTGTTGTAAAATGTGGAAGTTGGCCAACAGGAAGATTAACGAACATCTGGAAAGGGACAGGGAAACTTTGCAGGAACAGCCGGAATGCAATATTGAGGAGAACGGCGACTGCAACGAAAACCTTAACCCGAAAGGCTGATATTGTTCAGGGTATTTTTCAGTGCGTATGCCCGTACTTCGCGATATATCCGCGTGTTCCATACCATTATGCAGAGTTTGTTGAGCAGGGTGTTGTCGGCGGCGACGAGCCGGTTTATTTCGAGGTGTATGCCGGCTTCGTCCTTCAGTAGTTTGGAGGTGCTGCTGTTCTCCTGTACGTCCCATGTCAACAGGACGGTCTCTATCTTCAACGCCTTGAGTTTTTTCAGGAGCATCTCGTGGTCGGCATCGCCCGTTATCAGAACTACATAGTCGAATTTCCTGAACAGCGACAGTTCGTATGCTTCCAGTGCAAACCACACGTCTATCCCCTTTTCTATAACGACGGTCTCCCCGTCCTTATGTATCTCGCGCAGATGCTTGTAATGGAATATCACATCGTTTTCAATCAGGGTATCTTCGAATTTCCTTTCGCTATACAGCAAATTCTTGTCGCTTGCATTATAAACCTTATACCTGCCGCGGAAATAGTGGTTTTCGGTAATATGACACGACGATACGGGGGCATTGCTAAACTTGGCGACTTGTGCCTTTATCATGTTAAGCAACTGGCGGAAATCGATACTTAACGAATAGTTGTTCTTCAACGCTTCATTTACTTTTGCATAGTAGCCGCCGTCGATAAAAAGCCCTATGGACTGGTAAGAGGTATTCATTTTTCTGTACAGGTTTGTATATAAAAACAATACAAATATAAGTCTATATGTTTTCCCATATACTAAAATTGCCTAACTTTGAGGGTCTTTTCATAAAGATAATACAATAATTTATCCACATTAAAAGGAAAGGAGGCGACAATAACAGAATAATAACAGTGAAACGCAAATGGATGTAGCGGCCGGTATGGCAGCACTCCGCAGATTGTATAATTAATCCGTTTCGCAATATTGCGAAACATATTCTCAAACAACCTGAAAGCGTTTCTATTCATAAACTTGACGGAATAATATTATGAGCTTTTGGCTCTTGTTCTCTTTTCATCGAATACCGCCAAATAATTCGCACATTGGGAACAAGCTGAATGAAGGTTCGTGCCATATATGGCGTGAGCTGTTCTTTGCTTGTCAATGTGCAGGTAACTTGGCGGTAACCCGATGAAAAGACAGGTAATAGAATAGTTTACGCCTTCTTTTTATCGAACCTATTATGAAAAATATTTTATCGAAAACGAGAAACAAATTTTACCCGCTGTTCGCAATTATAATTTCCGCCTTAACAGCACTATCGTCGTGCGACAAAAACGACGACACCTTCTTCAACGAAATACCCGATATCGACAACCCGTTTGAAATACTTCCGGACCCGGAAGGGACAATACAACTTTCAATGCGCGATGACGATAACGGAAAGACTCTTTTAGACAATATTTACATAAGCGATGAAAACTTCGCCAGTAATTATGTATGGCCGGGAAATCCTGTTACTTTTGTTTCACTGGGGAACATGAGCGGACTGGCAAATGTAAATCAGATTCCCACAGCGGGGTGGGCTTCCAAAGTCGCAGTCGTCCCCGGTAACGGCTATATTGCATACGACAGTTCAAAAGACACATATTACCGCCTGTATATAACAAACTATATAGTAAGTACCACTGGCGGGATTATCGGCGCCGACGTAAAATATCAGGTGCCGTTCTACGGAAAGGATGAAGCCATACTCCCCGAGACGGAAGCTCTTACGTTTCCGGCAAACGGGGGAACGCAAACCGTTGTATTCAAGAATCAGGGCATAATTCCTTTCGACATTGAAACGGACGTTTCGTGGTGCAGCGTACAGAAAGCATCCACTAACGACCACTCTTTCCTTGCCAACGCCATAGCAATAACTGTTGAGGGGAGCAGCGATACAGAAGCTGCAACCGGTAAGATTACATTAAAGACCAAATACGGCAAAGAGACAGTAATAAACATAACGCGTTCGGGGGAAGAACCTTTTATTACATTAAATCCCGGATCTTCATTCATTGCGGCAACAGCAACTGGAGCAACAAAGCAAATCTCTTTTGAGAGCAATATAGAACAGGACGACCTGACCGTAACCAGTTCGGCGGCATGGTGTAAGGCTGTATTTTCCAAGGTTTTCGTTTTAAACACAGAAACAGACCTACAGACAAATAGCAATGAAATAAAGTTTATCGGAGACAAGCCGGTTTCGGAAATAGATGAAAACCTCTCGTTGTACGCAAACTTAACAAAATATCTTTCCGTTACCGTAGAAGAGAACAGTTCTACACGAATTCGCGAAGCCACAATAACGATCCGGGACAAAAACGACATATCGGTAACCATATCTGTTGCACAAGAAGGGACAAGAATTATTTTCAGCCAAGAGCAATACCAATATACTGCAACAGCTCAAGAAAAAAGAATAAGTTTTTCATGCGATATTGACGTTGCAAACATAAATGTTACATGTTTTTCCGAATGGTGCAATGTAAGTTTTAACAAAATGAAATACATCGACATCTCTTTAGATGAAAATATTTCGGAAGAATCAAGAAACACCGTCATATATTTCAAGAATAAAAGCAATGAACTGTTATCTCAAATAGAGATAGTACAAGAAGGGGCCTATCTCGAAATATCCAATAAAAATATAAATTTCGACAAAAACTCCAATTATCGGACAATCACGATTAACACATCTGCAAGCAAATGGGAGGCAGAGAGTTCGGAAAGCTGGTGTACGTTTAGTATAAACGGCAATAACTTAACCGTAAGGGCAACGGCATCTACAACCGACCGAACTGCCATTATCTCATTCAAAGGGTTCAGCGAAAAAATAACCGTACGCCAAAGTAAATATGCCGTAGGAGACAGTTACAACGAAAACGGCATAGAGGGGACAGTAGGATATATGGGTGATGATGTACGATACATATACAAGATATTAGGCGAAGCTGCCTGGAGTACAGAGGAAGTAGCCACAGGGGCTAATAGCAGCACCGATGGGGAATACAATATGGAGGTTATCAAAAGGATTCCAAACTGGCAGGAACTCTATCCTGCGTTTTATCTCTGCGACCAACTGAACACAAACGGCATATCGGGATGGTACTTGCCGGCAACAAATGAAATAGAGAAATTCAACGAAGTAGGTTGGTCATCAACCGAACATAATAAAACTGAGGCTTGGGGTTATAGAGATGGTCGAGGTTTTTCTTTTCGAAAATGGACTCAACTCTCTTCTGTTTACGCCGTGCATAAGTTCTAAAGGGCGGTATCGGGTTACTCACGATTAAATAAACAGAATATGAAATTAGCAGAAAGAGGAGGCTAAAATACAAGTCTCCCCTTTCTGTTAATTTTTATGCCTGACGGTTTAGCCAAACAAGTTTGCACGCTGTCTTTTCTAAAGGAAAAGGGCGCGGCAGACGGCGTCGCAGAGCATTATGCCGCTCTCGCCGAGCCGGAGGCGCGTACCGTCCTTCACAAGCACGCCCTGCCCGATATAGGGTCGGGCGTTTTCCATCATGTGGCGGTAACACCCGTCGCCGAACCGCCGGCGTATCTCTTCGGTGTCTATACCGTCGGCCGTCCGCAACCTTATGTATATCGTTTCATCGTATTGCTGCCCCGGTGTAAGGGTTTCGCTCCGGTATGCACACCGGCCGGCTTCTATTTCCGCAATATAGGTTTGCAGGTCGGCAACGTTGGCGCGCCGCACGTTGCCGCCGTCGAAACTGTGCGCCGATGCTCCTATGCCGAGGTACGGCTCGCCTCGCCAGTATCCGCTGTTATGGCGGGAACGGTACCCTTCGCGGGCGAAATTGGAAATTTCGTATCGGGCGTATCCTGCCGCCTCCAGCCTTTTATCCAACAGTGCATACATCGCTATCGTATCGTCTTCGCCGCATGCCTCCACCCTCCCCTGCTCCAACAGCCGCGTAAGGGGCGTACCCTCTTCGTACGAGAGGTCGTATGCGGATATGTGTTCGGGGCGCATCGCCAACGCCCTGTCGAGAGTTGCGCTCCATGTTTCCATGCCCTGCCCCGGTATGGAGTATATCAAATCGATGCTTATGTTGTTGTATCCGGCCTGCCGCAGCATTGTGTATGCCTTTTCGGCTCCTGCAGCATCGTGCCGCCGCCGCAGGAATTTCAGGATACCGCCGTCCAGACTCTGTACCCCCATGCTTATTCGGTTTACGGGGGTTTTACGGAGTTCTTTTATATAGTCATCGGTTATGTCGTCGGGGTTTACCTCTACGGTTATTTCGCTGCACGCCGCCATATCGAACGTCCTTTCTATTGCCGCGAACAGACGTTGCAGCGATTCGGGCTTCAATACCGACGGCGTTCCGCCGCCAATATATACAGTACTGAGGGGCGCACCTTCCAGTTCTCCGGCCCTTGCCTGCATTTCGCGTATCGCGGCACCGATATAGCGGCCTTCTTCGCCATGGCACGTGGTGGAGTAAAAATCGCAATATATGCAGCGGCTTTCACAAAACGGAACATGTATGTATAGCATCGGCATAGGCTACAGTCTGTTTTTATGCCCGCTAAATTAATATTTTATCCTATGGGGGAATAATTTATGTTTTACAACATACAAAAGGATTGGAGTTTTTGTTTTTAATTTTATAATTTGCATCGCGTTTGTGCAAATAAATTGTCGCAGAATCATTAATCATCATAATAAACTGTAAACAGATGAAAGCATATCAATCCAGCGAAATCAAAAACATCGCCCTCATCGGGAGCAAAGGATCGGGAAAAACCACGCTCGCAGAAGCCATGCTTTACGAGTGTGGTGTTATAAAACGCAGAGGCAGCATCGAAGCCCAGAATACAGTGTCGGACTATTTCCCCGTAGAAAAGGAGTATGGCTACTCCGTTTTCTCGACGGTGTTTTACGCCGAGTTCAACGACAAGAAGCTGAACGTAATAGACTGCCCGGGGTCGGACGACTTCGTGGGGGGCGCAATTACGGCACTTACGGTAACGGATACCGGAGTGATTGTATTGGACTCGCAATACGGCGTGGAGGTTGGAACACAGAATATTTTCCGCTATACCGAGAAACTGAACAAGCCCGTAATCTTTGCCATGAACCAGTTGGACGGCGAGAAAGCCGACTTCGACAACAGCATGGAACAGTTGCGGGAGCATTTCGGCAACAAGGTTACTGTTATACAGTACCCGATAAATGCAGGGCCGTCGTTCAACGCCATGATCGACGTGCTGCTGATGAAGATGTACAAGTGGAAACCCGAAGGGGGTGTTCCTGAAATATCGGAGATTCCGGCCGAGGAGATGGACAAGGCTGCCGAACTGCACCAGAAACTTGTAGAAGCAGCTGCGGAAAACGACGAATCGCTTATGGAGAAGTTCTTCGACCAGGGGAAACTTACCGAGGACGAGATGCGCGAGGGTATCAGGAAAGGGCTTATAACCCGCGATATATTCCCGGTGTTCTGCGTAAGCGCGCTCAAGGATATGGGTGTACGCCGAATGATGGAGTTCCTCGGGAACGTTGTCCCGTTCGTTTCGGACATGCCGGCCCCGATAAGCGACGGCGGCGAAGAGGTGAAGCCCGACGTAAACGGACCCACAAGCCTCTATTGCTTCAAGACCACCGTCGAGCCGCACATCGGCGAAGTCATATACTTCAAGGTAATGTCCGGGAGCGTGTCGGAGGGCGAAGACCTTGTAAACACCGACAGGGGGAGCAAGGAACGCATAGCCCAGATGTTCTGCGTTTGCGGGCAGGTCAGGACGAAAGTGGACAAACTTGTTGCCGGCGACATAGGCGCAACCGTCAAGCTGAAAGATGTAAAGACAGGCAACACGCTCAACGGAAAGGGGTGCGAATATACGTTCAAGGAACTTGTAAAATATCCCGACCCCAAATTCCAGCGCGCAATAAAGCCGGTTGTAGAGGCCGAAGCCGAGAAGTTGAGCGAGGTTCTTACAAGGATGCACGAGGAGGACCCGACATGGATTATAGAACAGTCGAAAGAACTGAAACAGACCATTGTTTCTGGGCAGGGCGAGTTCCACCTCCGCACCTTGAAATGGAGAATAGAGAACAACGATAAAATCAATATCGAGTTCCAGGAACCGCGTATCCCCTACCGCGAGACCATAACCAAGGCTGCCCGCGCCGATTACCGGCACAAGAAGCAGTCGGGCGGCGCAGGGCAGTTCGGAGAAGTACACCTTATAATAGAGCCGTACTACGAAGGCATGCCCGCCCCCGAAAGCTACAAGTTCGGCAATCAGGAATACAAGATGAGCGTACGCGACACCCAGACCATAGACCTCGAATGGGGCGGCAAACTGGTTGTAAACAACTGTATCGTGGGCGGCGCGATAGATGCCCGCTTTATCCCGGCCATAGTAAAAGGGTTGATGGACCGCATGGAGCAGGGTCCCCTCACCGGTTCGTATGCAAGGGACGTCCGCGTTTGCATATACGACGGGAAGATGCACCCGGTAGACTCGAACGAAATATCGTTCCGCCTTGCAGGACGCAACGCTTTCAGCGAAGCGTTCAAAAACGCCGGGCCGAAGATTCTGGAACCGATATACGATGTAGAGGTGCTTGTTCCATCGGACAAAATGGGCGATGTAATGAGCGACCTGCAGGGACGCCGTGCCATAATAATGGGTATGAGCAGCGAAAAAGGGTTCGAGAAGATTACCGCAAAAGTTCCGCTGAAAGAGATGTCGAACTACTCCACCTCGCTGAGTTCCATAACCGGCGGGCGGTCGTCGTTCTCCATGAAATATTCGTCTTACGAACTTGTTCCGTCGGACGTACAGGAGAAACTGCTGAAAGCCTACGAGGAGACACAAAAGGACGAGTAACGGGAAATTTCCCAAAAATATTTTTAACAGGAGGGCCGCTTATTGCGGCCCTTATTTTTTGCCAAATTTTACACAGCATATTTAGTTAATTAGTGTAAAATATATAGTTTTTATGGCTTTAATCCTTGCTTATTTAATATTTGACTGTTAAATTTGCGCTGTAATGTTAATCTGCAAAGAACATTAAAAGAGAGAACAAACAATAGAAAAGCATTTTTTGTTTATATAACAAACCTGTCAAGAACGCAAATTATATAAACGGAAACGTCATTGCTTAAAAATCCGGAAAAATGAGAAAATCGACAATATGGCTTCTGACCGCTATTATGGCAATCACATTCATAGGGTTGCTGTATCTTCAAAGCAGCTATATTGAAGATATTACCCGCATGCGGAAAGAACAGTTCAACGATGCCGTAAAACGCTCTATCTACACTGTTACCACCGCAATGCAGCAGGACGAAACGAAACGTTACCTTGAAGAGGGGCTCGAAGAGAACCAGAGGCGTCTGCTGTCGTTCGAATTCGGCAAGACCGGATATAAGACCAACAACGACTTTACCGTAAAACAGTACGGTTTCCAGAACGATTCGACAGGGCTTCAGTACGAGTCGGGCAAGATAAGCCTTCCCGGTCTCACATCCCGCCACAACAATATTCTCGGCGGCGACAACAACAATATTACAAGAACCTACAAGGGAATGCAGGAGCTGCTGCGTAAACAGTACCTGTACCAGAAAGGGCTGCTGGACGATGTAATACTTAAAATACTCAGTACTGCAAGCCAGCAGTCCATACAGGAACGCATAGACCCGCGCCAGGTAGAGAGCTATCTGAAAGCCGAACTGCAACGGAACGGGCTGAACCTGCCTTTTGAATACGCCATTGCCGACAGCCACGGCAACCTCGTTTACAAAATGCAGGAATACGCTCCGGAAAAGGAAAACATGGTATTCACGCAGGTAATTTTCCCGAACGACCCGCCCGACCGTTTCTATTACCTGAAAATATATTTCCCCACCCAGAGCCAGTTCATAATGAAATCGGTGGAATTCGCACTGCCGTCTTTCATCTTTACGCTCATATTGCTGCTAACGTTCATATTTACCATTGTTACGGCATTCAGGCAAAAGAAACTGACGGAGATGAAAACCGACTTCATAAACAACATGACGCACGAGTTCAAGACTCCGATATCGACCATATCGCTTGCAGCGCAGATGCTGAAAGACAAATCGGTAATAAAGAACCCGGCCATGTCGGAACACATAGCTACGGTGATAACGGACGAATCGAGCCGCCTGCGTTTCCAGGTGGACAAGGTACTTCAGATGTCGTTGCTCGACAAGCACAATGTCATGTTCAGGCTGACCATAATAAACGCCAACACTGTAATACAGGGGGTGATAAACACCTTCAAACTGAAGGTCGAGCAGCTTGGCGGGCAGATAGACGCCCACCTTTGCAAAGAAGACACATGGGTAAGGGTGGATGAAATGCATTTTACCAACGTCATTTTCAACCTGCTCGACAATGCGGTAAAATATGCATACGACGGGCGTCCGCTGCACCTGCACATAGAGACCAGGATAAAGAACGACAAAGTTGAAATAGAGATTGAAGATAACGGCGTAGGCATTAAAAAGGAGGACCTGAAAAAGATATTCGACAAATTCTATCGCGTATCCACCGGTAACGTACACAACGTAAAAGGGTTCGGACTGGGGCTTGCATACGTACAGAAAATCATAGAGGACCTGAACGGGAACATTCACGCTGAAAGCGAACTCAATATAGGGACTAAATTTATAATTACTTTACCATTAATAAAAACAGACTGATTATGGACGAAAAACTGAAAATCTTGTTATGCGAGGATGACGAAAACCTCGGCATGCTTTTAAGAGAATATCTGCAGGCCAAGGGGTATGCCACCGACCTTTTCGCCGACGGCGAAAGCGGCTACAAAGCATTTATAAAGGGGAACTACGATATCTGCATACTGGATGTCATGATGCCGAAAAAAGACGGCTTCACCCTGGCTCAGGAGATTCGCGTAGCCAACGGCGAAGTACCTATCATATTCCTTACCGCAAAGGCTCTGAAAGAAGACATTCTCGAAGGGTTCAAACTGGGGGCTGACGACTATATCACCAAACCGTTCAGCATGGAAGAACTCGTATTCAGAATAGAGGCAATACTGCGCAGGGTAAAAGGGAAGAAGATGAAAGAAGCCACAAGCTACAAGCTCGGCGAATTTACTTTCGACACCCAGAAGCAGACCCTTACCATAGGCGAGAAAGTAACCAAACTTACCACCAAGGAATCGGAACTGCTGTCGCTGCTCTGCTCGCACATGAACGAGATTCTGGAAAGGAATTTCGCCCTGAAGAGCATCTGGATAGACGACAACTATTTCAACGCACGCAGCATGGATGTTTATATCACAAAACTGCGCAAGTTGCTCAAGGACGACCCGATGATTGAAATCATCAACATCCACGGAAAAGGATACAAACTTATCGCTCCGGAATCCGACAACAAATAACATCACCGCCCTCTGTCCAACAGGGTTTCCATACCTCAGCGACAGAAAGGGTCCTGAACAGCACGAACGGCAGGCCGGGAAGTTCTTTTCCCGGCCTGCCGTTCGTTTACCCGTACTGCACTTTGTCGGGGGTGCTCAAAACCATTTGCAATACCGGCAACCTATATCGCGGCCAACTAATACGGGCATCTATGACTGCAAAAGTAAGCAAAGTTTCCGATAATTAGAAGTTTAATAAAAAAATAAAGATTTCCGGCAAACGGACAAGAACAGACCGCCGATTGGAAGAACCGATGCATGTTTTGCATAGCGACAAGGTAAGGAGGGGTATTGATGCAGCGAGGGCGGCAGGTCGGTTCCTGTCGCCCCCGGCGGTTTGCTAACGCGCGGCACGGCCGCGGCTATGTTTGCTGCTGTGTTGCGGCTGCGTTGCCTGTCTCAGCCGTTGTTC
>CASFRS010000016.1 GCA_949297125.1 uncultured Bacteroidales bacterium
GGCTGAATCAAGCTCGCCGTAGGTTACAGTACGCTCCTTGTAAACTACTGCTGCCTTGTCAGGCCGGATTCCGGCCTGACGCCGTATCTTGGCCAAAACCCCGTCGCTCTCGTCGACGGCCATGCGGACTCCGCGCGAAAAACCCAATACCCGTTCCCGCTCCGCGGCTCCTGCAAGGGATATCTCTTCAAGACGCGCCGATGGGGAGGCCATCATTGCGGCAATCACGTTCCGCATCGAGGCTACAAGAGTCGAAGCAGTCGCGTCATCGAACATCGAAGCGTTATACTCTATACGGATAAGATACTCTTCGCCGTGTTCGATAATAAAGATATTCATCCCGCCCGATGTAAGTTTCCTGCCGAGGCGTTCCAGCGCGACGATTCCTCCGTCCACTTCAAAACTCTCCTTTATCTTGTGCTGGAACGTATATGATATTTCCATGTTTACCCCGAAATTCTCGACAATTTCGGCAAACGGGTAATCCTGTCTCTTCCACAGATTTTTCAGATACCCCCTTATTCCGGCAAGCAACCCTTTTACGTCCATTCCTTTTCCGATACCTACGACAACAGGCAGAGTCTTCACGAACATGCCTATCGAACCGCCGATACGCGAATCGAGACGTCCGTTATGGACAGTACAGAAAGAGACTTTGTCCTCCCGCACCATACGGCTGAGACAGAGGCTCAACGATGCTGCGAAAAGGGTATTGGGGGTAGTCGATACCGAGCGGCAGAATTCATTTACCGCCGGCATCGGAACAGGCCCTTCCACCCGACTGAGCAACCCTGCCCGTTCTTCGTCCTTCAGATTGGGCCGGGCAATTGACGGCATCTCCACCCCATCGAGTACGGAAGCGAAAAATGCTTCGTCCTCCTTATATTTTGTTCCGCCGTACGCAAGCGACTCGCACCCGGCATACTCCCCCACGGTAAACGGTTCGGGGGTCAATTCAGCTCCGTCGTACGCGGCAAACAGGTCGGTCAAGAAAACGGTATTGGACGTACCGTCCGATACTATATGGTGTATATCGTAAACAAAATGGATGTTCGCTTCCGTTTCATATATATCCATACGGTAAAGCGGAGAGCCTTCCATTGCAAAAGGCCGTGCATAATCGCGCTTTATCCTATCCATATCCTCTTCCTGCACCCTATGCCTTCCTACGACAGGGCTTTCCGATACGGAATACCGCTGCATCGGACGCCCGTCCACTGTCTCAATGACGGTGCCGAGCGACGGATGCGCCGCAAACACCGCACATACCGCACCGAGAAGCCTCTCTATATCGGTTGTGCGGGGCAGTTTTAAGGCAAACGGGAGGTTATAAGTAGTCAACGACTCGTCTTTCTTGCATTCATAATAGATTCCGAGCTGGGACACCGACAACGGATAATACCTTTTTTCCATAACGAATATCAAATTATAGCATTCATTTCAATTTTTCCGTACATAGCGACATATACATCTCCCCTTGTCCTATACGGTACGAACGGAGTTCGACACTGTCATCGCAAAGAGCGCTTTTCACCCTGTCGCCGTCGCACACACCGGTACCGTAATACTTCAACACGGCCTCCTTTCTCGTCCACAGGCGCGTAAAAGCCTCGGCAGGAGAAGCCGACGACACCACTTCTGAAAATTCGGCTTCCGAACAGACGGCGCGGGCCAGTCCGTCATCAAAAGGAAGCGTATCTTCCACATCTATACCCACCCTCTCCTTGTCGAGACAGACAGCCACTCCGCCCCTGCAATGAGAAATATTGAATTCTATCCCCTTATAGTTCAGCAAATACGGTTTTCCGGTCTCTCCGTACCCGAATTGGGGCATACCGCAATACACCCCCATATCTTTCAACCCGGCCACAACCATAAAATAGGCCAGGAGGGAGGCTTTTCTGTCGCATTTCCGCAAAAAGGACGAAGCTTCCCTAACCCTCCAGTCGGGAATAATACGTTCCAGCAGAGCAACCGTATCATCGCCAATCGAATCGGAGAAGACAAAAAAACATACCATAGGGCGATAAAAACAACAGTCGGATTTATATCCGGGAACAGCAAAAGCAGTATGCCGCGACACGACTCCTTCCTGCCCTTCCCGATTCTCCCACACCTTGAATTCAGAAAATCATCAGGCACCCGCTCCGGCACATAAACACCCTTAAAATCATCGAAGCCGCGCAGTGCGGGCAAGGCATATGCGCGTCATTGCACACAGGGCCTATTCTCTGTAAAGATATGGAAACTCTCCCTATTACAGACGAATCTGCTAAAAAATATTTTCAGAAACATGTATGGACACCATACAGGGAAAGGCATCCTGCCGGCAAGAGATGCCATAAAAAACCATGGAGAAACGCAAACGTAAAAAGGAGGCGTACGTAAGCACGAAAACAGCATACCGCTCCGGCAAAAGGGGCGTACCGGCAGAGGCGCTACCGAACAGAACCACGTACGAATTTAACACTCCTGCCGCCGCCGTCGGCAGTCTTCAATACAACGATATAGACTCCGGGCATAAAACCGCTTGTATCATAACTGCTTGACGGGCATGAGGGCCTGTCGATCAGAACTCCGGCCGCATCGTAGACGCTGATACTTGCCGGGCATAAAATACGAAGCACATCCCCCTCCCAGCGGAAGAGAGGCTCGCCGGGCGTTGTAGCCGACCCCGCAGAAGCATCCATGACCTCCAAAGGAATATCAAAGACAAAACCTTTGACCATTTCACCGCAGGCATCCGGCTCGGCAACCCAGGCATCACTGTAAGAGAGGCGCATGCGCGTCAACCCGGGCTTTGCATCTTCCGGTACGGATATTCGGAAAGTATAGTCGAGCAGTTCGGGATTTCCCTGATTTGCTTTGCCTACAAGGTCTATCCGCTCCCCGCCGGAAATGTCGAAATACAAATCCATGTCCCAATCCGCAAACAATGCGGCACGGCAATAACGGATATCATCTTCATTCTCAACCGCCACGGCACGAAGTTCAAACGTAGTTCCGGGCATGGCCTTTACTGCCTGCCCGGCCAAAGCATACCCGTTATCGCCGGCACAGGAAGCAGTATGCACCAAATCCTCCACCGCTCCGGAAGTGGTAACGGAAGAGAGGTAACGCATGTATTTCATGTCGCCCGCGGTATCCCCTGCCGCCTCGCAATAATCGGTTGCCTCTTCGTCGGGCGGCATCGGCGAACCGTTGAGCAGGCTCTGGAGACGATTGACGAGTTCTGCAGAACCGTTCTGATTGACGTTGCCGGAAGCGAACTGAGACACAATCCCTTCGAGACGGGCAAGAGCTTCCGTCTGACCGTTCGCACTGTATTCCCTGCGCAGGGTTTCTATCTTTTCAACAGCCTGCACCCCTTCTGTCAGCCGCTCGAAACGGACCGAGGAGCGGCCTCCGGGATAGACGCAATAAGTATCGCCGGGAGCGAACATGCGCCAGCGCGAGTCGCGGAGCGGATCGTCGTTCCAGTTCATAAACGACCAGTGAAGAAAGCCGTCGAAGCCGTTGGCCATGGCGTACACCGGGAGATATGCGGCATCGGACGGGGCATTGTTGGTAAATATGTTCGGTTCCGTGGGGTTGCCGCAGCAGACGTAGGAGGTAGAGACAAACCCTTTGTCGCGCCGTAAACGCAACTCCTCTTCGCTGAACGTCTGGCCGAATTGCAGGCAATAATCATAAACAAGCTCCACAAGTTCATTATGGTAATTGCCTGCAAGAGCCATCTTGATACCCGGCACGGCAGTTTGCGCCACGCGGTATGCGTCGAGCATCTGGTCGAGCCCGCGCTCATCCATTGCAATACACGTCCTGTCATACCACCCTTTCTCTTTCAGGTGCTCGGCAAAAGCCCGAAGGAAAGGTATCCACAACCGCGAATACTCTTCGCTCGACGTCGTGGCGGCCAAACATACTTCTTTACCCTGCGCCTCGTCGTAGTATCGGAAAGACATATCCCACGGTACCATCGAATAACAGTTTATCTGATCCCCTATGCCGCACTCCATGCAAAGTTCAACATACCTGTCGAAAACTCCGTAGTCGTAAGCCCACGTACCGTCAGACTTGAGGGTCGTGGCTATCATGGCATCGAACTTGTCATTGCTCTGCTCGCCCCACGGTTCATAAAACAGGATTGCCGTTATCACGCGCTGCCCTGCGCGCGCAAGCATTTTCAAATACGGCCTCAGAGCCTCCATATGGTCATCGCCCCATTTTTCGAGGCCGTAGTAACGCGATACGGAATAGGGTTGCTGCCAGAAATCGACATCGAAACCCCAGTCATCCGGAAGAGGCAGCACATGCCCGTTTATCTCTACCCGAAGGGTAAGTGCAGCGACAAGCGTATCGGCAACATCGTCATAGACGTCGAGCGGCAGGACATACTCTCCCGCATCAGCCTCGCGCGGCACTTCGAGAGTTACCCATACGGGACGGGCGGTACAGGCCTGCATACTCTTCGGCATATCGGCATCAATCACGTCGGGGACGAGGAACGGTTCCAGTCCCGAAGGATGATACCCGCACCCCTGATAGCCGTCGGACATTACATAATTTACAAAACGCGCCTGTCCGCAAGAAGCATCTATCACCGCACCGCCTGCCCCCGTCCAGTGTCCGGTTTCGAGACGGAGACTATTTGTGGCATACCGGCTGAAAAGTACGGCCTGGGCAGAGACCCTTTCGCCTTTCCAGGCATAAACCACAGTGTCGGATTTTATCCTGACGGCAGGAATATCGCGTTTTTTGTAATGGACATCCTTTGAAGCCCAGCTTGCATATACCCCGCCGCCCAAAGCGTCCCACCCGGGACCTGCGGCAGCTCCGTCATCCATCTCCTCGTAAACTTCGGGCGCGGCTCCCGCCTGGGCAAACGCCGCTGAAGGGAAAGACAGAGACAATATCCCGCACAAAACCATCCGGAAAAATTCTGTTTTCATCGACATATCCGTTGTCATTTAGTCTGTTTGCGATTAGTAAAGATGCTAAAATTTTCGTTCACCGGCAAGCAACGGTAAAAAATATCGGCTCTTCGTATTATCTTCGCAACAGACAAAGAAATCACGCGACCCGGAAAATGGCACCGACAAAACATATCGCCAGCTGCACGGCGACTGCGGCAGTCCTCATCCTCTCGTTCATAAAGACGGGCGAAGGTGCGGAATACCCACTTTTTCCCCATGCCGACAAGGCAGTGCATGCCGCAATGTATTTCGCACTTGCGGCCGCATTCTGCTACGACAGCCGCAAAAGCGCGTATCGTGGCAGACCCCTCGCCAGCATGTTCGGATGCATTGTGGCGGCATTGGCAATAGGGGCAGTTACGGAACTCGGGCAGGAATACCTTACCGATTACCGAAGCGGGGACATATACGACTTACTTGCCGATGCGGCAGGGGGTGTTGCAGGTGCAGCAACGGCCACATACATACTCGTCAGCAAAAACAAAAAACGTAAAAAAGATTCTGGACATTATGCTTGATACTCTTTTTGCAGACAGGACGGCAGGAATAGCCGCCGGACTGCTGATACCGTTCATAGGCAACATGGCAGGAGCCGCAACAGTACTGTTCACAAGTAAAAAGTCGTCCGACCTGTCGCAGAAACTGATGCTCGGGTTCGCCTCGGGCGTAATGCTTTCGGCCATAATATGGTCATTGCTTATCCCGTCGATGGAAATGGCCGAAGAACAGGGGGCAAGCCGGTGGGCCGCACCGGTGGCCGGATTCCTTGCGGGCATGCTGTTCCTGCTCGTAATAGACACACTGACCCCGCACATGCACGTTTCGTCCGATTCGGTCGAAGGGCTTCCGTCGCGGCTCTCCAAAAGCTCCATGCTGATACTTGCCATAGTAATACACCATATTCCGGAGGGAATGGCTATGGGGGTAGTCTTTGCAGGAGCATCGGCAGGCGAAGGCGCCGTTACCGCCGCTTCGGCAATAGCCCTCTCATTCGGCATGGCATTGCAGAACATTCCCGAAGGGGCGGTAGTCTCCTTGCCTCTCAAGAACATGGGGCACGGCCGGTTCCGGTCGTTTCTTTACGGAACGGCCACAGGACTTGTACAACCTGTAAGCGCACTTGCAGCCATACTCCTCATAGGACGGCTTCCGGAACAGATATTCCCTGCATTGCTGGCATTTGCAGCAGGGGCGATGATGTACGTGATAGTGGAAGAACTGATTCCCGAATCGCAAACCGGACGGCACTCCAATATCGCAACGGTAGGGCTGGCTGCCGGATTCGTGCTTATGATGATAATGGACTCGGCATTATAGCCCGCCACACACCGGCACAAGGGTAAAAACATGTGAATAACTCGGAATAAAGTGTTATCTTTGCAGGTCGGTTGGAAGCACCCGTGTACAACCGGTACGCAGCTTTATTTCCCGTCAAGGCCGCGCCGGTTTCCGCACATATCCTGAAACGCGTGTACGGATGCTTTTGACAAGATGAATACCACAAACTTATAATCGAAAAAAGATGAACACCGACAGACGCGTAAGAGTAAGGTTCGCGCCGAGCCCCACAGGCCCGCTGCATATTGGCGGCGTAAGGACGGCACTATATAACTATCTGTTCGCCAAACAAAACGGAGGCGACATGATACTGAGAATAGAAGATACCGATTCGCAACGCTTCGTACCCGGAGCGGAAGAGTATATAAAAGAATCCCTCGAATGGCTGGGGATAAAGTTCGACGAAGGTGCAGGGTACGGCGGGCAATACGGTCCTTACAGGCAATCCGAACGCCGCGACATATACCGGAAATATGTAAAACAACTTCTCGATACGGGAAAAGCCTACATAGCTTTCGACACTCCCGCCGAACTTGAAGAAAAGCGCAAGGCCGTACCCAACTTCCAATACGATGCATCGACCCGCGGGGAAATGCGCAACTCCATTACGCTCGGCGATGAAGAGACGCGCCGGTTGACGGAGGCCGGCGAAAAATACGTGGTGCGCATAAAGATAGAACCGGGCGAGGACATAACGGTAAACGACATAATACGCGGCGATGTAACCATAAACTCGTCGATACTCGACGACAAGGTGCTGTACAAATCGGCCGACGACCTTCCCACATACCATTTGGCCAACATTGTGGACGACCACCTCATGGAGGTCTCGCACGTCATACGCGGCGAAGAGTGGCTGCCGTCCGCTCCGCTGCATGTACTTCTCTACCGCGCTTTAGGGTGGGAAGGGACAATGCCCCGTTTCGCACACTTGCCGCTGCTCCTGAAACCGGACGGAAACGGAAAACTGAGCAAGCGCGACGGAGACCGTTTGGGATTCCCCGTATTCCCGCTTGAATGGCACGACCCGAAAAGCGGCGACGTATCATCGGGGTATCGCGAAGCCGGCTACCTGCCTCAGGCCGTAGTCAATTTCCTCGCACTGCTCGGGTGGAATCCCGGCACGGAACAGGAGATACTCGGCATGGACGACCTGATACGGCTGTTCGACCTCGGCCGATGCAGCAAGGCGGGGGCAAAGTTCGATTACGAAAAAGGGAAGTGGTTCAACCACAAATACATACAATCCATGAGCGACGAAGAAGCGGCAAACCTGTTTATCCCCACGCTCGAAGAGCACGGAATAAACCCCGCCGATTACGACGTTCCCCACATCGTATCGCTGGTAAAGGAACGGATCAGTTTCATAAAGGAACTGTGGGGGCAGACCTCGTACTTCTTCATCGCCCCCGAAAGCTACGCCGAGAAAGACGTCCGCAAACGGTGGAAAGCGGGGATGCCTCAAATAATGGCAGAACTGGCCGAACTGCTCGCGGCACAGGACGATTTCCGTTCGGAAAGCCTCGAACCCGCAGTACTCGAATGGATTGCCGGGAAAGGGTATCACCTCGGCAACACCATGAATGCCTTCCGGCTGGCCGTAGTAGGCGAATGCCGCGGCCCGCACATGTTCCTTATTACCGACGTGATAGGTAAAGAGGAGAGTATCAGGAGGATAAAAACCGCAATAGAAAAAATTACACCTGCGGAATAATGGGCAACGTGCGGTTGAAACAGGCATTTGCGGTGCTTGCATTACTGTTGCAAGGCATCGGCGTACAAGCCCAAAGCTTTCTTTGGGACGTCGATTTTCTGGGATTTTTCGACAACCGCGAATACAACACGGCACTCACCCCGTCGCAAACATTCTTCGGAGTGCGACTGTCGCCCGAAGCGGGAATAGGGTTTCTCGACAACAGGCACCGCCTTATGGCCGGTGCAAGTTGGGTACAGCCTTTCGGATCGGAGGCGGACGAAGGAAAAATACACCCCACCGTCTATTACCGCTACGAAGCGGCACGGTTCAAAATGACGTTCGGCATGTTCCCGCGCACGCAGCTGACGGAAACACCGCCCCCGTACATGCAGTACGACTCTATTGCCATATTCCGCCCCAACATAACCGGCGCACTGTTCCAGTACACCGGGCCGAAAGGGTATGCCGAAGCGTATATCGACTGGACGCAGATGCAGACCGACACCCGTCGCGAAGCATTCATGATATATGCTGCAGGACGGTGGACGCCGTGCCTCTTCATTGCAGGCGGGCATCTGAGCATGAACCACCTTGCCCGCTCGTCGGCACCGGCAGAAGGGGAATCGGTAATGGACCACATAGCCATAGAACCCTACGTGGGCGTCGACCTTACGCGCCTCACCCCGAGGCTCGACACTCTTGCACTTCGCGCCGGATACTACATGGGCATAGAACGGCATCGCGGTACAGGCGAGAAGCACTACCCCAACGGACCGATAGCCGAATTCCGTTTCGGGTGGAAATACATCGGGCTGAACAACACGTTCCGCTGGGGAGGCAACATGGAGCCGTTCTACCCTTCATGCGGCAGCCCACTCTATCAGGGCGACCCGTTCTACCAGAGCGACAGCTGGTACAACCGTACCGACATTATCTTCTATTTTTTCCGTAACCGTTTCGTAAACTGTTCCGCGCAACTGAACTTCCACATCCTGCCGGAATCGTTCAATTTCCAACAGCAGCTGACGGTACGGTTCAACCTGAACGACAAAATATGGAAAGACAAGGCAGGGAACAAGAAGAAACCTTACCTGAAAAATATATACTGAAAAAAACGCAAGACCATGAACCCCCTTTATAATTTTGCCATATCGGCATACAGAACCGCCGTCAGGATAGCCTCCGTGCGGAACGACAAAGCAAAAAGGATGCTGCAGGGACACGCCGGAACATTCGGGATACTGAAAAACAACATCGGCGAAAAGGACGACTGCATATGGATTCACGCATCGTCGCTCGGCGAGTTTGAACAGGGACGTCCCATAATAGAGGCCATAAAGTCGCGCAATCCGGGGCAAAAGATACTGCTTACGTTCTTCTCCCCGTCGGGATACGACGTAAGGAAGGACTATCCGCTGGCCGATACCGTATGCTACCTGCCGTTCGACCTGCCCCGCAACGTAGAGAAGTTCCTCGACATGGCACACCCGCGCATGGCCATATTCATAAAATACGAATTTTGGGGCAACTATCTGAACGCCCTCAACAACCGGGGCATTCCGGCATATATAATATCGGCCATATTCCGCCCGACGCAACCCTTCTTCAAGCCGTACGGAAAAATGTTCCGCCGCATGCTCGGGTTCTACAAGCACCTGTTTGTCCAGGACGAGACCTCGCGCGAACTGCTTGCCGGAATCGGGGTTACCAACGTTTCGGTAACGGGCGACACCCGGTTCGACAGGGTTATAAAGATTTGCGACGAAGCAGCGGAAATTCCCTTCGCAGAAGCCTTTTCCGCCGGACACCGGACCTTGATAGCCGGAAGTTCATGGCCGCACGACGAAGAGATTTTCATAGAATATTTCAACTCGCATCCCGGAATGAAACTGATAATTGCGCCGCACGAAATAAACGACGGACACCTCGAATACATAACCTCGCTGCTGAAACGCCCGTGGGTCCGCTATTCCGAGCGGGAAGGGAAAAACCCGGCCGACTACGACTGCCTGATAATAGACTGCTTCGGGCTGCTTTCTTCGATATACCGCTACGGACAGACAGCCTACATAGGCGGAGGTTTCGGAGCAGGGATACACAATGTCCCCGAAGCCGCAGTTTACGGCATCCCGGTAATATTCGGCCCCAACTACAAAAAATTCAAGGAAGCGCACGACCTTCTTGAAAACAAAGGGGCATACACGATAAGCGACGCATCGGGATTCAACGCCGTAATGCAGCTGCTGGACAACGAAGAAAAACGTAAAGCAAGCGGCGAGGCGGCCGGCAAATACATACGCAGGAATGCAGGAGCTACCGAACGGATAATAGAGATGCTGCCGATAATAAAATAATTGCCCGATTGCTACTTGCATATTGCAAAAATTTATAATTTTGTAACCAGATAACTTTTTGTCCGACAAGCAGGAGTTCAGGCCCCCGCAAAAAATTATAGAAAATGGATGTAATCTCTAATATTATCGCACAGGCAAAGGCAGACATGCAGCACATACTTCTGCCCGAGGGAACAGACGAAAGAACACTCAAGGCAGCCGACAGGCTTATAGCAGACAAGGTAGCAAGGATAACGCTGTTCGGGAACAAAGACGGAATAGAGGCCCTCTGCCGGAAACTGGGGCTGACCAACATAATGGGGAAAGCAGGGATTATAGACCCCAAAGACAATCCGAAAAAAGAAGAATACGCCGAACTCCTGTACCAGTTGCGCAAGGCAAAGGGTATGACAAGGGAACAGGCGGTAAAACTGGTTGAAGACCCTCTCTACCTCGGCCCGGTAATGATAAAGAACGGCGATGCGGACGGCGAGATAGCCGGGGCGTGCAACCCCACCAGCAACGTTTTGCGCCCCGCGTTCCAGATAGTGAAGACCGCACCCGGCATAAGCGTGGTTTCGGGCGTATACCTGATGATACTCAAGGACGGTACATACGGCGAAAACGGGGTGCTCGTATTTGCCGACTGCGCCGTCATCCCCGACCCGACCGCCCAGGAACTGGCGCAGATTGCAATAACCACGGCACATACCACGCGGGCGCTTGCAGGGTTTGAACCGCGGATTGCAATGCTCAGTTTCTCCACCAAGGGAAGCGCAAAACACGAACGCATCGACAAGGTAGTAGAGGCTACCCGCATAGCCAAAGAGACTGACCCGACGCTGATGTTGGACGGGGAGATGCAGCTCGATGCCGCAATAGTTCCGGAAGTGGGTGCATCGAAAGCCCCCGGCAGCCCTGTTGCAGGAAAAGCCAACGTGCTGATATTCCCTTCGCTCGAGACAGGCAACATAGGGTACAAGCTGGTACAGCGGCTTGCAGGAGCAGTAGCCGTAGGCCCCATACTTCAGGGACTGGCAGCGCCGATAAACGACCTGTCGCGCGGATGTTCGTCGGACGACATCTACAAGACCGTTGCCGTAGCTGCCGTACAATCCATACAGCTGAAAGCATCAAGAAGATAAAATACTAACCATTAAAACAGGCAAAATATGAAAGTTCTCGTCCTGAACTGCGGTTCGTCGTCAATCAAGTACAAACTCTTCAATACGGAAAACAAGGCCGTACTTGCACAAGGAGGAATAGAAAAGATCGGGCTCAACGGCTCGTTCCTCAAGGTAACGCTCCCGACGGGAGAAAAAGTAATTCTTGAAAGAGACATCCCCGAACACACGGCCGGGATAGAATTCATAATAGAGACCCTCACTGGAAAAGAGTACGGTTGCATAAAATCGCTCGACGAGATAGACGCCGTAGGACACCGCATAGTACACGGCGGGGAGAAGTTCAACGCGTCGGTACTGATAACCCCCGAGGTAAAAGAGAAGATAACCGAATGCTTCGATATAGCCCCCCTGCACAATCCGGCAAACATGAAAGGCATAGTTGCCGTTGAGAAAATCATGCCCGGAGTACCGCAGGTAGGCGTATTCGATACCGCATTCCACCAGACCATACCGCAATACGCATACATGTATGCACTGCCGTACTCGCTGTACGAGAAATACGGGGTACGCCGTTACGGATTCCACGGTACAAGCCACCGTTACGTATCGAAACGCGTATGCGAGTTCCTCGGAGTCGACTACAAGTCGCAACGCATAATAACCTGCCACATAGGCAACGGAGGCTCCATAACGGCAATAAAGGACGGCAAGTCGGTAGACACATCCATGGGGCTCACCCCGGTAGAGGGGCTTATGATGGGTACCCGCTCGGGCGATGTAGACGCCGGCGCTCTTACATACATCATGGACAAGGAGAAGATGACCCCCGCAGAAATGTCGGACATGATAAACAAGAAGAGCGGCGTAGCAGGCGTATCGGGCGTATCGTCCGACATGCGCGAGATAGACGCAGCCATACTCAAGGGCAACGAACGTGCGGCACTCGCCCTCAAGATGTACAACTACCGCATAGCCAAGTACGTAGGTTCGTACATAGCTGCCCTCAACGGAGTGGACATAATAGTATTCACTGGAGGCGTAGGAGAAAACCAGTCGTCGGCACGTGCTGAAGTATGCTCGCACTTCGGGTATATGGGACTGAAAATAGACGAAGCCGTAAACAACAGGATACATGGCGACGAGGCAGTAATTTCAACTCCCGACTCCACAGTCAAGGTCGTAGTTGTCCCCACCGATGAGGAGTTGATGATAGCAATGGACACCGAAAGCGTAATAGCAGGAGCATAGCGGCATTGCAATACTGTAAAAAAACGGGACGAACCCCGGGAGTCTGCCATAAGGCTTCCGGGGTTCGCCTTGAAATCCCGCCCCTGCTATATCCCGTTACCAGGCCGCACGCCGGGAAATACCGGGAATTATATCCGGCGGTACAACCGGCAGGATGTTCGGTTCATGGGAAAAGGAAGTAAATTTGCCGAAAAACAGGACAAGCATGAAGAAAAGGATATTTGTTACGGGCGGCGCGCACGGAATAGGAAAAAGCATTGTTGAAGCCTTCACGGCAAAAGGTGATAAGGTTACATTCTGCGATATTGACACCTGTCGCGGCAAAGCCGTTGCAGCAGAAACGGGGGCAACCTTTTACACGGCCGACGTATGCGAAACGGCACAACTCGAAGCATGCATGCAGCGCACGTTCGAGACCGACGGCGACATAGACGTACTGGTGAACAACGCGGGCATAGGAGCGTTCAGGCCTCTGACGGAAGTGTCGGTAGAAGAGTTCGACAAGGTAATGGCCACCAACCTGCGGCCGGCATTCATCACCTCCCGTCTGCTGGCACGGCATCGGCAGACGAACGGCAACACGGCATACGGAAGGATTATAAACCTCTGCTCTACACGTTACCTGCAAAGCGAAGCGGGCACCGAAGCCTATTCGGCATCAAAGGGCGGCATCTACTCGCTTACCCATGCACTTGCCGTATCGCTGTCGCCGATGCATATAACGGTTAACGCAATCGCCCCGGGCTGGATTCACATGCGGGAGGATGAAGTCCTGCGCCTGGAAGACCACGCCTTTCACCTTTCGGGGCGCGTAGGAGAGGCTCGCGACATAGCCCGCATGTGCCTTTTCCTGTGCGATGAAGAGAACGGGTTTATAAACGGTCAGACCTTTACGGTTGACGGCGGCGCCACAGTAAAAATGATTTATCCGGAATAGCCCGGCGGCCGGGAATGTTTCCACTTCCTGTAACGCCCGTCCCGCGGCTGCCGCATGTTGCCATGCCGGAGCCATATAACCGCACCGTCAGAGGAAGCCAGGTCAAACATCGGCAGAAGCCGACGGGAGTTTACGACAGGCAGACGACCGGCAGTGATACCCGAAAAAGCACCGCAAGTTGCCTGCGGTTTCAACCCTTTCTCTTCTTTGCTGCAAGCAGCGAAGACAGGATACGGCCCGGCATAGCCAAATAAATTTGCCTCTGCTCTCGCCTTTCACTTCTTTGACTTGCCGTCGAAGACAGGATGCGGCTCGGCATAGCCAAATAAATTTGCCTCTGCTCTCGCCTTTCACTTCTTTGA
>CASFRS010000017.1 GCA_949297125.1 uncultured Bacteroidales bacterium
CAAAGATATACCCCTCCCCCCTCTCCCTCCAAATTTTTTACTGACTTTCTTTGTTAAAAAATGTTTAGCATCCGCCAACCGCCTGAACCCTACTCCTTTATATTTTTACCGTTTTTCCCTCTTTTTCCGCCCTTTTTCCCCCACCTCCGCTTCCACGCCCCTGAATGCGGACTAACCGGTTGCACCCTCAACCGGCCTTCGGGGGAATCAGCTGCCGTGTTTTTGCCTGCCGTTTTTATATCCAGGGGGATTGCTTCCCGGCAAATATTGTTTTAAAGGGATGTCCTATATATTAATTATTTGCTTTTGACGCGGCTTTTGTTTACCTTTGCCATATTCTGGCGAAAATAAGCCGCAAAGGGGTTTTTCCGATGCGGCGGTTTCCCGTTTTTATGATTCCGGATTTCCCGACACCGGGGCGTTTTGCTTCTTAGAGCAAACCGGCCAGGGTTGGTTTTTTGCAATCTTATTGTATTCTGTCTTTTCGGTATGAAAATAAAGTGGCTCCTCGCAATATTTGTTCCCGTGTACGGTTTTGTCGTATGGCTGCGCAACAAGTTGTTCGACTGGGGTGCGCTTAAACAGGAGGAATTCGATATTCCGATAATTTCGGTGGGCAATATAACAGTGGGCGGGACAGGCAAGACCCCGATGACCGAATTTTTGATACGGGCTCTTTCTTCCGATTACAGGATTGCCGTATTGAGCCGCGGATACAAAAGGAAAAGCAAGGGGTTTGTCCTTGCCGGCGCAAACTCTACGGCAGACGACATAGGGGATGAGCCTCTCCAGATTTTTAAAAAATTCCCCGGCGTAACTGTTGCGGTGGATGCCGACAGGAGGCACGGGATAAGGGAGCTTATGGCCCTGGAACCGAAAATTGACGTGATATTGCTGGATGACGCTTTTCAGCACAGGTACGTATCGCCGCTCATATCAATTCTGCTGACCGACTACAACAGGCTGTTCTTTGACGATTCCCTGCTGCCTTTGGGGAGATTGAGGGAGTTCGCCTCGGCACGCTACAGGGCCAACATAATTATCGTAACGAAATGCCCCGACACGCTCAAACCTATCGACAAGAGGATTTTGATAAAGAAAATGAACCTGTACCCTTACCAGCGGCTTTTTTTCGCCACGCAGGGGTATGACGATATGGTGAAACTCCACAAGGGCAACTATGTTGCGGAGGAAAGGCTTTCGGCTACAAACCTGGGGATAAACCCGCGCATACTGGCCGTTTCGGGTATAGCGACCCCAAAACATTTCGACAGCTACCTCCGCTCGTTCTGCAAAAACACATCGGTTATCCATTTCGGCGATCACCACAATTTCGACAAGCATGACATAAAGCTGATTGAAAACAGGTTCCTGCAACTGAAAGAAAAATCGCCCGGCTCGTCGTACATCGTGGTTACGGAAAAGGATGCAGCGCGCCTTTCCTGCATAAGGCTTCCCAAAAGCATAAGAAACGACATATATGTTCTGCCGGTAAAAACAGTCTTTGCAGAGAATGACGGCGAAACATTGACTAAATATATCAAATATACGGTTTTCTCCAACCGCCGGGGCAAAATGCCGTCGCCGGCAGACAGAGCCAACACCATCCTTATATGAAAGATTATATTGAACGCATTGAAAACTGCGCGGCCTTTCTGACCGATTTTTTCGGAACGGTCCCTTCTACGGCCATAATACTCGGTTCGGGCCTGGGAAACCTTGCCAATGAACTGACGGATGTAAAGAGCATTGCATACGGGGAGATTCCGGGTTTCCCTGTTTCGTCGGTGGAGGGGCACAGCGGTATCCTCTCGTGCGGAAAACTGGACGGCTCGCCTGTTCTCGTAATGCAGGGACGTTTCCATTTTTATGAAGGATACGACATGAAAACGGTTACTTTTCCCGTAAGGGTCATGTCAAGGACCGGCGTAAAACACCTGTTCCTGTCGAATGCCGCCGGAGGGATGAACCCGGATTTTTCCGTAGGGGACATAATGGTTATTACCGACCATATAAACCTTTTTCCCGAACATCCGCTAAGGGGAAAGAACCTGGATATGTTCGGCACAAGGTTTCCCGATATGGGCGAAGCGTATTCCGCACGGCTGACGGAAAAAGCCTTTGCCATTGCCGACGAAGCCGGGATTCGGTTGCAGCGCGGCGTATATGTGGGTTCGCAGGGACCCACCTATGAAACGCCTGCCGAATACAGGTACTTCAGGATTATAGGCGGTGATGCCGTGGGCATGTCCACCGTTCCGGAGGTTATTGTCGCCCGCCACTGCGGCATGGAGGTATTTGCTTTGTCGGTGATTACCGACCTCGGACTGGAAGGAGTGGTGAACAAATGTTCGCACGAAGAGGTGCAAAGGGCGGCAGCCGCGGCAGAACCCCGCATGTCGCATATAATAAAGCGGCTGGCTGCGTACTGTTGCCGCAACTGATATTTTCCTGCTTTTTAATGTTATTGTTACGTTGTTATGGAGGAGTTGAAAAGAACTGAAATTTCTACGCTCGGCGAGTTCGGGCTTATAGACCATATTACAAAAGGCATAGAGTTTGTCAACAAGGAGAGCGTCAAAGGGGTCGGCGACGATGCCGCCATTCTTGACCTTAACGGCAGCGAAACGCTCGTTACCACCGATCTGCTGCTGGAGGGGATTCATTTCGACCTGACTTACGTACCGCTGAAGCATTTGGGCTATAAATCGGCAGTGGTAAATTTCTCGGATATTTACGCCATGAACGGTACGCCTAAGGCCATAACGGTTTCGCTCGGCATATCGAAACGCTTTTCGGTTGAGGATATAGAGGCTCTTTATTCGGGCATACGGCTCGCATGCTCGATTTATGGCGTGGACCTCGTAGGCGGGGACACTTCGGCTTCCATGACGGGGCTGACCATAAGCATCACATGCATAGGTTGCGCCGGCAAGGAGGAGATTGTTACCCGCGACGGGGCAAAGGAAAACGACCTTGTATGCGTCAGCGGCGACCTCGGGGCGGCCTATATGGGGCTTCAACTGCTTGAGAGGGAAAAGAGCGTGCTTGCCGGAGGCGACGGGGTTGCCCCCAAGTTCGAGGGAAAAGAGTACATCCTTGAACGCCAGTTGAAACCGGAAGCGAGAAAAGATATTGTCGCCGCCCTGAAAGCCGCAGGCATACGGCCTACCTCGATGATGGATATTTCGGACGGACTTTCGTCGGAACTGATGCATATATGCAAGCAGAGCGACAAGGGATGCCGCATTTACGAGGAGAGGATTCCGATTGACTATCAGACGGCCGTTATGGCTGAGGAGATTAACATGAACGTTATCACGGCAGCCATGAACGGCGGGGAGGATTACGAACTGCTCTTTACCGTGCCGCTTGAAAAACATGAAGAGGTTTCAAAAATAGAAGGCGTGCATGTTATCGGACACATAACGGCTCCCGAACTCGGCTGCGCAATGATTACCCGCGACGGGAACGAACTGGCGCTGAAAGCGCAGGGGTGGAACCCTCTGGCCGGGGATGACGGGGAATAGCCTGTTCCCGGAGGCGATTCCCGGAACGTCGGGTCAGCGTTCCGCAACGGATACTTCAAGGACAAATAAAAACCTGCACGCCTGGAAAGCGTGCGACACAAATGCCCTGCACCGGACAATAATGCTGTAACGGAAGATGCCGCCGGCTTCCTTATATATAAAGGGTCGGCATCAGTCCATACGGTTCTTGTAGTCGCCGTATGTATAGCGCCGCAGGATTTCCGCCTCGCCGCTGCTTCTCAACAAGGCTATCGATGGGTGGGTTACGCCGTTGAACATTGTGGTCTTTACTATTGTATAGTGTATCATGTCCTCGAGGATTATTTCATCGCCCACCTGCGGAGGCTGCGGGAACGCGTAGTCGCCCACATAGTCGCCGCTGAGGCAGGAGTTACCGCCGAGTCGGTATACGGTTTCGCCGGGCTGCGGCCTGTGTGCGCCCGTTACTTCGGGGCGGTACGGCATTTCCAGGCAGTCGGGCATATGGCATGCAAACGACACGTCGAGCATCAGCGTCCTTATCCCGGCATTTTCCACTATGTCGAGTATGGTTGACTTGAGATACCCTGTACGCCAGGCAAAGGCACTGCCGGGTTCCAAAATTACCTGCAATCCGGGATAACGCGCCTTGAAGCGGCGTATCAGCGACACAAGGTGCTCCACATTGTACCCGGCACGGGTCATAAGGTGCCCGCCGCCCAGATTCAGCCATTTGATATTCGGCAGGTGCCGCCCGAATTTTTCTTCTATTTTGCCGAGTACGTTTTCCAGCATGAAGGAATCGGATTCGCACAGGGTGTGGCAGTGCAGCCCTTCTATCCCTTCGGGAAGCCCGTCGGCCAGCTTGTCGGCGGTTACCCCCAGGCGCGAGCCTGCGGCGCAGGGGTCGTACAACGCCGTCTCTACCTGCGAATATTCCGGGTTTATCCGCAATCCGCAAGACACTCTCCGGCCGCTTTTTTCCATTACGGGCCTGAAATGCTCGTAATGTGCAATGGAATTGAATGTAATATGCGAACTGCATTCGAGTATCCGGGGGAACTCGGCATCGGTATACGCCGGGGCGTACGTATGCGCAAGCGAGCCCATCTCTTCTACGGCAAGGCGTGCTTCGGAGAGCGAACTTGCCGTGGTCAGCTGTATATATTCCCGTATTACGGGAAAGAGTTTCCATTGCGCAAACGCCTTGAATGCCAATATTATTTCAGCCCCGCTTCGTTCTTTTACCGAGCGTATGAGTTCCAAATTCCTGCGGAATTTCTCTTCTTCCACTACATAGCATGGCGACGGAATCTCTTCTTTCTTCATTATCGTCTTATTTTATTATCTGGAATTTAGCGAATTTCAGCAGCAGGCTTTTCTTCCCTACGTTGACAAACTGCACGTCTATTTTTGCATTCCCTCCTTCGCCCGACACGGCTGTTACCACCCCTTCACCGAAGCGGTCGTGGCATATCCTGTCGCCTACTTCCGGTACGGACATATTCCCGGAGGCCGGAACATCGGGGTTTTTCCGCATGGCTGCACCTACCGATATAAGCGAGCCGGGCCTTGAAGGGGGTACTGACGGCTGTTGCGGAACAGACGGTTTGACGGTTTCTGAACGGCCGTATTCCTTGCGGTATCCGCGCCCGGCGCTGCCTGTTTCCTGCCTTGTAACTCCGGAGGTATCGTCTACATACGACGCATCCAAATCCTTAAGGAAACGGCTCGGCGAGGTCATTTCGGTCTGCCCGTTATTGAAACGCGACATGGCGTACGTGAGTACACAGTTCTTTTCGGCTCTCGTTATGGCCACATACAACAGCCGCCTCTCTTCTTCTATTTCCTGCTCGGTACGGCACCGTTCGGACGGGAAGAGCTTTTCTTCCAGCCCGACGACGAAAACATTAGGGTATTCGAGCCCTTTTGCCGAATGTACGGTCATCATAGTTACTTTGTCGGCCTCGGCCTCGTCGCCCTCATCCATATCGGAAGCCAGCGATACTTCGGAGAGGAAATCGCTTATGGACGCTCCTTCGCCGCTCTCCTCCCGCGTGGCGCAGAATTCGGCTATGCCACTTACCAGTTCTTCTATGTTTTCCTGACGGCTCACGTTTTCGGGCATGGAGTCGGAATATATGTCCCCGGCTATACCGCTCCGCTTTATTACGGTTTCGATGTAATCTACCGCATTCATCGTCCCGGCCGCCCGGCGCAAGTCTTCTATGGTATCCCTGAATCCGGCCAGTTTGGCGAGTGTGCCCGAATTTACCTTGAGTCCGTAGTCGAGCGGCTGGGAGACGATATTCCACAAGGTGGTCCTGTGAAGTGCCGCCGCTTCGCCAATCTTGGCCAGCGTAGTCGCCCCAATCCCTCGTGCCGGATAGTTTATAACCCTTTTCAGGGCTTCTTCATCGGCCGGGTTTACGGTAAGGCGGATATATGCTATCACGTCCTTTATCTCTTTCCTCTGATAGAACGACATTCCCTTGTATATGCGATACGGGATGTTCCGCTTGCGCAATGCCTCTTCAAAAATGCGCGACTGGGCATTGGTCCGGTAGAGTATTGCGAAATTGTTGTACGGCTCGCCTGTACGGTATCGCATTTCGCTTATGTATGATGCTACAAGGTAGCCTTCTTCAAAATCGGAATATGCACTCACTATCTTTACCGGCGAGCCTTTGGAGTTTTCGGAATAGATATGTTTGGGTATCTGCCCGGCATTCTTGGCAATAAGGCTGTTGGCAGTATTTACTATCATCTGCGTGGAACGGTAGTTCTGCTCAAGCTTGAATATGCGGCATCCGGGATATACTGCCCGCAGGTTTAGGATGTTCTGTATGTTTGCCCCGCGGAACGAGTATATGCTCTGGGCATCGTCGCCCACTACGCACAGCCTCCCGGCGTTGCCGGCTATCTGCTTCACTATGTGATGCTGGGCGAAATTGACATCCTGGTACTCGTCCACAAGGATATAACGGAACTGCGCGGAGTAGCGTTCCCGGATATCGGCATTGTCGCGAAATATGATATTGGTATACAACAGGATATCGTCGAAGTCCATTGCGCCGGCCCTTCTGCAACGCTCCCAATAGCGCATGTATATGTCCTTTATGGCGGGACGGCGCGAACGCATGTCGCTTTCCGTTATCTCCCTGTCGGAGGCATATGCCCCGGGGGTAACAAGGGAGTTCTTGGCCATGGATATTACGGAAGAGACCGACTTGGGCTTATAGAGTTTGTCGTCAAGCCCCATCTCCTTTATTATGGAACGTACCAGACTGGCGGAATCGTCCTTGTTATATATGGTAAAATCGCGGGGGAAACCTATCCGTTCGGAATTGGGCCGGAGTATTTTCAGGAATACGGAATGGAATGTCCCCATCCAAAGGCGCGAGGCGGTACTCTCCCCTACCATGCCGGCTATGCGGCTTTTCATTTCATCGGCCGCCTTGTTGGTAAACGTAAGGGCAAGAATGTTGTATGGGGCATACCCGTTCTGCAACAGGTAGGCAATCTTGTAGGTCAGCACCCGCGTCTTGCCGGAGCCCGCTCCGGCTATGACCAGCGATACGCCGTCGCAATACGTTACTGCTTCGCGCTGCGTCGGGTTCAGTTCGTCGAGATTGACCATTTGCGTTTCCTGTATTGTAGTTCTGATTTTTACGTTATTTACTCTGCGGCTTCGCTTCCGGCAAAGGTACTACTTTATAATTATACGGCGAAATACAGTCTCCTTTTTGTAGCGGGCAAAAAGGAGGAAGAGCGGGTATCCTCCCCGGAGTGCGGCCGTGCGGCGGACTTATCGCCTTTCCGGATGAACCTTCTCCCGCCAGGGTGTGTTATATGGAAAAAATACAAGGACCATGGAATATAAATTGCCCGACCTCCCTTACGAGGAGAACGCACTTGAACCGGTTATCAGCGCCCAAACCGTCTCTTTCCACTACGGCAAGCACACCAGGGGGTATATAGAGACCCTGAACAGGCTTGTTGCGGATACCGAATTCAGCGATATGCCTTTAGAGAGGATTATCTCCTCGGCCGACGGCGCGATATACAACAATGCCGCCCAGGCATGGAATCATGTTTTTTATTTTGAACAGTTCTGCAAAGGAGGGAACGGCGATATCGACGGAAAACTTAAAACGGCTGTCGAAAAAGCGTTCGGCAGTACCATAGCCTTTAAGGATATGTTCGTCGCAGCCGGAAACTCCATTTTCGGTTCGGGTTGGGTATGGCTTGCTTCCGACAAGGCTGGCAACCTGCATATCGAGAAGTGCGGCAATGCCGGCAACCCTGTTGTCAAAGGGTTGTTGCCGCTGCTTGCGTTCGATGTTTGGGAACATGCCTACTACATCGATTACAGGAACCGCCGGGCCGAACACCTGAATGCCCTGTGGGAGATAGTGGACTGGAGGGTTATAAACAACCGCCATGACAAGGTTCTGAACGGTTGATACAATCAGGGATAAAGCACTTTCCAATCAATATAACGCGCGATGCGTTCTGTAATATAGCACTTATAAGCATAATGTGATGAATTCTTGAAGGAGCCATGCCGCGTGAGCGGGCGCTCCTTTTTTTTCTGTCCCGATACGCTTCATTGCCGGCCTTCCGGCATAGATATATAACGGGGACGGATTCGCCCGATATGCCGCAATGTCAAGAAACGGGGCTACCGGCAGGGTGCTTTGCGAGAGAAACCTTTTTCATGCGCTGCTGCCTTGCTCCATATGCCGGCCTGAAAAAACGGGGGGAGCAGCGTAAATGCCCTCCCCCCGTTCAGATTCGAACCATTGTCCTTATTGCCGGCCCTGCCCCGTTATGCGGGTTATGTCGAACTTGCCGTCCATATCCTTTACCGGGGTTTTACCGGAGAGTATGCCGAAAAAGAAGTTCCGTATGTTTTCCACCGTAAGCGGCTGTATGTTACCGTTCTTGTCAACTCCCATATCGTACGTCTTCAGCAGTTGCGAGCCGAGGCTTGCCGCAGTCAGCAAAAAGTGGTTCTGGAACTTGTCCGTATCGAGCAAATCGGCAGCCAGCACTTTTCCTATGACAGTATAGCTGCGCAGCGTCTTCTGGACGTCTTCATCGGCAAGGCGGCTTTTCACTTCATCGGCATCCATATCCATTTCTATCCTCCCGGAGTTCTCCGATTCGGGCAATCCCTTGTACAGTGCGCCCAAATCGGCCAGGCTGAGGTTGTACATCCTCGCTCCTGCAGCCGCGGCCATTTTTTCTATCGAGAATGCGCTCGGCAACAGTATCTGGATTATTCCCGACACCCTTATAGTCGGGGTATTGAACGTCCCCACTATTGTGTTGGCCATCTCTATCTCCTGCGTGGCGAAAACCCCGCCTATCACGACACAGTTTTCAAGCGTTATTTCATCGGCATAGATACTGCCCGCGACAAATGCGTTGTTCAACGTTACCGATTTGGCGTTTATGTCGGAATGGAAGTTTATATTGCACGCTGCGGCGCGCGACACTACCGAGTTTGCCGAACCGACACACTTCTTGAACGATACGGTCCCTTTTGCGTCGGCGCTCACATACAGCTCCTGCTGTACGAAAACGGCCCCCTGTATCTCCAGATCGCCTTGTCTTACTTCCATGCGGTTGGCATAAACCGGGCCTTCCACTATATTGTTTCCCTTGAATATTATGTTCCTGTTGAGTTCCACCGTCTTTTCGGGCAGGATAGAGCCTCTTACAAGATTATCCTGCAGATGGATGTCGGTTTCGTTGAACCGCAATTCTTTAAGTTCTTTCATATATGTCTTCTGTTTGCTTTTTTACAATTTGAATAATCGCGACATGCAGTCTTTTACCCTGCTGTCATGTTCGTCCGACCCTGTTCCGTAATGCGAACCGAGTTCCGAATTGAAATAGAGCCTTACCTGCTCGGCATCCCGCCTGTCCATACCGTCCCACTCCTTCCCGCTCAGGAGTTCTTTCATCGCCCCTTTGTCTATTGCCTGCACGGCATCGGGACAATAGACTTCGCGGTCTATCCGGTCGGCTTCGTTGCTGGTTTCGATGTAACAGACCGGAAGATAATACCCTCCCGAGCGTCCTTCCGGCAATATGCAATGCTGCAATATGCCTTCGGTACGCTTCTGTTTTGCCAGAAACGTGTTGATTGCCGCAATTGTATCCAACGCGTTCCTTTTCGCTACGGAAGCGCTTATCATCGTCTCCAGCCGACCGTTCTCCCCGCCCGATACGGCAACTGTCCCTACCAGGTCGGAGGCCGAGTAACGGCTTGCGTTCTCGTCGCACGTCTTTTTCAGCACAAACACCGGCCTGTCCACCTCGTGTATGCGGTTCTTCAGTTCGGCATTCAGCTCTTCAAATATCTTCACGTAACGGCCGGACAACCGTGCATAATCGGTTTCCATCTGGTGCTGCTTGTCTACGCATCGCTTCGCCAACCCGTCGAGGTGCATGAGGGTTGCATCGATTTTGTTTTTCAGTTCCATTATCTGCTGGCTTATTTCCGACCTTACGGTCTTGAAAAAACCGGCAATTATCGTCTGGCCTATCTTCTTTGCGTTGTTTTTTATCGACAGGACCTGCGCTCCTTCCGTAGCCACTACGGCGCCGGTAAGCACACCTACCGTATTGCTGCACCGGTGCACGCTCGAATCGAAAGAATCGGTATCTACATTTATATTTACGATAACGTCTTCATATGCCGTACCGCTATATGACACGCTGCCGCCGTGCTGCGAAGCCGGATAGCTTACGCTTCCGGAATAGTGTACGGCCACCCGTTTTGAGAAACTTCGGCTATAACTCATAAGCGTTACATTTTTAGGGTTTGAAAATTATTGGCCGTAAACAGCCTGCCGGCCATCTCCTTTACCCGCTGCGGGGATGCGGATGCCGACAGACACTTGCTGAATTCGCTTTTTATCTCGTCGCTTGCGGCAACCTCCTGCCACTCGAAATCCAGGACATGCGCATTTACGGTGCTCTTTATCGCTTCGCGGGACTTCTGCGACAGTCCGGAATCGGGGACGGTTATGTCTATCCTCTTATTGCCGTGCCTGTCGTAACTCGACTCGCTTATGATAACGGGTACCATTACGGGCGATTCCGACTCGTCGGTATGCACCTTAAGGAGTGTCTTGTCGGCAAGTCTTTTCTGCTCGTATACGTTTTCAAGGAATCTGGTCATGGATGTTATCACTTTCATCCCTTGAAACTTGATATTGGAGGCTATTATCTTCTGGCTGATAGACACGGACTCCAACTGTGCGACCGGGACCGTTGCCGTCATTATTTTCTTTCTGTTGGTTATGGTACCCACTTCTTTCATCGAAAAGTCCACCACAGGGCGGTCCAACTCAAACACCCGCTGTTGCAGGTTCTTGTTCAACCCGTTAAAGAGTTTGAGGTATCTTTGGGAAATCATTCCGTAATCCCGCTCCATGCGCCCCTTTACGGAGAGAAGCTGTTTTTTCAACTGATTGAGTTTCATCAGATGCGAATCGACCTCACTCTTGAGTTTTGCTATTTTCTGGGATATCTGGGAATGTATCAGTGTGTAAAACCCCCTGTTTACATTATTGCAGACCTGCTCGGCCGCCGCCTCCTCGGCCTTGACAACCGCAACCTTCATCCCGACAACGGCGGCAGTCGTACCTTGTATATGCGTCGACACGGAATCTATTTCCCGCGCCATGGGATGGGTATCTACTACGCAATCAATATGTGCCATAATTCCTGACTTTATTCGTTATCGGTATTGCATATTATCTCATCTATAGCCGCTTCCCTGTCGAAATTCGCCTTATCGTAAGGCAATTCAAGCGACTCCATTATCTGTTGCAGCTCTTCATCGCCCATGGCCCGCAACTCTTCTTCCGTATACTCTTCAGCTTCGCCATCCCACCCTTCATCTTCGGTTTGCGGTGCACGGGAGGCGGACTCTTCCTGTACGGCGTTTTCATACAGGCTTTCCACTATGCCGGCTATCTCTTCGGCTGCGGGGCGCCCGGCGGGGTCCTGCTCCGCCGTAGCTGCTTCCCCGACCGGTATTGCAGGCGAAGGGGGTACGGGGGCGGTTGTCCCGCCTTCCAGTCCGTCCAGCGCGTTTTTAGCGATAGAGGGCAGGTTCAGAGACATGTACTCGAATGTTATATTCTCCACATTCGGCTTTGGCGGCAACTCGGAAGTCTTGGCAAACAGCGGGTTTACGCTTGCCAGCGATTTGCGCCGTTCGTCAAGCGCGTGTATTTCGCTTGAGGCCACGGCAACCTCGTTTGAATAGCCGTCGCGCAACTTGGCGTCGTAATATTCAATATACCCGAATTTCTCGGCCTTGAGGTCAATATCTTCTTTCAGCCGTTCCACGTAATCTTCAAAACTCGACTGCGTTTTCTGGAATTCCTGCGATTGCAGTTCAAATGCCGCTAGCGTTTCGGCCGCGTTGTCCACGACATCCACCACCGTAGAGTCGAGTTCGCCGTTGGACTGCACCATGCTGTCTTCGGTACGCTGCAGCGAAACCAGCGTATTGTATGCCGCTACATATTCCCGCAGGCTCTCCTGCATAAGGTTTATTATATCGGCGCTCTCGGCCCGGTTCGCCCTGTAAAAGGCATCGGTATCCTGATGCCACTTGTTGAGATAATCCAACTTCTGGTCCTTTATGTGATTGTATATCTTCAGCCGCTCTATCCGGTTCTCGGCCATAAGGTTCTGGACTATCGGGGCCACTATCTCTTCATATATCTGATGTACGCCGAAAGGCATGTTGGTTGTATTCCCGTCTTCAGATGTCCACATGCCGGTAACAAGATTGAAACGCATCCGCGAACTCGGTTTCAGGCGGAACGGTTCATAGGTCTGTACATCCTCGCTGTAATCGAACTTCTCGTTACGGATACGTTCTATCTCTTCGTATTCCAATAACGGGGAATAATGGTTGTACGGCGACTTCAATATGTCGTACAGTATTTTGTTCGATTCAAACACGACCTTGTCTACCGATGCCACCTTCAATGCCGATATGGCCTGTACCGAACTGGCCATAGTTACCATCAGGGATTTCAGTACGTCCTCAAACTGCTGTGTCTTGGTAGAGAGTGAATCCTTGAGCCTGTTAAGTTCCCTGAACTTGTCCACGCTCTCGCTGTAACGGCTCTTGTCGAAGACATTGACAACAGGTGCATTGTCGGGCACGTCGCGGGTTGCATATTCGTTGAGGAAGTGCAGGTATCCGCTGTTCTCCGCCACAAGGGGCAAAGACACCGATGTCGTATCCAAATCGTCCATACAATACGAAATGGTACGGAGCGAGCGCTCCATTCCGCCTATGTAATCGTACTGGTTCAGTTCCTGTATGGATGTGGAGAAATCTTCCGTATCTATCTTCTCCGTATCTTCCGACTTTTCAACTATCGGGGCTTCCTTATACAGGGCATCCAGCTTTCCGATGGTCTCCACCAGCAGGTCGTTCCTGCGGGACATCTGGAGCGTTACTTCCGATTCCGGCACGTTTCCCGTATAATCGACTATGAAACTCTTGTTCTCGTATTTTATCTGATCGGCTACCGGCACATACGCCACGCCGAGCCTGGTAACTTTATAGTCGCGGAATATGTTGTCGTGCTGCTTCCTGAATTCGCTTATCCGGCTGTCTATGTCTTCCGCCTTTTTCTGCAGCCCGTTTTTCTTTATAAAGTACACGAAGAACAGGATAATGGTCAGGAACCATATCCACAAGCCGGATATTTCGTTTTCCACGGCCTTTTTCTCTTCTTCCAGGAGCTTTATCTCTTTTTCTATCCGCTCCTCTTCCCCGACTATTCTTTCTGCCGCCTGATGATAATAGTCAAACAGGATTTTCGCTTCATCCTGATAAATGTTGGCGGACTCCGAAAATATTTTTCCTTTCATAATCTGATTAATGGGTTTATTTGTTTTTCTAATTTGAATATATCGATTTACGGTTTTGATAAATTTGTCCTGCACGTTTCAAGTCGGATTCTATCTTTTCCTTGTTGAGAGGATAGTCGGATACCGCATACGTTATCCGTTTGACAACCTCCGCAAACTGCACTTCAAGAGTATATGCCTCGGGAGCGTTTGAGGGGGAGATATACCGGAGCGACTCTTCGAGTTCCGTTATGGCGGCCATGCAACCGGACGGGACCCCTCCCGATGTCAGGGCCGCATCCTTCAATGTCGCCGCCGCCTTTTTCATCTCGTCCAGTCCCCGGCGGCATCGCGCTTCCTGCGAATATGTTTCAGAGACCTTGTCGGACGAATGCAACACGGCTATAAATCCGAGCAACAGCATCAGCAGCAACGCCGAATGAATGATAACCTGCGTTTTGAAAGGGATTTCAACGGCATATCGGGCTATTAGCATAATGGCTATTGCACATATGGCATATATCCATGTTACAATCCACCTTACACCGATGGACCCTACCGATTTCTGAGACTTGTCGCGGGAAGATATCCACGGGACAAGTACGTCTACGAACAACGCGCAGTATATTATTGTGGAGACAATCAGATTAAGCCTGAACTCTCCGTCGGGCATACCGTCTCCCAACAGATAGAAACCGGCAACTATAATCGCTTCTCCCAATAAAAACGCCGCTATCGACAATATTCTTTTCAAACTCATATGGCTTCTCTTTTTTAACTTCGTTTATTACCGCATTTGGGACAAAATTTTACCGACGGGGGCAATTCAGCCCCGCATCTGCTGCATACGTCGCTTGTCATTACCTGTTTCCCGCAACTCCCGCAGAACGCGCTCCCGGGTTCGAGCGGGGCATTGCAGTGCGGGCATGTCGCCGACTGGGATTTCAACGGCATACCGCAACTTATACACCGCTTGGCGTTTATGTCGTTGTCCGTTCCGCAGTTGGGACAGGGGTTGTAGGGGTCGCCGCAGTGCGGGCAGAACCGCATGGTACTGGGAAATTTCCTGGAGCAGTTGGAACAATATACCATTTTTATATTGGCCGGCTGCTCTCCGGCATTTCCGGCAACTCCAGCCGCGGCTGGGTTCCCGCCGAAACTCGGTTGCCCGTATTGCTGCTGCATAATGTCCCTTCCGCCGCTTCCGCCTATTCCTCCCATCATGTTTATGGCCATCAGGCCGCCTATCAGCCCGCCGTTTCCGTTACCCATGCCTTCTATCGCATTGTTGGCTGTGCCGAAGAGCTGCTCCTGTTGCCACGTATGGCCTGTTATATACATGGAACTCTGCTGCGAAATGGCCTCCTTGATCTTGAGCCCGTCTTCGGTGGAGTCGTCGATATCGATAGAACTCACATAAAACCTTGTCAGTTCAAGTCCCAGATTGGCCCAGAACGGATTGAGGAGGCTTGTCAGGTATTCCGATATGGTATCCAGATATGCGGAAATCTGCTTGAACCCTATCCGGTGCTTGAGCATATACTGCAATATGGACGATTTTGTCTTGGTCGTGAACTCGCCCCTGAACTGCTCGGTAAGGTCGTTTTGGGAGAACCCCGACTTCGTGCCCACAATCTTTATAAGAAACTTCTCGGCATCGGTTATCCTCAAACCGTATTGGCCGCTTGCCGTCAGGGGAAGCTGCGTGTTGTAGTCGGCATCGTGTATCGTCATCCTGTCGATTGACCAGTCGATATTGTACGGCTGGAGCTTGTTTACAAACCATACCTCGGCCGTGAACGGGTTCTTCCCGCCAAACGGTATTCCGTACAATGAACGCAAAACGGGGAGGTTCTCGGTATTGAGGGTGTGCTTGCCCGGCCCGAACTTGCCTATTATCTGTCCTTTGGAAAACAGGACAGCCTCCTGCGATTCATATACTATCAACTGGGTGTACGTACTCAGGTTCGTTTCTGGGAAACGCCACGCGTAAACGGTTTCGTTTCCTTGCGGGGTCCACTTTACTAAATCTATAATTGCCATCGTGATTTATAGTTATTACTGTTTGCTTTATATTTCAGGTGTATAAGGTCGATTGTAAATATACGCAAATTTTAAATACACAATGCAAATCCCGGCGTTAAATTTCAATATTTTTCATACCGGCGGAATATTGGTGCCCGCAAAAGCCTGCCGGTTTCAGGAGGGGTTAAATTTTACAGGGCCATAGCCTGGCGGCCCTGCAAGGCACAACCATGTATTCTCAAACAGTTCGGCAATCTTACCGGACTGATATAAAGAGAGGCTGCAGGCACGCTTTTCTATCACCGGCCAAAAATACCGGCTGCGGGAATATGCCCGGAAACAGCGGCTTGTTTTTACGGCACATAGCCTTACAGGGGAACAAAATAGTTGAAAAAGAGAAAAAATCTGTTTGCCGATTCTCCCTTTCTGTATAAATTTGTATTCGATTTTTCGGTTCTTTTTACAACAATAAGAAGGGCGAGGTTATCGCTGTTCTTATTCATTAAAGGCTTTTATTATATGAGTACAAAAAAATTCATACTTCAGGAGAATGATATTCCGCACGCATGGTACAACATCGTGGCCGACATGAAAAACAAGCCGATGCCCATGCTCAACCCCAAAACGAAAAAACCGGTTACCGTAGAAGATATGGAGCCTCTGTTTGCAAGGGCTCTCGCCGAACAGGAACTCAACACTACCGATGAATGGATCGAGATTCCGGAACAGGTCAGGGACCTGTACAAGATATGGCGTCCGACACCGCTTGTACGGGCTACGGGACTGGAGAAGGCCCTGGATACTCCCGCCCACATCTATTTCAAGAACGAGAGCGTAAGCCCGGTGGGGTCGCACAAGCTGAACTCGGCATTGGCCCAGGCTTATTATTGCAAAAAGGAAGGGTGTACGAACATTACCACCGAAACCGGAGCGGGCCAGTGGGGGGCAGCCCTTTCCATGGCCGCAAAGATATTCGGCCTGGAACTTGCTGTTTACATGGTCAAGGTAAGCTACCACCAGAAACCATACCGACGTTCCATAATGCAGACTTTCGGAGCACAGGTTGTGGCTTCGCCGAGCATGTCGACCAAAGCGGGAAGACAGATTATCACCAACTCGCCCAACAATCAGGGCAGCCTCGGCACTGCCATATCGGAAGCCGTGGAACTGGCCCTGCAAACCCCCAACTGCAAATATGTTCTCGGCAGCGTAATGAATCAGGTCAGCCTGCACCAGACGGTTATAGGGCTTGAAGCCGAGAAACAGATGGAAATGGCAGGAGAATACCCCGATACCGTCATTGCCTGCTTCGGCGGAGGGTCCAACTTCTCCGGCATAGCATTCCCGTTCTTGCGACACAAGATTCTCGAAGGCAAGGAAATCAGGACAATAGCCGCCGAACCGGCTTCTTGCCCCAAACTCACGAAAGGACGCTTCCAGTACGACTACGGCGATGAAGCAGGGTATACGCCCCTTATTCCGATGTTTACCCTCGGGCACAACTTCATGCCGTCAAACATCCACGCAGGCGGCTTGCGCTATCACGGAGCAGGTTCCATTGTAAGCCAGCTGATGAAAGACGGGCTTATGGAAGCTGCCGATGTCAAGCAGCTGGAGGCTTTCGACGCCGCTACTCTCTTTGCCCGCTGCGAAGGGATTATTCCGGCACCGGAATCATCGCATGCCATTGCCGTTACAATACGCGAAGCCCTCAAGGCCAAAGAGGCAGGAGAAAAGAAAGTCCTGCTTTTCAACCTGTCGGGACACGGCCTTATCGATATGACCGCTTACGACAGCTACCTGGCCGGCGACCTTACAAACGGGGAGGTTACCGATGAAGAGATTGAAAAGAACCTGGAGGATGTTTCGGATCTGAAAATATGACACCCCGGGCCGATTAAGGCGATAACTCCCCGGACAGGGGGAAACACAAAAAAGAGAGCCGCTCGACAGAATGTACACTTCTTGCGGCTCTCTTTTTTTACACCCTTCCATCGACAGTCGGCGGCTGGTGCGTATCGGCCCTGCCAATCCGCGCCAGCCGCCGGGAATACAGTTTCATTGCGGCCCGGAGCAGGGGTAGAATCCTGTTCCGCAAATCCGGTCCCCGCCCTTTCCTGCCGGTCATACTCCATATAAAAAGAAGCCGACCTCAAAAATTACTTTCGGGTCGGCTTCCTGGTTTTGTAATGTGTCGCGTTGCGGGCTTTACCAGCCGAACGAATAACGGAGAACCAACCCTACGGCGTAGTTGTTGTATTTCCCCTCCGTTACGCTTTTCCTGCCGCCGTTGCTGTCGGCTATATCTGCGCCCCATACGGGAGTGTACCCGAAATCGCCGTCATTGTACAGCAGTTGAGGAGATGCCGTTTTGCTCTTGTACGCCTTGCCCATTCCGTATTCGCCGTTTACACCCACATAGAGGATATACTTGTCGTTGAAATCCCAGTTCCATCCTACCTCGGCGTAGAGCGAGCCGTTTACCCGATATGACAGGGTCTCCTTATCTTCTCCATCAAGATAAGTGCTGAACCCGTGTGCGGGAATATCGGTATAGGTTGCGTTTTCATACGGGAAGTAACCGCTTGTTACCAGTGTTTCATAGTTTATCTTGCTGTTTCCGCCAACGGGGATATTTACCTGGACTCCGAGGCGGGCGTAGAACCCGCAATCGTGTTCATACTGGGCAAACACCGGAATACTGAGATAATATGCCTGCTGCTTTTCTTCGAGGGCCGCTCCCTTAAGCCCGGAATACCGGTAATCGAAGCGGAAATCGTCAATCCCTGTCCCGGCTGCCGGCGAAGCGATGGCTGTAAAGTAAGAATCGCTGTATTTGTCGAATTCCATGCGGCTCTGGTAGAGGCGGAAATTGACGCCGGTACCCAACCCCCAGTTTTTGTTGAAGCGGTGAAGGTAGTTTATGCCGGCCGATATTCCAGCCCCGGGCTTGACGCTTCCGAAGTCGCTGCTGTAACTGATAGACGAAAGCCCTCCTGATATTTCAACCGATATTTCATTGCCCGGTTCGCGCCCATATGCCGTTGCGGCTACGGCTGCAAACAAGATTGCTGCTATTGTACTCTTCATTGGTTTAGTCTTTTACTATTATTTTGAATTCTGTTTTTTCTTTGTCGGGTGTTATCACGTTCACTATATACGTGCCTTGTGCTTCAGGTGCGGTTACTGTATTGTACCTGCCGCTTACCTGCTGCTTTGAGGTACGTCCGGTCATGTCGCTGATATATACGGTCGACAAGCCGTCGGAAGCGGTATCCGATTCTATGCTGAGCGTCATGCCTGCTCCTCCCTGCACTACTGTCGGATAGAGACTCACTGCAGCCTTTTCGGCAGGGAACGTTTTTCCGCAGCTTGTCAGGGTTATGCCGTCGGTTGTCGTTACCTCTACACTGTAAACATCGGTGGTGCTAACGCCTTCGGGCAGGTATATGTACTGCATGTCGCAATTGATATCCGTGCCGTTGACGAACCATTTGTAGCTCGTAAACTCCAGCCCGCCGTTATTTTCGGGATTGTTGACTACTGCAAGGATATCGTTCCACCTCTTGTTGATTATGTTGTACGGAAGTTTGCATACCTCCAGCATGTAGGTCCTTTCAACTATATTCCTGACGTTTACGGTTACGGGGACTTCGCAACGCCCTCCGGCCGTAATGTCTATTCTGGATTCGCCGTCAACTTCCTGTCCGTCTATCAGCACGGATACCTGCCCGTTGCGGGGGGATATTGTCGGGACGGCTTCGTTTACGCCGCATTGTGCGCCTACGACGAAGGTCTCTGTTGTCCCTTCCGATTCTCCCGTCTTCTCATCGAATATTTCTGTCTTGACCCGTTTCGCCAACTCTCCGTTTACATAGATCGTTCCGATAGATGTGTCGTATTTTTCGGGATACCCGTCTGCAATTACGTTGTTATCGACGAAATCTTTCCATTGGTCTGCTGCCTTATAGGCGCTCTTGGCCTTTTCTGACGGCAGATAGAGCTTCTTGCCCGAAAGGTCTATCCCTTCGAAACACGAAACGCCCAAAGTCTGCGGAGTTTCCGCGAAATTGTATATCTCCTTAATCCCGGTGCACCCTTTGAATGCATAATCGCCTATCTGCGTAATGCTTGCCGGGATTGCGACTTCTGTAACGCCCGTGCAGCCTTCAAAAGCGGAGCTGCTTATCGAAACTACATTGTATGTTACGCTTTCTCCCTCTTCGCCCTCTTTATTTTCTGCTTCTACAATGAAGGGAATCTCTATTGTCCCTGAATATACTTGGCCTGGAACAACCGTTACCGTCCTTTCGGCCGAGGATATTATGGCATACCTTATACCGCCTGCGGTAAAGGATCCGTCATAGAAGAATTCTTTCCAGCCGTCGGCGTTTCTGTAAACTTCTTCCGCTCCTTCCGGAACAGTGAGGGTGCAGGTCATATAATCGACACCGTGGAAACATGAAACTCCCAAAGTTTGCGGAATTGCCGCGTAATTACATATCTCCGTAATACCGGTGCACCCTTTGAATGCGCAATCGCCTATCTGCGTAATGCTTGCGGGGATTACAACTTTTGTAACGTCCGTGCAGCCTTCAAAAGCGGAGCTGCTTATTGAAACTACATTGTATGTTACGCTTTCTCCCTCTTCGCCCTCTTTATTTTCTGCTTCTACAGTGGAGGGAATCTCTATTGTCCCCGAATAGCCTTGGCCGGGAACAACCGTTACCGTCCTTTCGGCCGGGGATATTATGGCATACCTTATACCGCCTGCGGTAAAGAAGCCGTCATAGAGGAATTCTTTCCAGCCGTCGGCCTTTCTGTAAGTTTCTTCCGCTCCTTCCGGAACAGTGAGGGTGCAGGCCGTATAATCGACACCATGGAAACATAATATGCCGCATTCGGGCGGAGTTGTTGCAAGGCACTCTATTGTCTTAAGGCCGGAACATGCATCGAACACCCCTTTCCCTATTGACGTAAGGGCTTTGCCGAGTATGACGGACTCAAGCTTGCCGCAACCGGAAAATACCGAGTCGTTCAGAACCTCGACCTTGTCGGGAATGACGGCCGAGCGAAGGGCGCCGCAATTTACGAAAGCCTGTTTCCCTATTGTCGTAACTTCGTCGGGGACAATAATCTCTTCAAGGATGTTACATTCTGCAAATGCCCTGCTTCCTATCGATTCAAGCCCGCTGCCGAGAGCCGCCTTCTTGAGGCTCCTGCAATTCTCAAAAGCAGAACTGCCTATCATGGTAACTCCGTCGGGAACCGATATGGCTGCAATGTTGCCGCACCCTTTGAAAGCGTCGTTGCCGATTGTCGTCAGCCCGCTGCCGAGCGTAACGCCCGTAAGGCCGTTACACCCTGAGAACGCCTCGCTCCCTATCGACTTTACATTATCCGGAATAACCACGGAGGCAAGGCCTGTGCACCCCGAGAATGCGCCATCCCCTATTGCAGTAACAGTGTAGGTGTTTCCTCCTCTTTCTACGCTTGCAGGGATAACTATGTCGCCCGAATATCTTTCGGGCTTCGATATTACCTCAACGGTTTTGTCGTCATCCGAAGTTATTTTGTAGTTGATGCCGCCGATATTGAAAGAGTTAAAGAACTCTTCCCATACAGGTGCCGCACGGTAAGCCTCTTCTGCCTCCTCCGGAACGTGCAGGTTGCAGGAAACCATGTCCACGCCCGAGAAACAGTCTGCCGCGCATACGGGAGGAACGGCGGCATTGCAATAAATATCGCCGAGGTTCGAGCATCCGTAAAATGCTTTCTCTCCTATTTCCGTAATGCTGGCGGGAAGCGTTACCCCCGAAAGAGCGCTGCAATCCATGAAAGCGCCATCCTTTACAGAAACGACACTGTACGTTTTTGCGCCGTTTTCCACCGAAGCAGGAATTTCCAATGTTCCGGCGTATTCGCGGTCTCCCAACGATACCGCAACGGTTCCGTCGGTTTCCGAAACTATTTCGTAGTTGATGCCGTCGATATTGAAAGAGTTAAAGAACTTGTTCCATACATGTGCCGTACGGTAAGCCCCTTCTGCCTCCTCCGAAACGTGCAGGTAGCAGGAAACCATGTCCACGCCCGAGAAACAGTCTGCCGCGCATACGGGAGGATTGGCGGCATTGCAATAAATATCGCCGAGGTTCGAGCATCCGTAAAATGCTTTCTCTCCTATTTCCGTAACTCTTTCGGGAATAGTGGCGGATTTGAGATTGCGGCAGTTATAGAATGTTCGGCCGGCTATTGCCGTAACGCCTGACGGTATCTTTATCGATTCCAGACTGTTGCATTCCGAAAATGCCTCTTCGCCAATAGCGGAAACTCCATCGGGGATGTCTGCCGATTTCAAAGCCGCACATTGGAAGAAGGCCTTGCGCCCTATCGTTCTCACCTTCTCGGGTATGGTAACGGATTCAAGATTTCGACAGGAATAAAAAGCATAGTCCCCTATCTCCGTAAGGTTTTCGGGAAGTTTTATTTCTGAAAGAGCGCTGCACGATGTAAACGTATTGTCTTTTACAGACGTAACCCCTTCTGGTATATTTACCGATTCAAGGCTCGTACAATAAGAAAAAGCATTGCTTCCTATTGATGTAACCCTTTCGGGTATATTTACCGATTCAAGGTCCGTACAATAAGTAAAAGCATAGTTTCCTATAGATGTAACGCTTTCGGGAAGAACAATGGAGACGAGACTGCCACATTCCTTAAATGCGTTTTCACCTATCGAGACGATTCCGTTTTCGAGGGTAGCATTGGCAAGGCTTTTGCATCCGGAAAAAACATTATTGCCTATTGCTTTAACGCTCCCCGGGACGGAAACTGAAACAAAAGCGCTACAATTCTGGAAAGCACGGTCCCCTATCGAGGTTACTTTATCGGGGATATCTATCCCTTGCAGGGCGATACAGCCGGCAAAAGCATCGCTGCCTATCGATGTTACGCTTTCGGGAATAGCAATGGAAACGAGGCTGCCACAATTCTGAAAAGCTTTGTTTCCTATCGAAACGATACTGTTTCCGAGCGTAACGGAAGCGAGAGCTTCGCAATTATGAAAAACGCCGCTTTTTATTTCGGTAACATTTGCAGGAACCGAAACAGATGTGAGTTCCCTGCAACCCGAAAAAGCATCACGCCCTATCGAAGTTACACTTTCGGGAATAGTAACAGAAGCAAGAGCGCTGCAATTCATGAAAGCGCTGTCCGCTATCAATGTAACACTATTTCCGAGCGTAACGGAAGCGAGAGCTTCGCAATTATGAAAAACGCAGTTTTTTATTTCGGTAACATTTGCAGGAACCGAAACAGATGTGAGTTCCTTGCAACCCGAAAAAGCATCACGCCCTATCGAAGTTACACTTTCGGGAATGGAAACAGAAACAAGAGCGCTACAATCCATGAAAGCGCCGTCCTCTACAGAAATAACACTGTACTCTTCTGCTTCGTTTTTCACCGAAGCAGGAATTTTCAATGTTTCGGCGTTGCGTGCTCCCGATGTTACCCCAACGGTTTTATCGGCATCAGAAATAATCTTGTAACAGATACCCTCCGCCTCGAAGTCGAAATCCTGCGCCTCTGCGCCGAAAGGGACGTAGAAGGCAAGAGTAGCAAATAAAAATTTAGCAAAACTCTTTCTCATAAATAGGTGGTTTTTATTAATACTGTTATTGTTTATAAATAAATATCATCTTACAGTCTTGCTGTCATTTTTGTGTATCTCTTCATAAGAGAAACA
>CASFRS010000018.1 GCA_949297125.1 uncultured Bacteroidales bacterium
AAGACAGGCTGCACTCGGCATAATCAAACTCTTTGAGTTTGCTTCTGCTCTCGTTTGCACAACTTTGCTGCTGTTTCAGCGAAGATAGGCTGCACTCGGCATAATCAAACTCTTTGAGTTTGCTTCTGCTCTCGTTTGCACAACTTTGCTGCTGTTTCAGCGAAGATAGGCTGCACTCGGCATAATCAAACTCTTTGAGTTTGCTTCTGCTCTCGTTTGCACTATCTTTGTCCGCTAATTTGGAAAAGGAGTGTACGGAACAGAAATGACACAACTGTATATATTCAATCCTGAAAATGATTTGGCTCTTGCAAACGGTTGCAGGAACTATTACCCTCCGCCTGCTGCTCGCCAGATAGCCCGCGACATGGCTTTGCTCCCGTTATGGTACTCGGCCGATAACGCTGTTGTGGTTGTCCCGGAGTGCCCCGATGCGGCTTTTGTGGAAAAAGCGGCGGAGAGTTTCGGTATAAGGTCAGGAATAGCCGTGCGGTCGAAGTTCCGGGGTGCTCCTTACGTAACGGAGTGTGTTCCGTGGGGGTGGAGCCCGTACGTTGTAAAACGTTTTACCGACATGGGGATAAATCCGGCAATACTGCCGTCGCAGGAGAGGATTTCATGGTATCGGGAGTTGTCGAACAGGAAAAGTGCAATAAGGATTTTGCAGAGTCTGAAGAGGAAAGGGTTGGACGTGCCCGAACCGTTGCCGGATTATGCCGGGTCGGTGGAGGATGCGATGCGGTTTGTCGAAACATTCCCGCGTTCCGTTCTGAAAGCCCCGTGGTCCGGCAGCGGGCACGGACTGGTTTGGGGTAGAGGCATGCGCGAGCGTTCGGTAGAACAGTTGTGCAGGGGCATAATAAACCGACAGGGAGGGATTGTATGTGAAAGGGCGCTCGATAAAGTGGCGGATTTTGCAATGGAGTTCAATGCCGGTAAGGACGGGGTGGAATTTGCGGGGTATTCGTTGTTCCGTACCGATGAAAAAGGGGTATATCAGGGAAATCTTCTTGCCGATGACACCTGTATCGAGAACCTGTTGTGCCGGTATATAAGGAAAGAATACCTTTTCTCCTTGAGACAGGCAATGGCCGAAGTGTCGGGCGGTATCCTCGGCGGTAACTACCGCGGGGTTTTCGGAGTGGATATGATGATATACGATGATGCAGGTGTTTACCGTATCAATCCGTGCGTTGAACTTAACCTCAGGATGAGCATGGGGGCATTGGCGCGGGTGTTTTACGACCGGTATGTAGCTGAGGGCGTTGCGGGGCGTTTGGATATTCTCTATTTCGACAAGCCGGGCGAGGCTGTCCGGTATGTGGAAAACGCCGCAGCTGAATATCCCGCCACAATAGAGGGTAGGAGGCTCGTTTCGGGTGTGCTGCCTCTTGTCCCGGTAGCGGAGGATACAGGTTATGTCGCGCTGGCGAGGTGCGGCACGGCAGTATCAGAACTTCAGGAGTTCTCTGTATAACCGCTGCATCGGAAGCCCCATTACATTGTAATACGAGCCGTTTATGCTTTCAACGCCTATATAACCTATCCATTCCTGTACGCCGTATGCCCCGGCCTTGTCCAACGGCGAATACTTCCGTACATAGTATTCTATCTCTTCTGGCGACAGTTCCGCGAATTTCACATCAGTGGCAACCGTAAACGTACGTTCCTTTTCCCTGGTAGTCAGGGTTACGCCGGTATAAACGGTGTGGGTATTGCCCGACAGTTGCCGGAGCATTTCTTCGGCTTCCTTTTCATCGGAGGGTTTCCCGTATACTTTTCCGTCGAGCCATACAATAGTATCGGCCGTTATGAGCAAAGTCTCTTCCGTCATCATGCTCTTGTACGATTCGGCCTTTTTTTTCGATATGTATGCCGGAATTTCGCCTCCCTTCAACCCTGAAGGGTAAGATTCGTCTATGTCCGGGAGCGATACCGTTTCGTACTCTATACCCAATCCTGCCAGCAATTCACGCCTGCGCGGCGAGTTGCTGGCTAAGAGGATCCTGTAATGCCCGAGGTTCTGCAATGTGTTGTGCATCATGTTGTTTACCATCCGAATGCTTCGCCTTTCATCCACTTTCCCTGTGCCTTTAAAACCTCTTCGATGACTTCCCTTGCACACCCTTGCCCGCCGTTACGCGACGATATGAATGTCGCCACCGATTTTATTTCCGGAGCTGCGTCGGCCGGACAACACGGCAACCCCACTATTTTCATCGTTTCGTAGTCGGGAATATCGTCTCCCATGAATACTATTTCTTCGTCCTTAAGGTTGAAGGCATCGCGCCACTCCTTGTAAGTGGAGATCTTGTGCTTGATAGACATATATATGTATTTTACCCCGAGTCCCTTGAAGCGTTCATAGACAGCCCTTGTATGCCCGCCCGTAATAATGGCTATGTGGAATCCGAGTTTTACGGCCAGCTGTATGGCGTACCCGTCCTTTATGTTTACCATGCGCATCGGCTCGCCTTTGGGATGCAAGGTGATGGTCTCCGGCGACAGTACGCCGTCTACATCGAAAGCGAAACCTTTTATTTTGGTAAGGTCGTAGTTTATCTTGCTCATATACGATTTTTTTATTCAGTCCTTATTCCGTTACCGTAATTTGTGGCGGAGCGCATTATGCTGTCGCTCAGTGCCGTATAAAGTTCTTTAAGCCGTTCGTCCTTAATCTTTTCAAGATGTGCATTCATGACTTTCCGGTCGTCGCGGACAGCCGGGCCGGTCTGTGCAAGGGCCGGGGGCATGGCAGCGGCCTTTGCCGCCGTCTCCTTTATAAGAGGGTGCAGCATGGAGTAGGGAAGCCCCGCCTCCTGCATTATGCATGATGCTATATGGTACAGGTGGTTTGTAAAGTTGCATGCGAAAACCGCAGCCACGTGAAGCATCCTCCGCTGCTCCGAATCGGCTGCCGTTACCGTTTTTGACAGCTTCTCCGACAATTCTCTTATTTCGGCGAGCGTACCCTTGTCGCAAGCCTCTATGAAAAGGGGAATTTCGGAAAAATCCAGACTCCTGTTCCATGTGAATGTCTGTAGCGGATAGATTATGCCGTAGCGCGGACTTTTTCCGGCAAGGGTATCGGCCGATATCCCTCCCGATGTATGAATCAATATCGCACCGTTTTCGGGCAACTGCGATACGACCCCGGCTATTGCGTCGTCCTTTACCGAGATTATAACGGCATCGGGGTTTCCCATATCCGTGTCTTTTATACTGCCGGCATGTGCAACTCCCAGTTTTTCCGCCAGTTTTCGCGCATGTTCCGGATGCAGAGAACAGATACACCTTATTTCTATCCCCGCCTGTTTCAGGGCCGCACCCAAATGCGTGGCCACATTGCCTGCCCCTATTATCGCAACGCTCCTTATCATCCGGGATGTACGTCTGTTACCATTTGCCTATGTGCACTTTCTCCCATTTGCTTTTTTCCGGGTCGTAAGGTTTCCGTTCCTCAGCTTTGTGCCCGAATGTTATCACAGACAGGACTGCAAACTCGCCGGGAATCCCGAACATGTCCCTTATGTATTCTTCGGCCGGAGTGCCGTCGGCACCGAAACGCCCCCTTATCTGTATCCAGCAGCTGCCGATTCCCAAATCGGCAGCCTGGAGCTGCATTATGACAGAGGCGATAGAGGCGTCTTCTATCCACACGTCGCTTTTTGTCGTATCGGCGGTAACCACCACGGCAAGTTTTGCCCCGGCTATCGGCCCTGCGCCGAACTCCTTGCATAGGGCGAGTTTTTCAAGTTGTTCTTTCTCTTCTACAACAATAAACTCCCAACCCATTGTAGATTTGGACGATGGCGACACAAGGGCCGCTTCAAGTATTAATTTTACCTGTTCGGGAGTCAATGCCTCCTCGGTGTATTTTCTGATGCTTCTGCGGTTAAGCAGCAAATCGTGAAAATTTTCCATATGGATGTAATGTTTATCCGTTCGTGTATTCAATGCGAAGTTATAATATTTATTCCGTTCTTACAACCTGCTATATGCGGCAAACGGCAGAAATAAAATTTGCTCTTTATATACGTTAAGGCATATTGTTACGTTATATTAATTGGCATGTCTTTAATAAGGAGGATATATATAGTAGCGGCGTTTCTGCTTTTGCTGGCGAATCTTGACGTTTCGGCCCAGCGTTTTACTGTTTCCGGCAAGGTTATAGATGCCAACAATGAGCCTATGGAATTCGTCTCGGTCCGCATATCCTCTACCATGGACGGGGCTCTGACCAACGAAAAAGGGGAGTACAGCATATCGTCCATGAAACGGGATACGGCCGAACTGGTCTTTTCCTGTGTGGGGTACAAAACCGAAAAAAGGGTTCTGGTTGAACCCGAGGGACAGCTCCGGCTCAATATGCGCATGTACCACAAGGACTGGTATCTCGATGAAATTTCCGTATCGGAATTCAGGAAGCAGACTTCGACGCTTGAAATACTCGACGCAAAAGACCTGAGGCTTATGCCCGACGCTACCGGTGGGAGCATAGAATCTCTGCTGACCAGCATGCCCGGCGTGCATTCCAATAACGAACTCAGTACCCAGTATTCGGTACGCGGCGGAAATTACGACGAGAACCTCGTATATATAAACGGGATTGAGGTGTACCGCCCGCTTACCGTACAGTCCGGCCAGCAGGAAGGCCTCAGCATAATAAACCCCGATATGGTTGAATCCGTAGGGTTCTCATCGGGCGGTTTCGCTGCGGAATACGGCGACAAGATGTCTTCCGTGCTCGATATAAAATACCGCAAGCCCGAGAAACCTGTCGAAGGGTCGGTTTCGGCAAGCCTTATGGGGGCGAGCGTTGCAATAGGCAGCAAGGTCGGGAACTTCACGCAGTTGCACGGGCTTCGCTACAAACGTAATACTTCGTTGCTCAGTTCGCTCGACATGCAGGGCGAATATGACCCTACGTTCATCGATTACCAGACTTACATGACGTACAGGATAAATTCCAGGTGGGGAATATCCCTGCTCGGAAACATTTCGCATAACCTGTATAATTTCGTGCCTCAGACGCGGACCACAAGTTTCGGTACATATTCCTCACTCACGGAATTCAAGGTCTATTTCGACGGGGCCGAGCATGACAAGTTCCAGACCTTCTTCGGCGCCCTGACGCTCGATTATTCGCCCGATTCCAGGACCAAACTGTCGCTCTTTACATCGGCGTTTGCAACCAATGAGATAATAAAATACGATATAAGCGGGGAGTACTGGCTCAGTGAACTGGATGCCGCCCAGACCGGCGGGGAGGCTTCGACAGAAGCCGGGACGCTCGGTTACGGTTCGTACCGCGAACATGCAAACAACCGTCTCAATGCCGCAATCTATGCCGTATCGTTGAAAGGCGTGTCGCACCTGAAGAAGAACAATGAACTGCATTACGGAGTGAATTACCAGTACGAAAGGATAAAGGACCGCGTAAGGGAGTGGGAGACGCGCGACTCGGCAGGCTATAATCTCCCGCATACGGGTAACGGGATAGATATGATATATGCCATATCGTCGCATCAGGATATGAATTCCAACCGCCTGTCCATGTATATTCAGGATATTTACAAGTGGGGCGGCAAGATAGGGCGTTTTACCTTGACTGCCGGGGTAAGGGCCGCCTATTGGGATTTCAACAACGAGTTTACCGTAAGTCCCCGTGCCTCGTTGGGGTATATCCCGTCGTTTGAAGAACGCCTTACGTTCCGCTTCGCGACGGGACTGTATTACCAGGCCCCGTTCTACAAGGAGTTGAGGGATACGGTGCGGAATGAAAACGGCAATGTGGTCGTTCAGTTGAACCGGAATATCAAATCGCAGCAGGCAGTCCATTTTATTCTCGGCAGCGACTTTACGTTCCGTCTGGCAAACCGCCCGTTCAAGTTTACGGCCGAAGCGTATTACAAGATATTGAACCACCTGATTCCCTACGAGGTGGACAATGTCAGCATCTGGTATCGCGACGGCAATGTCTCGCACGGGTATGCCACCGGGCTGGATATGAAACTTTTCGGCGAGTTCGTCCCGGGAGTGGATTCGTGGATCGGTTTTTCATTGATGTCCACGCAAGAGTATATAAACGGTGTAAAAGTGCCCCGGCCTACCGACCAGCGATACAGTTTTACAATATATTTCCAGGACTATATACCGCGCTTCCCACGTTTCAAGGTGAGCCTTAGGGGTGTGTTTGCCGACGGCCTGCCGCAGTCGGCCCCGCGCAAGGGCCGGGATCAGGGGTGGTTCAGGCCTCCGCCATACAAGCGTATCGACATAGGTGCCTACTGCATGTTGGCCGGAGGGAACGACCGTGTTATGAAACGTCCGTTTTTCAGGGAGTTGAAGAGCATATGGCTCGGGTTCGACGTATTCAACCTGTTCGATTTCAGCAACGTCAATTCATATTACTGGGTAACCGACATATACAACCAGCAAAGCGCAGTACCCAATTACCTTACGCGGCGTCAGTTCAATGTGAAGCTTACGGTCGACTTTTAAATGCCGAAACGCGCCACATATGCCCCTTCGCGTTTTATATCGTAACAGGGTATCCTAAGGGTACTGCATTCTTCAAGAATCCTGTTGCGGATATACCACGGGACATTGGATGCTATTATGGTTTCGCCTATGTTGAAGAACTCGCATACTCTGGAGAAATCGCCGTTGAACCCCCATGTTATTACAACCTTGTCAACGTAAAGCCTCTTTTCGGGGACGTTGTACCGGCTGAACCTGTCCGAGTCGAGAATTACAATCTTCTCTCCTCCGAATACCATGTACGGCATGGAAAGTAGGATACCCTTGTCTGTAATGGAGTCCGATGCGAACCGGACATCGGGAAACAGGTTCGCAAACCAGAAAGTTCCGGCCATTCTTCTTACGTCGTCGCCGCCGTCGGTTATGCCCGGGGTGATTATATAGTTGTACCACGGCGATGCCATGTTTATCGCCGTTATATCGTTGTCGTCATACACGGCAAAGGTGTATTTTTCCCTGTCTTTCATCCTGCCTGCGCTTTCGGCAAGGGTGAAAAGGAATACAAAGCAGGCGAGCCCGGTTATTATGCCGCTCCTCTTCGTGCGTATCCCCCATGCCGTGCAGAAAACGGTTATAAACAGGAATATAACGTATTCGGGTTTTATGAATATGCCGTCTATCGAAGAAAACGGCAAAGTCTCCGTCATTGCAGCCAGTCCGTTTATTGCCGCAAGCGACGTGTCGAGCAGGTATATGGCAATCCAGTGTTTCAACAAAACGGTAATGACGGCCAATGCCATTATAAACGGAAGGAGGGGGATTACCAACAGGTTGGTGAATATTCCGAGTACCGGTAATTGGTGAAAGTAGTATATGCATAAGGGCAGAGTCCCTGTTTGCGCCGCTGCAGTAACCGCCACTACGGAACTCAGTTTGCGCCGGAAGCCGTTGCCGTCGGGCAGATATGCCATAAAAAGCGGATAGAAGCAGAATATTGAAAATACAGCCGTATAGCTTAACTGAAACCCTACGTCGAACAAGTAGTATGGGTTGTATACGAGCATCAGGAACGCCGCTGCCAGCAGCGAATTCACCGATGTCCCTTTTCTGCCGATAATCTCCCCGAACAGCACGAACGAAGCCATTATTCCCGCTCTTACGGCAGACGGGGGCATACCTGCCACGTAGACGTATCCCCATGTAACTGCAAGGCTTATGGCCGGAATAAGCCGTCTCAGCCCGATATATTTGAGCGGGGAGAGCAGGAGGTATATCATGTACGCGATTATTCCCGTATGCAGGCCGCTGACGGCAAGGATGTGCGAAAGCCCGGCTACTGAATAACTTGATCGCATCGATTGGGTCAATTGCGATGTGTCGCCGGCCAGAAGGGCTTTTACAAGGGCTTCCGAGCGGTATTGCATGTTCAGGCTTTCTATCCGCTCAACAAGCATGCTGCGGGCATGTTGCGCGGCATCCGATACGGTCCTGCTGCTGTCGTGTCCCAGATATTCCCAGCTTCCTGCCGGCACGTATTGCGAATATAAGTACCCCTTCTTCTGCATCATGTCGCCGAAATCCGATCCGTACGGGTTGCTGCTGCCGCTTATGGGTTGCAGTTTCTCTTTAAAGATTATTGCGTCCCCCTTTTTCAGCATGGCGGAAAGCGAGTCTTTCTGGAAAAAGAGTGCAGCCGGCATATCAGAGCCGGTTTTTTCGCCGTTCTGTTTTACAAACTGCAACACGTTTATGCTGCACTGGATGCTCCGTTCCTGTTCCTTCGGAGGGGCGGTTATTATTGCGACAGCCGTTTCGGACGAGGCGGGGGGTGCAGTATCGGCACGTTTCCCGTTAAGGGCCGTATTCAGCGAACCGGCAAACAGGAATACTGCAAAAACGGCATACCCGAAGTATCGCGATTTGGCGTATTTGTACCGGGGTGTGCCAACGGCATAGTAGCGTATCAGAAAAATAATTGCGGCAAGTACGGAAACGGCAGGGATGATATACCCGCCTGTTGCGAATTGTATTGCTATTCCTGCGATATAGGGGAGAAGAAAACGCAAGAAAGGGGCTTCTGCAACGCTTAAGAACCCCTTCCCGTTTTCCATTTCCGTTATGACTTTTTGGTGCGTGGATGTCCATTATAATGCTTTCAGCTCCGATATCGTGGCAATCGGGTCTTCTGCCTTGAATACCCAGTTGCCTGCAACGAGCACATCTGCACCGGCTTCTACAACCTGTTTGCCGGTCTGGTTATTGATGCCTCCGTCTACTTCTATCAGGGCGTTGGAGTTTTTCCTTAAAATGAGTTCTTTCAGGGCCGATACCTTGTTTACCGTATTGGGTATGAACTTTTGCCCTCCGAAGCCGGGGTTTACCGACATCAGCAACACCATGTCGAGGTCTGCCACAATATCCTCCAGCATGGCTACCGGGGTGTGCGGGTTCAATGTTACGGCAGCTTTCATGCCGGCCTCCTTTATCTGCTGGATGCTCCTGTGCAGGTGCGTGGATGCTTCGTAATGGATGTTCATGATATAGCCTCCGCAATCCTTTACCTGCCTTATGAATTTGGTCGGCTCTACAATCATCAGGTGTACATCGAGGGGCTTTTCGGAGAGTTTCTTTACATACTCCAGGACCGGGAACCCGAACGAGATATTCGGTACGAATACCCCGTCCATTACGTCTATATGAAGCCATTCCGCTTCACTTCGGTTTACCGTTTCTATGGATGCGGCAAGATTGCCGAAGTCGGCCGAGAGCAGCGAAGGTGATACTATTGCCATGTTTTTTGTCTTTTATGCGGTTTCGGGTGCAGGGATTCACCGCTGCGGCGCTCGTGTGCTGTCGTGTGCATGGGCAATGCGGGAATCCGTGTTTTGTATTCCTTTTGCAAAGTTAATAAATAACAGCAAGATTCCTTGTCGTGTCGCCGCAAAAAAAGAAATGCGGTTGCTGGCGTTTGAATATGCAAAATAAAAAAACGGCCTGAAACAGACCGTCCTTTACCGGTTGCAGGCACTTGCCGTATGCCTGCCGCATCTTAGGCATCACCGCATGGCATGTTGCCGGAAACGGAGTCAGTTTAAAAGCAGCCTTTTGCCGGCGCCTATTGCGGTTTCGCAGGTATATACCCGTGCAAAGATTCTTAGAAAATCGATAGTCGATTGTTTGGGAGAGATGACTTTTTCCTTTGAAGTGGATAGTTCAGAAGTAATTTTTCCTTTCATAGGCAGTCCGTTTTTTGTTCCGTTCATATATAGAACGGGCTCCGCCCTTTTTTGTTGCATGTTTTTGCAAAAAAAAATTGCGAAGCCCGTTGCAGTTCCGGCATTCCCGCGACAGGACGGGAGTATTTACGTTGCGCTTCCGTTTTCAGGGAGAGGGGAGTGCGTCAGAACGTGAGTTCTATTTTGTTCTCCTCGGCCATCCTGCGCATATTGAGTATGGCGTACCGCATGCGTCCCAATGCCGTGTTTATGCTCACGTTGGTTGCATCGGCTATTTCCTTGAAACTCATGTTGCGGTAATAGCGCATTATAAGGACTTCTTTCTGGTTCTCCGGCAGGGCGGACACAAGCCGCTTTACGTCTTCCTGAATCTGGTACGACACCATTTCGTCCTCGACGGTTGCCTGACTTAATTCCTTGCGGTTGAATATGTCGGGCGTTACGTCGTTGTTGGATACATGGTTCTCCGCCTTTTCCTGCCTGTAATGGTCTATTATCAGGTTGTGGGCTATCCTTGTTATCCAGGACGAGAATTTACCGGTTTCGACGTACCGTTTCTGTTTGATTGTAACGATTACCTTGACAAAGGTTTCCTGAAAAATATCTTCGGCTATGTCGCGGTCTTTTACGATGTAGTATACGTAAGAAAATATACGGTTCTTGTATCTGAGAAGCAAGATGTCGAAAGCAGCGTTGTTCCCTTCAGAATACAATGCAACCAACTGTTCGTCGGATTGCGAGTTCAAATTGTTCATTACCTCTTCGTTTAATGTTTCAAGAGTAATGGTATTCTTATAGGCAGCTAACTTTTAAATGTGATACGGAGGGCAAATTTATTATTACCGTTTGTTAATTCCAAAATTATTAAATCCGATTTATTGTGTATATAACTATTTTTAACAAATGGTGCATCCCTTTTTTTTAACTGCCATGCTTGCGGCAGTATAATTAACAGGTAAAATTTTTACTAATAGCGATAATATTTATAACTTTGTAGCTAATGTTGATTTTTACTGTATTTACAGTTTTATAAATAAAAAATATATGAAACCTACGCTTTTTGTATTGGCTGCCGGAATGGGTAGCCGTTATGGCTCGTTGAAGCAACTGGACGGTCTCGGACCCAATGGCGAGACAATTATGGATTATTCTGTATATGACGCTATCCGGGGGGGATTCGGCAAGGTGGTATTTGTAATCCGCCATTCGTTTGCGGAAGAATTCAAGGAAAAGGTAGTGAAGAAATATGCCGAAGTGATACCCACGGAGGTTGTATATCAGGAACTGGACTATCTCCCTGCCGGCTTCTCCGTTCCCGAAGGTCGCCAGAAACCGTGGGGGACCAACCATGCCGTAATGATGGGCAAGGATGTTATAAAGGAACCGTTTGCGGTTATCAACGCCGACGATTTTTACGGCCGTGAAAGTTTTGCCATAATAGGGAAGTGGCTTTCGGAACAGACTGGGGAAAACAAATACTGCATGGTAGGTTACCGCGTGGGAAATACCATGTCGGAGAGCGGGACCGTTTCGCGCGGGATATGCGAAACAAATGAAAAATCCGAACTGACTTCTGTCGTCGAGCGTACGCAGATAGGGTATTATAACGGCGGAATAGCATTCAAGGAGGATGAAGAGTGGACCATGCTCGATCCCAACGTTCCAGTATCGATGAACATGTGGGGTTTCACGCCGGACTATTTCAAATATTCCGAGGAGATATTCATCGAGTTCCTGAAAGGGAACATATCCAATTTGAAAGCCGAGTTCTTAATACCGTTTGTAGTAAACGAACTTATACAAACCGGGCGTGCATCGGTAACCGTTCTCGATACCCCGTCGAAGTGGTTCGGTGTAACATACGCTCAGGACAGGCCCGACGTGGTAGCAAAGATTGCCGGCCTGATTGCAAAGGGCGAATATCCGTCAAAACTTTTCTGACGAAGCCGGCATGTCGCCGTACCGGATGCGGATGCGCATGAAATTCGTTTTTCAGGATGCGTCCGCATCCTTTTTTGGATAATGGGCGATGCGCTCCCGGTTTTTCCGTATTGCCCAAGGGGCACACGTCGGGCGGTTCGCCGCATTTGCCGCTTCATTTGGGGGATACGGCAGAACTCGCTATCTTTGACATCTGTATCTGGATTCGACAGACAGAGAGAGAAATTTTTATATTACAAACGTCTGCAAGACTTTATTTTCTGTTGTGTGTATGGCGGAAGTTTTTGAGGATGATTTGCGCGCAGCGTGCGAAGTATTGGGCAAGGGCGGCATTATATTGTATCCGACCGATACCATATGGGGTATAGGGTGCGATGCTACTAACGACGATGCCGTAAGAAGGGTTTTCGATATCAAGCGCAGAGCCGACGGGAAAGCTCTTATAGTAATGGTGGATTCGCCCGTAAAGATAGACTTTTACGTGGATGCTCCCCCGCCCGTTGCATTCGATCTTGTTGAAGTCAGCGAAAAACCCCTCACGATAGTATATCCCCGCGGACGGAATCTTTCCCCGTTATTGCTGGCCGAAGACGGGAGCGTGGGCATAAGGGTTACATCCGAATCCTTCTCGCAGGCATTGTGCCGGAGATACCGCAAGGCGATAGTCTCTACATCGGCCAATATAAGCGGCGAGAAAGCCCCGGTGAACTACAACGGGATATCGGACGAAATAAAAGCCGCGGTGGATTATATTGTTGCGTACCGGCAGGACGATGTGTCGGAACCGTCGGCTTCGAGCGTGATAAAAGTGGATGACGGAGGTGTAATTAAGATTCTGCGCCCGTGAAAAGCGGAAAATACAAACGGATTTACCTGTTAACAGACTGTATAGCCTTGTTGTCGGCATGGTTGGTATACAGCCGGTTCAGATACTGGCTGCTTCCGCTTGAATCCGTATATGGCGATTTCTGGGGGTTCGTAACCTCCCCCAGGCCACTTATGGGACAGTTCCTCTATCCGGCCGTATTCCTGTTCATATTCTACCTGTCGGGTTATTACAACAAACCGTTGTTCAAGTCGAGGATAGGCGATTTCTTCGTTACTTTCTTCTCGGTTCTGGCAGGAACGCTCGTAATCCTGTTTATATCCCTGTTGAACAAATACATTTATACCGAGTACAACTACGCACTGGTATCGGGCATGTTCGGCATTGTCTTCGCTTTCGTCTTCTTGTCGCGCATAGCCGTAACAAAACATATAAACAAACTTGTCGCGGGCAGGAAACTGGGGTACAGGACACTTATAATAGGGTGCGGGAGCAATGCTGCCGCTCTGTCGGACTATATCGGCGACAACAGGCATGTTTCGGGATACATAATAAAGGGATTTGTAAAAGCGGGCGATGAAGACTGCAAGGTTTCTTCCTCTCCGGTATACGGTATGGACGATTTGAAAAGGGTCATATCGGAAGAGAAAATAGACGTCCTGATAGTCGCCGCGTCGAGCAAGAGCATTGCCGAAATAAGGGGAATGATAAACCGTCTGTACGAATACGACACACCTATCCTGCTTGAAGCAGGGGAATATGAAATGCTGTATTCTAAAATAAAGCTCTCCAACATATACGGTACGCCTTTTATCGATATCTGTTCGTGCGGTTTGACTGAAGCCGAAAAAAACATAAAACGTTTTTGCGACGTGCTTTTATCGTCGCTGGCGCTTATCCTGATGTCGCCGTTGTTTTTGTACCTTTACGTCCGTTTGAGGTTTTCCGAAGGGAAACAGGTAATATACAAACAGAAGAGGGTGGGGTACATGCACCGCGAATTTGTAATGTACAAGTTCCGTACAATGGATATCGGCGCAGAGAGCGAAGGCGTGCCGCGCTTGTCGGATTACAACGATTCTCGTATAACGCCGATAGGCCGCTGGATGAGAAAATACCGCATCGATGAACTGCCGCAATTCTGGAATGTGATAAAGGGCGACATGTCGATAGTGGGGCCGCGTCCGGAAAGGGCGTATTTCATAGAGAAGATAGTAGAGCGCGCCCCGTACTACAACCTGCTGCATCAGGTACGTCCCGGAATAACCTCTTTGGGAATGGTCAATTACGGGTATGCCCGCAATATCGACGAAATGCTGCAACGTTTGAAGTACGATATTGCATATATTGAAAACATGTCGCTGCTGCTGGATATGAAGATTGTTTTATATACGGTCAGGACCGTACTTACAGGGAAGGGGATATGAGTATTTACGACAGATTTGACGAGTGGTTCCTGAAAGTTGCCGTATGGCGGGAAAAACATATCAAGGAAAAGAACCTGATACTGTTTTTGAGCCTTGTCATAGGTATCCTTGCCGCAGTTGCCGCCATGGCGCTCAAGTACATAATCCATTTCATACAGGACGCGTTGACCGAACATTTCTCGCTGACCGGGGCGAACTATCTTTATCTGCTGTACCCGTGCATAGGGGTGCTGATAGCCGGGTTGTTTGTCAAATATATTGTAAAAGACAATATAAGCCACGGCGTAACGCGTGTACTGTATGCCATATCACAGCGGAAGAGCCGTCTTAAACCGCACAATATGTACACCTCTGTCATAGCAAGTTCGGTTACGATAGGCTTCGGCGGCTCGGTAGGAGCGGAAGCCCCCATGGTATATACGGGTGCTGCGATAGGCTCCAATGTGGGACGCCTTTTCCGTCTGGACACGAGGATGCTGATGCTGCTGGTAGGGTGCGGGGCTGCTGCCGGTATTGCCGCGATATTCAAGGCGCCCATTGCGGGGCTGTTGTTCACCGTAGAGGTATTGATGCTGGAGCTGACAACGGCTTCGGTAATGCCTTTGATGATTTCGGCGGCAACCGCCGCAACGGTAATCTACTTTTTCAACGGGCCCATGCCGGAGTTCAATTTCGACCAGACGGACATATGGCAGGCATCGCGCTTTCCGTTTGTACTGATGCTCGGTATCTTCTGCGGCTTCGTATCGCTGTACTTTACCAAAATGATACTGGTAATGGAACGTCTGTTCGGAAGCCTGAATTCCAGGTCGTGGCTCAAATATTGTCTCGGCTCGGTAATACTCAGCAGCACGATATTCTTCCTCCCTCCGCTTTACGGTGAAGGGTATGATTCCATAACAAAGCTGTTGAGCGGCGACCCTACGCTGATAACCGACGGAAGCATATTCTATTCTCACCGGGACAATTTCTGGACAATGGCACTGATGGTAGGGCTGATAATCCTTTTCAAGTCGTTTGCCACCGCCGCCACAAACGGAGCCGGGGGAGTGGGGGGAACATTCGCCCCGAGCCTTTATATGGGGTGTATGAGCGGCTTCCTTTTTGCATATGTGTTCAACCATTTTGTACCGCTTCCCGACCCTATATCCGAACGCAACTTCGCGCTTATGGGAATGGCCGCCGTTATGTCCGGCGTAATGCATGCCCCGCTCATGGCGCTTTTCCTTACAGCTGAGCTGACCGGAGGGTATTCGCTTTTCCTCCCCCTGATGATTGCATCGTTGTCGGCCTACGGGACGGTAAGGATTTTCAACAACTACAGCCTGTACACGTACCGTCTTGCCCAGAAAGGCGAACTGATAACCCACCACAAGGATAAAACCGTCCTTACCCTGTTGAAAATGGACAGTGTTATAGAACGCGACCTTATGACGGTAAAACCCGATATGACGCTCGGTGAAATGGTGAAGGTCATTTCCCGTTCGCACAGGAACATATTCCCGGTGGTGGACAACGACAATACCCTTCTCGGTATCGTCTCCCTCGATGATATACGCAATATAATGTTCCGACCCAAACTCTACAACCGCTTTAAGGTAAGCAAGTTTATGGTTTCGCCTCCCGCAAAGATAGAATTGGGGTGTACAATGGAACAGGTAATGAAGGTGTTCGATGACACCAATGCGTGGAACCTCCCGGTGGTAGAGAACGGGAAATACGTGGGCTACGTCTCCAAGTCGAAGATATTCAATTCGTACCGCAGGGTGCTGGTACATTATTCCGAAGATTGACATGAGTATGGACAATAAAAAGATTCGCATAGTATTTATGGGTACTCCCGATTTTGCCGTGGAGTCGTTGAAACGCCTCGTGGAAAAGGGGTATAATGTGGTGGCCGTAATAACGATGCCTGACAAGCCCTCCGGCAGGGGGCAGAAGGTGCGCTACTCTGCGGTAAAGGAATATGCCATGTCGGCGGGACTAAAGGTCTTGCAGCCCGAAAGGTTGAAAGACGAAGCATTTTTGTCGGAGTTGAGGGCACTGGATGCGGATTTGCAGATAGTGGTAGCTTTCAGGATGCTGCCCGAGGCGGTATGGGGCATGCCACGTTTGGGAACTTTCAACCTGCATGCTTCACTGTTGCCCCAATACAGGGGTGCCGCTCCCATAAACCGGGCAATAATGAACGGCGATACGGAAACCGGGGTTACCACGTTTTTCCTTACGCACGACATCGATACAGGGAAAATAATTATGCAGCGCAGGACGCCTGTATCGGACAACGACACAGCCGGAACGCTGCATGACCGTCTTATGGCGATAGGTGCCGATATGGTAACGGATACCGTCGATGCGATAGCTGCCGGAACGGTGTCGCCGGTTGAACAGTCGGTGTTGGTGGAAGACGCCTCCATGTTACGCGCCGCCCCCAAGATTTTCAAGGAAGATTGCCACATAATATGGGACAGAGATGCGGTAGAAGTGCGGAATATGATAAGGGGGCTTTCTCCGTATCCGGGTGCATGGAGTATGCTCGTTTTCCCGGACGGAGAGAGTTTGCAGGTTAAGGTATTCGATACGGAAATAGACAGCGCCGAAGAACGGGATACACCCGGCAATATCCGTTCAGATAATAAAAAATGCCTTTCTGTCGCCTGCCGACAAGGACGCTTGAATATACTCTCCCTGCAGTTGCCCGGGAAAAAACGTTTGGGTGTAGAAGAACTTCTGCGAGGATTCAAATTGCCTGAAAACAGCAGGTTTGAATAGAGTGGCAGTACTTGGCATACATTATCTTTGCCGCTTAAAAGGCTTAGGAAAGGCAGCAAATAATTTTGTTGTTGGTGCAAATATAGAGCAAATTTCAGTAATAGAAAAATTTTATACTGAAAAAATAACAGTAAATTAAAAAATAGTTTGTATATGCCGGAAAATCAAACTGTTAAAAGCCGACTGATAGCATTCATTGCGTATCTCGGAATTGGGCAAGGAAAATTTGAGAAAAACTGTGGCCTGGCAAATGCTTATGTGGCAAATATAAGAGAGTCCGTAACTCCTAAAAAATTACAGCAAATATCTCAGCGCTATCCAGAACTCAATACAGGGTGGCTATTAACCGGCGAGGGGGAAATGCTGAAGTCCGGACAGGACGGAGTGCAAAAGGAAGTTCCGGCAAGAAAACCGCAGGAAGTGTACCTGCTGCCCGTATCGGCGCAAGCCGGGTCGCTGAACGATTTCATCGCATCGGTTTATGCAGGACAATGCGACAGCATACTATCCCCTATTGCTGGCGCGGAACTTGCTTTAACGGTTGCAGGAGACAGCATGACGCCCGAATACCCAAACGGGTCAATAATATTAATAAAGCGCATAAACGAGAGGGCATTTATTAACTGGGGCAATGTTTATGTACTTGACACTTGCAATGGGATTATTGTTAAAAAAGTATATCCTACGGAGGAGGTTGCAATATTGCAGTGCGTATCAATTAATAGCGCATATCCTCCCTTTACCGTAAATATGGCGGATATTTACGGAATATACCGCGTTTTGCTTTGTATGTCGGTTAAGTGAACCTTCAAGATTGCCTGAGAAGAGAAATGTGCAATTCGGACGGCTGATAAAATACATGCCATATCTGAACCTAAGTCAAGCCGGATTGGCTTATTGAATACAAGTCCATCAGTCCTGCACAGCCATGCTTTTACATGGCATGGCTGTACTGTTTACGGAAAATACCGCAAAAATTTAATAAGTATAAGCGCTGGTTAAAAGGGACGGACTTATATCCCTGTTACCGGATGTTCCATCCCTATCTGCCTATTCCTTCATAGCAGAACCCGAGCGATGTGAGATAATCCTTTTCGTATATGTTGCGTCCGTCGAGTATGTACGGGGTGCGCATACGTTTCTTTATATCGTTCCAGTCGGGCATCCTGAACTGTTTCCACTCGGTCAGCAACATCAGTACGTCCGCACCGTTTACCGATTCGTACATGTCTTTGGCATATGTTATAGCCTTGTCTGCGAATATCTTTTGCGATGTCTTAACGGCTATAGGGTCGTACGCGGTTATCTGGCATCCCGAAGTCAGCAGGGCGTTTATTATATCCAGCGATGGGGCGTCACGCATGTCGTCGGTTTCGGGTTTGAAGGCGAGCCCCCAAACGGCTACCTTTTTATCGGCGATATCACCGCTGTAGTGTTTCAGGAATTTGTTGTACAGAACGCTTTTCTGTCTGTCGTTTACTTTTTCTACGGCTTTGAGTACCGTCATTTCAACGCCGTTTTCCTCGCCCGTCTTTATGAGTGCGCGTATGTCTTTAGGAAAACACGACCCTCCGTAACCTATTCCGGCATACAGGAACTTGTTCCCGATGCGTCCGTCCCCGCCCATTCCTGCACGGACCTGGGTTATGTCGGCGCCGACCCGTTCGCTCAGGTTGGCTATGTCGTTCATAAAACTGATTCGGGTTGCAAGCATGGCATTCGATGCGTATTTGGTCATCTCGGACGAAGCTATATCCATGAACATTACCCTGAAGTTGTTTATAAGGAACGGTTTGTACAAACGCGTCAGAATTTTGCGGGCTTTTTCGCTTTCTATTCCCACAACCACGCGGTCGGGGCTCATGAAGTCCTTTACCGCATTCCCTTCTTTCAGGAATTCGGGATTGGACGCCACGTCGAACTCTATATCTGCCCCTCTTTTATCCAGTTCCCGGCGTATGGCCTCTTTTACTTTCATCGATGTCCCTACCGGCACGGTACTTTTGGTTACTACAAGCAGGTAGCCGGTCATGCACTGTCCTATCTCCGAAGCCATCCCCATAACATACGACAGGTCGGCGCTCCCGTCCTGTGCCGGAGGAGTACCTACGGCGCAGAACAGGATTTCAAGCCCGTCCATTACCGACGGCAAGTCTGTCGTGAACCGAAGCCTCCCTTCCCGGGCGTTCTTCTTTACCATATCTTCAAGCCCCGGTTCATATATGGGAATTACACCGTTTTTGAGATTCTCTATTTTTTTCTTGTCGATATCGACGCATGTAACGTTATTGCCCATTTCCGCGAAACAGGCCCCACTGACCAAACCTACATATCCGGTGCCAACTACTGCTATTTTCACGTTTTGTTTTTGTTAATCGTTTCAGAATGCGTTGTCATCTCCTTTTACGGCTTGCCATATTGTAAGGAGTATTATTTTTATATCCAGCAGGAAATTCCAGTGCTCGATGTACCATATGTCGTGCTTGACACGCATTTCCATTTGCGTCAGTTCTTTTGTCTCGCCCCTGTATCCGTTTACCTGTGCCCAGCCTGTCAGCCCCGGTTTTATGAAATGCCGCACCATATACTTGTCTATTATGGCCGAATATTCTTTTGTATGTTTCAGCATGTGCGGCCGCGGGCCTACTACCGACATCTCCCCTTTGAAGATGTTGATGAACTGCGGAAATTCGTCCAGACTCGTTTTCCTGAGGAAACGCCCTATTTTGGTAATTCTGTCGTCTCCCCTTACCGCCTGTTTTGAATCGCTTTCGCTGTTCAGTTTCATTGTCCTGAACTTCAGGCATTCAAACTCTTTTCCCATAAGTCCTGTCCTTTTCTGCCTGAACAGGACAGGGCCGGGCGACGACCGTTTTACAGCTATCGCAATGGGTACGAACCATAGTGGGAACAGAAGCAGTACAATGCCGGATATTATCAGGTCCATTGTCCTTTTTATAAGGCGGAACTCCCATTTTTGCAACGGTTCTTCCCGTACCGAGAACAGGGGGATAGCCCCAAGTGTCTGGAAATTCAGCCGCCGCAATACGTAACGGCGGATTTCCGGGACAATATAAAACCTTATGGAGTTGCGTTCGGATATCTGTATCAGATTGATAATCTTGTTGTCCTGCGAGCCGGGCAGTGCGCAATATATTTCATCCACCTTATGTTCCTTGCAGAACTTCTCCACATCGTCCGTGCAGCCCAACAACTGCGATTTTATCCCGTCGTTCGTCTCCGACGGGTTGTCGTCGAAGAAACCGAGGAACTTGTAGCCGTATCCCATATCGGAGCCGAGCTCGTTGTACAGCATCAGGCCGGTTTTACCTGCACCCACTATAACCACGCGCCTGAAGTTGTACCCTTTGCGCCGGTAATACTTCAACAGCCTGTTTACTATTATCCACCACAGGTTGAGCGCCACATACAGGCCGACGAAAAATATGGCCAGTGTTTTTGTCTTTATCTCGAACTGCAGGAACATCGAGAGCGACAGGAATATCAGGAAGTAGAGCAGCACCGACCTCGTGGTCGTCAGCAACAATTCGTCTATATATGTTACGCGGTTGTTGTGTACGTCGCGGAACATTATGCTTACCGGAATGTATGCAATGTTGAGGACAAACCATACTATTTTCCGGTTGAACGAGTCTGTCAGGTCGGGGGGCAGGAATAGGCACGAGAGGAGAAATACCATGTTTATACAGATAAAATCTCCTGCAGTAACTATTGTCCTTATAAATTGTCCTTTTCTCCTCTTGCCCATATCTCGCAAAATGCGGCGCAAATACAAAATGAACAGAATGCCACTTTATTTCATGCTCTCGTCGATCATCTCAATTTTCTGAGCTATCAGCTGCATGTCGTCCTTCAGTTTCTTGATTTTCCTTTCTATCTCCTTGACTATGCTGTTACCCTGCTTGGAAGATATGTTGAAAAAGCCCATATTGTTTTCGCAGGTCTGAAGTTCGGCCTTCATGCGGTCGTATGTCCTCAGGAGACGGTCTCTTTCGCTTTGCAGTTTCGAGCCGCTGCCGCCAGAAATATCCTTTATTGCGGACGCGAATGCCGAAAGTTTGGCATTTCTGTTCTGTATGTTGAATTTTTCAAACTGTTCGTCGAGGGCAGCCTTGAACGCTTTGTTGAGCTTGTCTTTCTCCTTGAACGGAACGAAACCTATGCTGTTCCATTCGGCAATTATGGTACGCAGTTCATTCTCCGCTTCCTTTACGTCCAGATCGGAATTTATAGCCGAAATCTTTTCTATAAGCGCGCGCTTTGCCTCCAGGTTGGCTTTTTCGGCTTCCATTTGCCCGGCAGTCTCTTTTGCCTTGCGCTCAAAAAAGTAATCGCATGCGCCTATGAAGCGTTTCCACAAAGCATCGGAATATTTCCGCGGGACAGCTCCTACGGTTTTCCACTCTTTCTGGAGGGCTATGTATTTTTCAGTGGCCTTTTGCCAGTCGGTACTCTCCTTCATTTCTTCGGCCTTTTCGCACAAAGCCCGTTTCTGTTCGAGATTTTTCGCAAACTCGGTTTTTACGGTTTTGTAGTATTCCGACTTTTTCTTGAAGAATATGTCGCAGGCATTCCTGAAACGTTCGTACAGTTGGTTGCTCTTTTTTCTCGACGTATACCCGGTCTTTTTCCATTCGGCCTGAATCTCCACTATCTCTTTCGTCTTGTCCTCCCATGCCTGAAAACTCTTCAAGGCATCGGTATCGATGGCCTCTATCTTTTCGCACAACTTTATTTTCGCTTCCTCGCTCTCTTTCTCCTTCTCCTTTATAGCCTCGAAGTGCGCCTGGTACTCTTTGCTTATTACTGTGGATGCATTCTTGAACCTGGTCCAAATCTGCTCGCGCAGTTCCCTCTCTACCGGGCCTGTATTGCGCCACTCCTCGTGCAGCCGTTGCAGTTCCTTGAATGCGGCTATTATGTCCTTCTGCCCGGCCAAAGCCTCGGCCGCATTGCAAAGGGCGGTCTTCTGTTCGAGATTCTTTTTGAAATCGTAATCCCGGAGTTCCTTGTTTATTTTCAGCATGTCGTAGAACTGTTCTACGCAGTGCTGGAAGTTTTTCCACATCTGGTTGACGGCAGGGGCGGGAATATCCGTAATTTCCTTGAATGCCTGCTGCAACTGCTGGAATTCGTTGTACCGTTTGTTTATATTGTCCGAGTCGTTTACGATTTCGGCCATTTCGTTCAAGACTGCCTGTTTGCGCTCGAGGTTCCTGTTTCTCCTTTCCTCCTGTTCTGCCAGGAACCGGGCTTTCTTCTCCTTGAATGTCTGGAGGGCGCTTTTCAGCCTCTCTTCCAATACGTCGGGCGAAGGGACAAAGGGCTCCTCCGGCTCCGCCTGATTACCGGCTTCATATTCTGCCTTCTCCGCTTCAACCTCCTGTTTGCGCAGTTTGTAGTAAATCTGTTTCAGGTGCTCTATTTCGTCCTTTACTTCTTCAACGGACGAATTTACAAGTTTTTCGACCCGTTCCACTATTTGCGGCCTTGTGTATTCGGGCTTTGTTTCATTATCCCGGGCCAGGGCAGCCGTTTCTCCTTCCGCCTCCGGCTCTGCAGCAAACTCTTCCGTGCTGTCCGTCCCGTTATTTTCCGGGTGTGAGGCCTCGGGCTCTGTTGCCGTTCCGCCCATTACTATATCTTCTTCTTCGTTTCTCATTTCCGGTAAAACACTCTCTTTTTGTTCAGTCATATCTGTTCGCTATTTGTGAATGATGTCCTCTTTGCGGCATCGGCAATTGCACGACAATACACGCGCCGGATTGCACAAGCCGCCGTCATCTCCCATTTACTTTGCTGTTCTACGGCAAAAATAAGGATTTTATTTATCTATTAAAATATTATGCAGATTTTTATATGCGAAAAAAACTGTTAATATTTCAAATAGCATTGTAATACAATGTGGTACAATTTGTTGGGGTCAGGAATTTTTCAGCGGCATGTCTGATGTCGCGTTCATTGACCTGGCGGTACCGGCCGGTGAGCGAGGCAAGGTCGCCCGCGTCGCCCAACAGCTCGAAATATGCCAGCCGTGCGGCGTATTCGGCGTTATCGGTCCGGTCGAAAAGTTCGGCCGATTCAAACTTGTTTACAACTTTTCTCAGTTCATGTTCCGGTATTTTCCCGAGCGACAGTTTTTCGATTTCGCTTTCTATGGCCCTGTCCGCTTCTTCCAGTTCTACGCCGGGCAGTACAAAGCCGGAAACGATAAGCAAGCCCGGGTCGATGTCGCCGGTAACTGATGCATCGATTGAAAAGAACAGGCGTTTCCTTTTTGTCAGTTCTGTTTTGAGGCGCGATGATTTTCCGTTGGCAAGTATATCCGATACGAGATCGAGGCACGGGTATTCCGCATCATTTCTTCCCGGAATATGCCATACCTTGTATATGGCATCGGCCCTGACGTTCCGCTCTACACTCTTTTTCCTCGCTTTCTTTTGTTCGGGTTCTTCTGCGATTGCAGTACGTTTGCCGCCCGATGCGGCAAGAGGGGAGAACCATTTTTCGACAAGTTCCATGCACCGGTCGAACTTTATGTTCCCGACTATCGACAGCACTGCGTTGTCCGGCGAATAATAACTGTTGTAGTACTCCTTTATGTCGTTTAGCGTAATGGCGTTTATTTCAGCTATATTGTTACCTATAACCCTGTTCCTGTAAGGATGTATCCTGTATGCAGTTTTCCTGTATAGGTAAGATGCATCGCCATACGGGCGGTTCAGGTTCCTTTGCTTGAATTCCTCCGTTACAACGCTCCTTTGGACAGACAGGGCCCGCTCGTCGAGATTCAGGAACGACATGCGGTCGGCTTCAGCCCATAGTGCCGTTTCAATATTGCGCGCAGGTACTATATCGTAGTAGTTCGTTATGTCGGCGGTCGTGTAAGCGTTGTTTTCCCCTCCGGCATTCTGGATTGCCGTGTCGAAGTTGGGGACGTTGGCCGATCCCCCGAACATCAGATGCTCCATAAGGTGCGCGCATCCGCTTTTTCCCTTTGGGTCGTTTTTGCCGCCTACATTGTACAGGGTATTGACGACGGCAATCTCCGTCAGGGGATTGTAGCTGTGGACTATACGCAGCCCGTTAGGCAAGACGTGTCTGTTGATGTCGTTCATATCGGGGTTCCGGTGCTGAAAATAACGGCAGCGAAAATAATCATTAAGCCTCAAACGGGCAAATGCGGGAAAAGCGGGCAGGCAGGTAAAACATTTTTTACATTTCTTGCATACGGATTAATTTATTTACTACCTTTGGCGTTTGAAATTTTTAATACAATGCAGGTATACGGCGCATGGTGCCGACGGGTTTCTTGAAGCAGCCGTATAGATGCATGGTTAATGTCCCCTGCCATAATTGAAGGTCCGGACAACGATAAGGCGCGTATGCCGCTTGCCGGGCAATCGGGTACGGAATAGTTGGTTTTACTGTATGGGAAAAGACTTGGAATCATTACTTGGTACAGCAATAAAAGCAGCCGTACAAGCCGGAAACGGGATAATGGAGATATATTCCGATGAAAATGCCGATTTCGGTGTGGAAATGAAATCGGACAATTCGCCCTTGACGATAGCCGACAGGAAATCGGACGGAATAATCGCTTCGTACCTTTCCAAAACCGGAATACCGCTCCTTGGGGAAGAGATAAAGAACAGCCCGTACGAAGAGCGTAAGAACTGGAATCTGTTATGGGTGGTAGACCCTCTCGACGGGACAAAGGAGTTTATCAAGAGAAACGGGGAATTTACCGTCAATATAGCGCTGGTGGAAAATTCCGCCCCGATACTTGGCGTGATATACGTGCCGGCAAAGAATACGCTATATTTCGGGCTCTCGGGGTTCGGGAGCAGAATGGCCGAAAACGTCTCTGCCCGGGAGAGTTGCGATGATATAATGGCCCGGAGCAGGCAGATGCCGCCGGGAGGGAACAGCTGTCGCCCGTATACCGTAGTAGCGTCCCGTTCGCATTTGTCCCCCGAAACGGAGGCTTTCATCGCAGAGAGGAAAAAGGTTTACCCCGACCTCGTAACGGTCAGTGCGGGAAGTTCCCTGAAAATATGCCTCGTGTGCGAGGGTAAAGCCGATGTATACCCCCGTTTTGCCCCTACCATGGAGTGGGATACGGCAGCAGGGGATGCCATTGCCAGAGCCATGGGGCTTAGATGTACGCTTCCCGACGGCATTACCCCGCTGTCATACAATAAAGCCGAATTGAGGAATCCCTGGTTTGTTGTAGAACGATAGAATAGACAGGATATGAATATAGAAGCCTTATTTGTACTTTGCACCCTTATCGTAATGCTTGTGGTGCTGGCAACGGACCGTATGAGGCCGGGGCTGACACTGCTGCTTGTGGCAATAATCATGATGCTTACCGGAATAATAACCCCTTCCGAAATGGTGGCCGGTTTCAGCAACAAGGGAATGATTACGGTTGCAATACTGTTCCTGGTCAGCGAGGGGGTACGGCGTTCTGGTGCGCTGGACCACATAATAAAAAGCATCCTGCCCCAAAAGAAGACATCGGTGGCAAAAGCGCAGTTGAAAATGTTGCCGGCAGTAGGTGCTATATCGGCGTTCCTCAACAATACGGCAGTAGTGGTAATATTCGCCCCGATAGTAAAGAAATGGGCGCAGTACGTTGGGATGCCCATGAAGAAATTCCTGATACCGCTGTCGTATGCAACGGTGCTGGGCGGGACATGTACGTTGATAGGGACATCGACAAACCTTGTCGTGTACGGCATGATGCAGCAGAACGGGTACGACATGAAGATGTTTGAACTGTCGAAAGTCGGGGTCATAATACTTGCCGTGGGGCTCATATATATGCTGATTGCGTCTAAACGCCTTTTGCCGAACGAGGAGAAAGACCGCGGGCCGTCCGCAAGCGAGGGAGGCAGGAAAGAATTCTTCTTTGAACTTGCCCTGACAGATAACTCGCCGTTTATAGGGGAAAAGATAGAGAACGGGCATGTATCCCTGCTGGCGCAGAATTCCATATCGGGCATCAGGAGGAACGGCGAGTATATCGATACGTCTGACAGGACCATTGAAATAGAACAGGGCGATATACTGATAATAGCAGGGAGGACCCCGCATGTAGAGCATCTGACGAAAATAGATGGGGCGCGCCTCCTGTCTCTGACGCAGGCCGACCCTGCTTTCCTGAAAAATGCCGACAATGTGGTGGAAGTGGTTCTCGCCCCCCGTTTCCCGGGCTTGAGACAGACGCTCAAGGAGTTCGATTTTTTCCGCCGGTACGGAGCCATAATAATAGCCATAAACAAAGGCGGGAAAACCATAACATCGGGATTCGAGGATGTAAAGTTCGAGGAGGGGGACGATCTGATACTGCTTACGAACGATTCTTTCAGAAAAGCGTGGGGCGAATCGACGGTGTTCCACCTCATGTCGGACGTGGCCGATTATGAAGCCCCGCAAAAAAAGAGCCGCAAATGGATGGCTCTTGCAATACTTGTAATAATGGTCGTGGGGGCTTCGCTCGGGGAATACATACAGAAAATAGACGGGTTGAAACTGGATATGTTCTTTTTCGCTGCGGCAGCCCTTTTTGCAATGACGGCACTGAAACTTTATCCGGCAAAGAAATATACAAAGTTCATAAGCTGGGATGTCCTGATAGCCATAGCATCGGCATTCGCCATAGCATCGGCCATGACCAACTCGGGCATAGCCGATATAATCGCTACAACCATAATATCGTCTGTAAAGGGACTGGGCCCGGTAGCCGTACTGGCAGCCCTTTTCCTCATAACATGCGTATGTACGGAGTTCATAACCAATAATGCCGCTGCGGCGCTCACTTTCCCCATAGCGTTGTCTATCGCGAAAGAGATGGGGCTGGACCCCATGCCGTTCTTCATAACCATATGCGTGGCGGCATCCACTGGGTATGCAGTCCCCATAGGGTATCAGACAAACCTTATAGTGCAGAGCATGGGCGGATACCGTTTTAAGGATTTTATCCGGTTCGGGCTGCCTCTCGATATATTGATATTCATAACCACCGTAACATTCGTTTCATTAATCTGGGGGTTCAAACCCGCATAATTTTATGGCAGAAAACAACATATATCCGGTATTTGACAGGATGCTCTGTCGGAGCGACAGGGAATCCCTGCTGAAGCAGCACGGCATAGTATTATGGTTTACCGGGTTGTCCGGCTCGGGAAAGAGCACTTTGGCTATTGCACTGGAACGGGAACTCTTCAAGGCCGGTTTCGTATGCCGTCTGCTCGACGGGGACAATATCCGCACGGGAATAAACAGCAATCTGGGCTTCTCGGAAGCCGACCGCATAGAAAATATCCGGAGGATAGCGGAGGTGGCCAAACTCTTTGCCGACAGCGGAATAGTAACGCTTGCGTCGTTTATTTCCCCCACAAGGGAGATCCGCCGCATGGCCGAGAATATTATCGGCAAGGACGACTTTACCGAAATATACGTCAGCACGCCGCTTGAGGTATGCGAGTCGCGCGACGTGAAAGGCCTTTACAAAAAAGCCAGAAGAGGGGAGATAAAGGACTTTACAGGTATTTCCGCCCCGTTCGAGGCTCCCGACTCTCCTGCCATATCGGTCGACACGTCCAAGGCTTCGCTTGAAGAATGCGTGGAAATGCTTAAAAACAAGATTCTGGAAAAAATATCTTACTGAAACTCCCGAAACGTGAAGTTCACGCAACCGGATACACGAATCAGGCACCGGAAAAGGCCGTTTCGTGTATTTGTACTGTAAGGGAGTACCCTCCGTAAGCCCCGCATACAGGAGGAGTGATGCCGCAAGGGTGTCATAAAATTGCGCCTGTTGCAGTCAGATTAATATATTATTCGTATTTTTGCCGAAGTTTTACGTAATCCTAACAAAGATGGAAGAATACAAGTTAAGTCATCTAAAAGAGTTAGAAGCGGAATCCATCCACATTATCAGAGAAGTTGTTGCCGAATTCGAGAAGCCTGTAATGTTATATTCAATAGGCAAGGACTCGTCGGTTATGGTCAGGCTTGCCGAGAAGGCCTTTGCTCCCGGCAGGGTGCCTTTCCCCCTGATGCACATAGATTCAAAATGGAAGTTCCGCGAAATGATAGAATTTCGCGACAAATACGCAAAAGAGTACAACTGGAATCTTATAGTCGAATACAACAAGGCTGGATACGAGGCTGGCATCGGCCCGTTCACGCACGGAAGCAAGGTCCATACCGACGTTATGAAAACGCAGGCGCTCCTGGCTGCCCTCGACAAATATAAATTCGATGCAGCTTTCGGCGGGGCGAGGCGCGACGAGGAGAAATCGCGCGCCAAGGAGCGCATATTCTCGTTCCGCGACCGCTTCCACCAGTGGGATCCGAAAAACCAGCGTCCGGAACTTTGGGACATATACAATGCCAAAGTCCATAAAGGGGAATCGATAAGGGTTTTCCCCCTTTCCAACTGGACAGAACTCGACATATGGCAATACATAAGGCTTGAAAAGATACCTATCGTGCCGCTCTATTTCGCGAAAGAGCGTCCGGTTGTAAATATCGACGGCAACCTGATAATGGTAGATGACGACCGTATGCCGGAAGAGTACCGCAAGAAGGCCAAGATGATGAAAGTGCGTTTCCGTACGTTAGGGTGCTACCCGTTGACGGGCGCAGTGGAATCGGAAGCCGATACGATTGAAAAAATTGTGGAAGAGATGATGGTAACGACCAAATCGGAGAGGACCACCCGCGTGATAGACTTCGACCAGGATGCCAGCATGGAACAGAAAAAAAGAGAAGGGTACTTTTAAAACAAGCAGAGATTATGGCACAGAAACTGAATATAACCGAATTTTTGGAGCAAGACGAAAAGAAAGACTTACTGCGTTTGCTTACGGCAGGCTCGGTGGATGACGGAAAGTCTACCCTTATAGGAAAACTGCTGTTCGACAGCAAAAGGTTGTATGAAGACCAGCTGGACGCTCTCGAACGCGACAGCAAAAGGTTGGGGAATGCCGGCGAAAACATCGACTACGCCCTTCTTCTGGACGGTTTGAAGGCCGAACGCGAACAGGGTATAACAATAGATGTCGCATACCGTTATTTCTCTACGAACAAACGCAAGTTCATCATTGCCGATACTCCGGGGCACGAACAGTATACCCGCAATATGATAACCGGCGGTTCGACGGCAAACCTTGCGATAATTCTCGTAGACGCCCGCACGGGGGTAATAACGCAGACCAAAAGGCATACGTTCCTCGTATCGCTTCTGGGAATAAAGCACCTTGTGCTGGCAGTAAACAAAATGGACCTTGTAAACTTCGACAAGGAGGTGTTCGACAAGATTACCGCCGACTACAAGGCATTCGTTTCCGCACTTGACATCCCCGACATAACGTATATCCCGTTGTCGGCATTGAAAGGAGACAATGTGGTCAACAAGTCGGAAAATACGCCGTGGTATGAAGGAAAATCGTTGCTCGATTTCCTGGAGACCGTACATATAGCAAGCGACAACAACTTTGACGATTTCAGATACCCGATACAGTACGTATTGCGCCCGAATCTCGATTTCAGGGGGTTCTGCGGGAAAGTTGCATCGGGCGTAGTCCACAAGGGAGACGAAGTCGTTGCCATACCGTCGGGAAAGAAGTCGAAAGTAAAATCGATAGTAACATACGACGGTGAACTGGATTACGCTTTCCCTCCACAGTCGGTAACGATAACCCTTGAAGACGAGATAGACCTGTCGCGGGGGGAAATGCTTGTCCATCCCGACAACCTCCCCTGTGTGAGCCGCAGTTTTGAAACAATGCTCGTATGGATGGACGAGAAGGCAATGAACAGGGAGACCCAGTATTTCATCAAGCAGACGACGCATACCACAAGGGTCCATATCGACAAGATTGCATACAAGGTGGACGTGAATACCATGAAACAGTATCCGGCCGAAAACCTTGTGCTGAATGAGATAGGCCGTGCCGTACTTGTCGCCAACGAACCCATGTTCTTCGATCCGTACAAACGCAACAGGAGTTGCGGTTCGTTCATCCTTATCGACCCTATTACGAACAATACGTGTGCCGTGGGGATGATAATAAGCGAGGTGGAAGATTCAGAACTGACAATGGAGATAAGTGCGGAAGACCGAAGGACAATGCGAGAGGGCCATACTACAGTATCGGCCGAGGAACGCAAAAGGGTAACCGGACACGAGGGGAAACTGATTGCCGTAAAGGGTGAGAATGCAGAAACGGCAAGAGAGTATGCATATACGCTGGAAAGGCGGCTCTTCGATTTCGGCTATATTGCGGCTGTAATCGACCTGAACAGTATCGGACCCGATGCGGTTTCGGTATGCAAAGCGGCAGAGGCCATATCGCAGCAGGGAGTTATCGTAATAGTTATCGATACGCAATCGCAGTGCACCTGCGACAGTGCGCTCGTCTGCAGAACCGGCGATACGGTAAGCGTAGCGGAAATTGAAAATCTGATAAACGAAAAATTATAGAATTGCCTCATGGGAATAAACTTTCAGAAACTCCCTGTAAACACAATGGTGGGAGCATCGTGGGACACGTTCAAAAGAGTGTGCGCCGGACGTACCGTAGATAAAGGGTATAAGAACAAATATCTTTTCACCAAGATAATATGCCGCATTCTCAGTTCGCTTAACGTAGTAGAGAATTCGAGGTACGAGGCGCGTTTCAAGGATGTTGCGATAGAGGAAGCCCCTGTGTTTATAATAGGACACTGGCGCAGCGGGACTACTTACATGCACAATGTATTTGCATGCGACAAACAGTTCGGGTATACTACGACATACCAGACCGTGTTCCCGTTCCTGATGCTTTTCATGCAGAAGTTCTTTAAAAAAATGGCTGCGATATCGATGCCGAAAAAGCGTCCTACCGACAATCTCGAACTCAATACCGACCAGCCCCAGGAAGAGGAGTTTGCAATGGCCAACATGACACCCTATTCCTTCTATAATTTCTGGATATTCCCGCGCGATACCCCCGAATACAGGGAGAAGTACCTCCTTTTCAAATCGATAGATAAGTCCGAACTGGAAGACTACGAAAAGGCGTATTTGCGCCTTATCAAACTGTCGTTGTGGAATACGAAAGGCAAACGCTACCTGTCGAAGAACCCGCCCAATACGGGCCGTATCCCGCAGTTGCTCGAGATGTTCCCGAATGCCAAGTTCGTATATCTGGTGAGGAATCCGTATACGGTGTTTGAATCCACGCGCAATTACTTCATAAATACGATACGTCCTTTGAAGTTGCAGGAGTATGGGGATGAATCCATAACCAAGGATATCCTGGAAACGTACAAGGAACTGTTCTTCAAGTACGAGGAGGACAAAAAACTGATACCCGAAGGGAATCTCGTAGAGATGCGGTTCGAGGATTTTGAGGCCGCCCCCCTTGAAAAGATGCAGGAAATATACGAAAAGCTTTCCTTGCCCGGGTTTGAAGAAGCTAAACCGGCAATAGCTGCGTATGTGAGCAAGAAGAAAGGGTATAAGAAAAACAAATACGATTATGACCCCGCGACTGTGGAAACAGTTGAAAAGAACTGGAAATTCGCACTGGAGAAGTGGGGCTACGATATGCAAAAAGCATAAAACCGTGCATGAGGTAAACGTTATCGGATAAACGGGAAAGCCGTCGGTGGGGGTATAACGGAGAGTTATATGACGCCGGCGGCTTTTCAGATATTGGAAAAACGGACAGGAACTTTGTCCGCGATGGCAGCAGGTTAAGGGAAGTAAAAGGAATAAACTGTACGATATGGACGAAACACACGTGGGAGGTCTGCCCGAACAGGCGTTCCGCCCGCTTAAGGAGGGGGAGAAGTATACCCCTGTAATGTCTCCCGGCAAGGAGTATCGCGAAGTAACGCCGTGGTCGGTAAGCTGGGGTCTGATAATGGCGGTACTCTTTTCGGCCGCCGCTGCATACCTCGGGTTGAAGGTAGGACAGGTAATAGAGACGGCAATCCCGATAGCGATAATCGCTGCGGGCATGTCGAACGCCTCGGGAAAGAAAAGGGGACTGGGCGAGAACGTGATAATGCAGTCTATCGGCTCGGCTTCCGGCGGGATAGTAGCCGGGGCGATTTTTACCCTTCCAGCAATATATATCCTCGGGCTTTCCGCTTCATACCTGCAGATATTCCTGAGTTCCCTGCTCGGCGGGGTGTTGGGAATACTGATGCTTATCCCGTTCCGGAAATATTTTGTTTCGGACATGCACGGGAAATACCCTTTCCCCGAGGCTACGGCTACGACGCAGGTTCTTATATCGGGCGAAAACGGGGCAAAACAGGCCAAACCCCTTATATTGTCGGCGGCCATAGGGGGCATATACGATTTCCTGCTTTCAACGTTCGGGTGGTGGAGCGAAACCCTTACAACCCGGATTCTCCCTTACGGCGATATGATTGCCGACAAATTCAAGGCCGTCTTCAAAATCAATACCGGAGCGGCAGTACTCGGCCTGGGTTACATTGTGGGACTGCGGTACAGTGTGGTGATTTGTGCCGGTTCTGTATTCGTGTGGTTTATATTGATACCGTTCATAGGAGGTGCCTTCCCCGATATGCCATATCCGTCGGGAGGGGGTGCTGCGCCTGTAAGGGTAGGGGATATGTCCCCCGAATCGATATTCACGGCGTATGCCCGCTATATAGGTATAGGGGGTATAGCCATGGCCGGCCTTATCGGCATAGTCCGTTCGTGGAATATCATATCGGGCGCTCTGTCGCTGGCATGCCGCGAGATTAAGGGAAAGACGGCCGCCGTAAAGACCGCTGTACTCAGGACGGAAAGGGATATTGCCATGAAGCATGTTGCCGTTTCCCTGCTGATAACGTTTGCAGCCATGTTGTTGTTCCTCTGTTTCGGCGTTGTAACGAGTTTCCTGCATGCCGTTGTGGCATTTGCCGTAATAGCCGTAATTTCATTCCTGTTCACGACCGTAGCAGCAAATGCAATAGCTATTGTAGGCACCAATCCGGTTTCGGGAATGACGCTGATGACCATGATAATTGCTTCGGCCGTACTGGTAGGAATAGGCATGGAGGGAGACAGGGGGATGATAGCCGCGCTTATAATAGGGTGTGTAGTATGTACAGCCCTCTCGGTGTCGGGCAGTTTCGTTACGGACCTGAAAATAGGTTACTGGCTGGGGGCTACGCCCGAAAAGCAGGAGCGTTGGAAATTCCTCGGCGTACTGGTATCGGCGTTGACGGCGGGCGGCGTTATAATGATATTGAACAAGACCTACGGATACTCCGAGACCGGGTTTGCCGCACCGCAGGCAAATGCCATGGTGGCTGTCATAAAGCCGATGATGTCTGGCGAAGGCTCACCGTGGCTGCTCTATATCATAGGTGCCGTTATAGTGCTGTTGCTGACACTGTTCAAGGTCCCGGCCCTGGCTTTCGCCCTCGGCATGTTTATCCCCATGGAACTGAATGCCCCGCTTGTTGTCGGCGGAGCGATAAACTGGTATGTCGGTTCGCGCGGCAACAGTAAACTGCGTGCCATGCGGGTGGAGAAAGGGACTCTGCTCGCTTCGGGCTTTATCGCCGGCGGGGCCTTAATGGGTGTCGTGAGCGCATCGATGCGTTTCTGCGGCTTCAAGTATGCCTCGCCGTTGAACGATGTAACGGCTCAGATTCTGGGATTGGCTGCATATCTGGCCCTTACGGCTTTCCTGCTTGCGGGAAGCCTGCGGGTAAAAGACCGACGCGGTTGAAAACCGGCGGTTACAGAAGTTTGGCACTCTTATACTTCATTACAAACTGACAGATAAGTTCTATCGTCTCATTCGTCCCCAATACGGACGAATCGATAGAGAGGTGGTACGAACTGCTGTCGCCCCATTGCTTGTCGGTATAGAAATTGTAATACGATGCACGCTGCTTGTCGCGCCTTTGGGCAAGGGCAATGGCGTCCTTCTCTCCTATGCGGTCGCGGGCCATAATCCTTTTTACCCGCTCCTCCATGGGGGCGTGGATGAATATGTTTATGCAGTGAGGGTAGTGGCGCAGGATATAGTCGGCACACCGCCCGACAATGACGCACCTCCCTTTTCGGGAGAGCATTTCTATGACATCCGACTGGTATTTGAATATGTGTTCGTTGGTAAGCGCTCCTTCCATCCCTGCACCGCTCCCCATGGAGAGCCAGTTTGCGGAAAATATTGCAGGTATAGAAAACATCTCCTTCTCGTCTTTTTCCTCGAAACACCCTTTTGCAAGCCCGCTGTGCTTGGCTGCCTCGTTTATCAGTTCCTTGTCGAAATAATCGTATCCGAACCGTTGGGCGAGCTCCTTGCCTATTACGCGCCCGCCGCTTCCGAACTGTCGGCCTATAGTTATAATAAAATTATCATCCATGGCAATTTATCGGTTTTTCAGAGAGTACTGCCTTATTCATCCTCCTTGTCGTCCGGGAATCGTATGAATACCCGCAACGAAGTGCTGTACGATATATAATTCCACATCCAGTTGATGAAGACTATTATCTTGTTCTTCATGCCGAGCAGGGACATAAGGTGCACCAACATCCACATCATCCACGCTATCGTCCCGTGCAGGAATACCCCTTTTATGTTTACGACGGCTTTGTTGCGGCCTATCGTGGCCATGCTGCCCTTGTCCTTGTATTTGAACGGGGTCCACTTGTCGGGAGAGTTCAGGTTCGCCGCAAGGTGCTTTGCCTGTTGTATGGCGGGTTGTGCAACCTGCGGCAATCCCCGGGGGTATTCGTCCGATACGGTCATGCTTATATCCCCGAGGGCGAAGATATCCTCAACGCCTTCTATCCTGTTGTATTCGTCCGTAACATAGCGTCCCCTGACGAAAGACGTTTCCGGAATCCCGGGCGTGTATTCGCCCGTTACGCCGGCGGTCCATATTACCGTGCGGGATTCTATCTGTTCTCCGTCATTGAACTTTACCGTCCTGCCGTCGTACGATGTTATAAGCTTGTTCAGCCGTACTGTTACACCGAGTTGCTGAAGGTATACGAGCGATTTTTCCGATTCTTCTTTCCCCATTGCCGCGAGTACTCCGCCCGCACCTTCGGCAAGTATGACCTTTACGTCGTCCTTGTCTATCTCGGGATATTCGCGTTTCAGGATGAACTTTTTCATTTCGCCCAACGCCCCGGCAATCTCCACGCCTGTCGCCCCTCCGCCTACTACTACGAAAGTGAGGTATTGCCGACGTATTTCTTCATCGACGCATGTGGCCGCATTTTCCAGACAGCTCAATATGCGGTTGCGCAGTTCCAGCGCCTCGGTTGCGCTTTTAAGCGTGTATACGTGTTTTTTCAAGGCGTTGTTGCCGAAAAAATTGGTAACGGTACCGGTCGCTATTACCAGATAGTCGTACCGGATTTCCCCTATGGTGGTGGTGATATAGTGTTCTTCGGGCGAGACGGAAAGGAGTTTTCCCATTGAGTAGTGGATATTCTTGTTCCTCCGTATTTCCTCCCTGAACGGGAAGCATACCGACGCCACTTCAAGACCCGATGATGCAACCTGGTAAAAAAGAGGGGGAAAAGCATGAAAATTATTCATGTCCAGCAACACCACATCGTACAACTCCGGCGAGAGGCGTTTTATCAGGTTGAGACCTGCAAATCCTCCGCCGACAACAACAACTCTTTTCTTATTGTCCATATATTTTGTTACATTTCATATGCGCCGCTAAAATAATTAATAAATACAAAATATCAAACTTGAACCACGGCATATGTCCGGCTTATCCGGCAAAATTCGTATATTCGCGGAGTATTAGTAAAGAGCGATGTCATACAGTAAAATAACAGCGTCGGCAGGCAAAACGTTATTCATCGTACCCATGCTGCTGCTAGCATTTGCCGCAAAGGCCCAGCTGAATACCGACCGCATAATGAATATCGGCCGCAATGCCCTTTACTTTGAAGACTACGTATTGGCGATACAGTATTTCAACCAGGTCATAAAGGTCAAGCCGTATATGGCGGAGCCGTATTTTTTCAGGGCGGTCGCAAAAATCCGTCTTGAAGATTACAAGGGCGCCGAGTCCGACTGCGACATAAGTATCGAATACAACCCGTTCATAATAGACGCATACCGTGTCCGCGGAGCAGCCAGGCAAAGCCGCGGCGACTTTAAAGGCGCGATAGAGGATTACAGCAAAGGTCTCGAATATATGCCTGAAGACCGATATTTCCTGCTGCAAAAAGCCATAGCCGAAGCCGAAGACAAGCAGTATGCACAGGCCGATTCCACGTATTCGGTACTGGTGGAGAGCAATCCGTCGTTTTACGAGGCGTATATAAGCCGCAGCCAGTTCCATATGGAGCGCAAAGATACGTTGCGGGCCATTCAGGATATAGACAAGGCGCTTGAAATAGACAAGTACTCGTCGTACGGATATGCCATGCGGGCATTGTTGCGGTTCCAGTTCAAACACGAAACCGACAGCGCCCTGGCCGATATGGACGAAGCCATAAAACTCGACCCGAAAATGTCGGGGTATTATATAAACCGTGCGGTAATGCGGTATTATGCCGAGAACCTGCGGGGGGCCATGGACGATTATACCCATGTAACCGAGGTAGACCCGATGAATACCCAGGCATGGTACAATAGGGGGCTGCTCAGAATGCAGGTGGGGGAGTACAACGGCGCGGCCGATGATTTTTCAAATGTAATAAAACTCGAACCAGACAACATATTCGCCTACTACAACAGGGCGATAATAAGAGACCGCATAGGCAACTGGCGCGGAGCGATAACCGACTACTCCAAAGTGATAGAGGCTTATCCCGATTATGCCGGCGCGTATTATGCACGTTCGGAAGTAAGGCGCAAATCGGGCGATACGGCCGGGGGAAAAGCCGATTATGCAAAAGCACTGGCCCTGATTGATAAAGAGAAGGAGAAAGGCAGTCCGACAAAGGATGAGGCAGCGGACGACAATGAAAAAGTGCGTAAGGAATCGGACAAAAACATAAACAAGTTCGACAGGCTTCTGGTAGCCGATAATTTCAACTCCATTGAAGGGGAGTATGACAGCGATATAAGGGGCCGCATCCAGGACAGGAACATGAAGGTTGAGCTTGAACCGTCGTTTACCCTTACGTATTACGAAAAGGAATCGGAAATAAATACCGGACACAAGTACAGCCGGGCATTGGACGAGTTGAACCGTTCTGGCCTGCTGCCAAGGCGTCTTTACATTACAAACAGGGAAGCCCCGCTCGATTCGGCCATGATAGCCAGGCACTTCAATTCTATCAACGACAATTCCAAATTGATAGAAATAAACCCGAACAACCTTATCCCGTACCTTGCCCGAGCGATTGACTTCATTCTGATACAGGACTATACCGGGGCTATCGAGGACCTCAGCCGCATAACCGCTGCCGGAGGGGACTTTTTCTTTGCGTATTTCCTGCGTGCGGTAGTAAGGTACAGGTATATCGAATATCTCATGTCGTCGGACAGCGGCAGCGACGGGTACATAACGGTAAATTCCGGCGGTGGCATGTTCGGCGGCAAGGATGCGGGCTTGAACAGCCGTGCCGTCAATCTGGAGTATGAAATGGTGTTGCGCGATTACGACAAGGTAATAGAACTGGCGCCAGATTTCCCTTATACATACTTCAACCGCGGCAACATAAGATGCGAGCAGAAAGACTTCACAGCGGCTTTGGCCGATTATACCAGGGCGATAGAACTATACCCCGATTTTGCCGAAGCATATCTCAACAGGGGGTTGGTGTATGTGTATATGGGGGAAAACGAAAAAAGCGTGGCCGATTTGAGCAAAGCCGGCGAGTTGGGCATAATATCGGCCTACAACATATTGAAACGCATAGGAGAGTAACGGCTCCCGGTATGCTTCCCGAAAACAGCACGATAAACAGCTTCGGAGCAATACTCGTGCATTTGCCGCGAAAAAGCGGAAAAATAAAGCAAAACCGCATGTTTTTTATTGCATGCCAAGTTCTAATATATAAAAATAATCATTAACTTTGCGGCTCTTGAAAAGTGTCTGTTTTGCGGGTTTCAGGCAAAACGGCAGCCTCTTTTCAGAAACAGAACGAACGTAAGTATAGAAATATGGTAAAAATAACTTTTCCAGACGGTTCAGTAAAAGAGTTTGAAAGCGGGGTAACTCCGTTGCAGATAGCCGAATCCATATCGCCGAGACTGGCGGCCGAGGTTCTGGCTTCGACGGTGAACGGCGAAGAATGGGACTTGTCAAGGCCTGTAGAGAACGATGCTTCGATAAAACTTTTCAAATGGGAAGATGCCGAAGGCAAGCACGCTTTCTGGCATTCATCGGCGCACTTGCTGGCCGAAGCCCTGCAGGAGTTGTATCCGCAGGTAAAATTCGGGATAGGCCCGGCTATAGAGAACGGTTTCTATTACGATGTGGATTGCGGCGACAATCCGCTTACCGACAGCGATTTCGCAGCCATAGAAGCAAAAATGGCGGAACTGGCGGCACGCAAGGAAAAAATAGTCCGTAAGGAAATATCCAAAGCCGACGCCTTGAAAATGTTCGGCGACCGCGGCGAAGTTTACAAAACGGAACTGATTTCGGAACTCGAAGACGGAACGATAACGACATATACGCAAGGGGCGTTTACCGATTTGTGCCGCGGCCCGCACCTGCCGGATACTGCACCCATAAAGGCCGTAAAGATAACTTCGCTTGCCGGAGCATACTGGCGCGGCGATGAGAAACGCCACCAGCTTACCCGTATATACGGCATATCTTTCCCCAAGAAAAAGATGCTTGACGAATATCTGGCAATGCTGGAAGAGGCCAAAAAACGCGACCACAGGAAAATAGGCAAGGAGATGGAACTCTTTGCGTTTTCCCCAGCTGTAGGGCAGGGATTGCCGTTGTGGCTTCCCAAAGGGACGATGCTGCGAGACAGGCTCGAGGCATTCCTTCGCAAGATACAGAAACGCTTCGGTTACCAGCAGGTAATAACCCCGCATATAGGCAACAAGATACTTTACGTTACATCCGGGCATTATGCAAAATACGGGAAAGACTCTTTCCAGCCCATACATACGCCGGAAGAGGGTGAAGAGTTCTTGCTTAAACCCATGAACTGTCCCCACCACTGCGAAATATACAAGACGTCGCCCCGTTCGTACAAAGAACTGCCGCTGCGTTTTGCCGAGTTCGGTACGGTTTACCGCTACGAGCAGAGCGGGGAGCTTCACGGATTGACCCGTGTACGCGGATTTACGCAGGATGATGCGCACATATTCTGCCGTCCCGACCAGCTCAAGGAGGAGTTCCTGAAAGTTATGGATATAATATTCATAATATTCAAGGCGTTGAATTTCGACAAGTTCGAGGCTCAGATATCATTGCGCGACCCCAACAACAAGGACAAATACATAGGGAGCGATGAAAACTGGGAAAAAGCAGAGCGGGCAATCGTAGAAGCATGTCAGGAGAAAGGCCTTGAGGCCCGCGTGGAACTCGGTGAAGCAGCATTCTACGGGCCCAAACTCGACTTTATGGTAAAGGACGCCATAGGGCGCAGGTGGCAGTTGGGAACGATACAGGTCGACTACAACCTGCCGGAGCGTTTCGGGCTTGAATATACGGGCAGCGACAACCAGAAGCACCGTCCCGTAATGATACACCGCGCTCCTTTCGGGTCGATGGAACGTTTCGTGGCCGTACTGATTGAGCATACTGCAGGAAAATTCCCGCTTTGGCTTACGCCGGAACAGGCTGTGGTTCTCCCCATAAGCGAGAAGTTCAACGATTATGCATGGGAAGTTGCCCGCCAGCTTGAAATGCAGGATATACGTACTGCCGTAGATGACAGGAATGAAAAAATAGGGCGTAAGATACGCGACAATGAACTGAAACGTATCCCGTACATGCTTATTGTAGGAGAAAAAGAAGCCGCCAACGGAGAAATTTCTGTAAGAAAACAGGGTGAAGGTGATAAAGGTTCGATGAAAATTGCTACCTTTGCCGAGATTTTGACAGAGGAGGTGAATAGAATGTTAAACCAATGGTAATTACGAATGGCGAATAATCCCATCCAAAACAAAAATCCCAAGGGAGGCCGTCCGCAGAGAAAGGACGACGGGTTAAAAGATGCATACCGCATCAACGATAGAATTTTTGCGAAAGAAGTCCGTCTTGTAGGCGATAACGTGGAGCAAGGCATATATTCGATAAGAGATGCCCGCGCTATTGCAGAAGAGCAGGAACTGGATCTGGTGGAAATATCGCCTAACGCAGCACCCCCGGTTTGCAGGATAATAGATTTCCAGAAGTTTATATACCAGCAAAAGAAACGTCAGAAGGAGCAGAAAGCAAAATCGACCAAGGTTGTTGTGAAGGAGATTCGTTTCGGACCGCAAACCGACGATCACGATTACAACTTCAAGTTGAAACATGCAATGGAATTCCTCAAGGAAGGAGCAAAGGTAAAAGCCTACGTATTCTTCAAGGGCCGTTCCATACTGTTCAAGGAGCAAGGGGAAGTCCTGCTGCTCCGTTTCGTAAACGACCTTGAAGAATACGGCAAGATAGAACAGATGCCGCAACTTGAAGGGAAACGGATGATAATAATGATAACCCCTAAGAAGAAATAGAGACAAACGGACTGTAAACCGTGAAAGCGGGATGCATTCCAAATAAATAACTAATTAAACAAACAAAACAATGCCGAAGACAAAGACTAATTCCGGTGCCAAAAAGAGGTTCGCCCTTACCGGATCAGGAAAGATCAAGAGAAAACACGCCTTCAAAAGTCATATTCTGACCAAGAAGACCAAAAAGCAGAAACGTAATCTGACCCACTTTACAACTGTTGCGAAAGCAGATGTAAAGAATATCAAGAAATTACTCTGCATCTCTTAATTAATTTATAAAACAAACCGCAAGAATAGATTATTGCGATTATTATTAACCGGATGTTTTAGCACGAAGATTATCGAAAAGGTGATAACGCTAACATTCAAAAAACAGTAGAATTATGCCACGTTCAGTAAATCATGTTGCTTCGAGAGCAAAGAGAAAGAAAATCCTTAAATTAACCAAAGGTTACTACGGCGCACGCAAAAACGTATGGACCGTTGCCAAAAACACATGGGAAAAAGGCCTTACCTACGCATACCGCGACCGTAAAGACAAAAAAGGAAACTTCCGTGCACTTTGGATACAGCGTATAAACGCTGCAGCACGCCTTGAAGGGATGTCCTACTCCAAACTCATGGGAGCAATACATAAGGCAGGGATAGAGATAAACCGCAAGGTGCTTGCCGATTTGGCTCTCAACAATCCCGCAGCATTCAAGGCAATAGTAGACAAAGTAAAGAACGCATAAAAACGGGTGCGAAAGACAATGGAAAGGGTAGGAGATTTCGGGTCTTCTGCCCTTTCTGCTTTTACCGTCCCTTTGTAAAAAGGCGAACTAGTCCCGTCCCCGCCGTGCGGGAGACGGTAATTCCGTTTCCATACATAAAAAGAGTCCTTATGAACAAATATCTGTCAAGGCGATACGTGCTCTTTATAATATCGCTTTTTATCAATTCCTTAGGGATAGCGATAATAACCAGGGCCATGTTGGGTACATCGCCCATTACAAGCGTAAACTATGTCCTGAGCTTTATCACGCCCCAGACCATGGGCCAGTGGACTATTATCGTAAACATCCTGTTTGTGCTACTGGAACTCTTCATGATGAAAAGAGAGGAGTTAAAGTCCGATCTGCGTATTTTCCTGTTACAGATACCTGTATCGCTCTGTTTCGGTATATTCATAGATTGTTCGATGAATCTTATTAACTGGTATAACCCCATAACTTATCCGGGACAGATAGCAGGCGTGATAGCGGGGTGTATAGTACTGGCCGCCGGAATTGCCCTTGAAGTGAAAGCAAACGTCGCAATGCTTTCGGGCGAATATCTCGTACAGGTAATATCGCGTCGTCTGAACGTGGAGTTCGGGTATGTAAAACTGGGGTTCGATATTACGCTTGTGGCAATCAGCTGCATTTTGTCATATGCATATTTGTCGGGATTGTACGGCGTGAGGGAAGGTACTGTGATAGCCGCACTGACCGTAGGGCCGATAGTCCGCTTCCTGATGCCGCATTACGGAGTACTGGACAAATGGATAAATGCGGAGAGGCATACCGGTAAAAGCGGGCGAGGCATATCGGGCAATATAATAATAACGATTGCACGCCAGTACGGAAGCGGAGGACATCTGCTGGGGAAAATGCTCTCCCGTGAGTTGGGGATAAAACTGTACGACAGCGATTTTATAAGTATGGCGGCACGGAAAAGCGGACTGGACGAAGATTATATAAAAGCGAACGAACAGAACATCCCTTCCTTTTGGTTGAAATGCATAACGGGGCAGAATTATAAATCTGAGATTAAAAGCAGTTTTTCGCCCGACGACATACTGTTCGTTTCGGAAAGCAAAATCATAACCGAACTCTCCGAAAAGGAATCCTGCATAATAGTAGGCCGTTGTGCCGATTTCGTACTTAAAGATTATCCCGGGGTAATAAAGGTATTTTGCTATTCCGGTTTTAACGATGCATGCAACAGGTGTGTAGAATTATACGGAATACCGAAAGAAAAAGCCGAAACGGAAGTAAAACGGATAAACAGGCACCGGGCCATACATTACGGACATTATACGGGTATGAAATGGGGAGACCCCCATAACTACGACCTGATGATAAATACAAGCAGAACGCCCTTAAACGTAGCCTGCCGGATGATAAAAGAATTATATTCTGATTTCCGTAACCGGAACTGACAGTATTGAAACAATACCCTGAGGCAGATATTGTTTGATTATTCTGTATTATATGGCTATTTTTGATTCTTGATAAATAAGAATATTCACACAAGCACCTTATTACGATATGCGAAAGATTAAAAAACTGTTGGAAATAAACCTTATAAAAACAGCATATATAAATTTCCGGCTGCTACCGGTATCGGAAGCGATAAAATTCCCCGATATATATATATATATATATATATCGGGGAGTAAAACTATACAAATATGCCAAAGGTAAAATTATATTCAATACGCCTTTGACTTCCGGTATATTTAAAATAGGGAAACACAATGTAGGTACGGTAGACTGCCGGTATTCCAGAAGCATATTGGAAAATAACGGGACCATAATAATAAACGGAAATGTACAGATAGGAGCCGGTTCGAAGATTTCAGTAATGAAAGGGGGAATATTGGAATTTGGCAACGACTTTTCCATAACAGGGCAGAGTCAGATAATATGTGGAAAACATATAAAATTCGGAGACCGTTGTCTGCTGTCATGGGATATTATTGGTAATGGATACCGATTTCCATAAAATAACAGAGTTGACGGGGAATAAAATCATAAATCCGCCTGCGCCTATAATATTCGGGAACCATATATGGATAGGGTGCAGGGCGACGGTCCTGAAAGGCGTCGAAATTGCAGACAACGCAATAATAGCAGCCGGAGCTACAGTAACCCGCAGTATAACGGACAAAAACGCAATATATGGAGGAAACGGGAAGGATGCGGGAATAATCCGCCGCAATGTAGACTGGGAATTATAGAATTCAACCGATGCGACAGCATTCTTGGTTCCCGTATTAATCCGTCGGCAGAAACGATTCCCGTTTGTTCAAAGCACAAATAAAAAGGGGTTGCGCCAAGCATTATTCTCGGTGCAACCCCTTTTGTATTGTTATGTGATTATCGGATTACTTCGAGGTCAGGATATAATCCACAATCCATTTTCCTACGTCGGATGTCCTGTAAGCCTTTCCGCCCTGGGCAATATCTTCCGTTACTATGCCGGCATCGATAGAGGCGCTGACAGCCTTGCGGATAAGCGCACCCTCTTCTGTTAGTTTGAATGCATATTCAAACATAAGTGCAGCAGAGAGGATGGTTGCAAGGGGGTTTGCTATGTCTTTGCCTGCGGCCTGCGGATAAGAACCGTGAATCGGTTCAAAGACAGAGGTGTGCAATCCTACCGATGCCGAAGGGAGCATGCCGAGAGACCCTGTTATTACGGAAGCCTCGTCGGTAAGTATGTCGCCGAACATGTTCTCCGTAACGATAACGTCGAAACGCGACGGCCACTGGACAAGCTGCATGGCGGCATTGTCTACGAACATGTATTCAGTTTCAACTTCGGGAAACTCCCTGGCTATATTCTGTGCTACTTCCCTCCACATCCGGGACGTACACAATACGTTGGCCTTATCCACTACCGTTACCTTCTTGCGGCGTTGCATCGCGTATCCGTATGCAAGGCGAACTATGCGTTCAATTTCTTCGCGGCTGTAAACGCAGGTGTCGTACGCAACATTGCCGTCTTCGCTGCGGCCTTGCGGGCGTCCGAAATATATACCGCCGGTAAGTTCGCGGATGCACATCAAATCGGTCCCCTCAACTACATCCTGACGGAGCGGCGACTTGTGTATTAGCTGGCGGAATGTTGAAACCGGACGTATATTGGCATATAACCCGAGTTTCTTGCGCATTCCCAAAAGCCCTTGTTCAGGGCGTACTTTGGCCTTCGGGTTGTTGTCGTATTTGGGGTCGCCTATTGCCCCGAACAGGACGGCATCCGATTCCATGCAAATTTCATGTGTCTCGTCGGGATACGGGTTCCCTGTCGCATCAATCGCACATGCGCCGACAAGAGCCCTTTTATATGTCAGTTCATGATTGAATTTTTTGCATACGGCTTTAGTTACATCCAATGCAACTTCAACAATCTCGGGCCCTATTCCGTCGCCCGGGAGAACGGCAATATTCAATTTCATATTCCTTATGTTTTAAATCGTTGTTTTCAGTTGGTCTATAAATCCTCTATCTGGTTCAGCATCTTCATCGTCGCCTGTATGGCCGCATATGTCTGGTCCACGTCGAGCCCCCTTGTCTTAAAGGTATGCCCGTTGTAATTCCATGTTATCACGGTCTGCACAAGGGCGTCGGTCCTTCCGCCGGGAGGAATGGTTACGGTATAGTCGAGCAGGGAAGGGAAGGGGCGTTGCAGCATAACCTTGTATATGCGGCGTACGGCGCGGACGAACGCATCGTACTGTCCGTCTCCTGTTGCCCCCTGCTCGTAGACTTCGCCGTTGACTTCGAGTTTTATTATCGCTCCGGGTCGGAGACCTTTCGCTATTGCCAGCGAGAAGTTCTGAAGCTTGATTTTATGGTGTTCTGTATCGTGCTTCAGGACATCAGAAATTATATACGGCAGGTCTTCCTGTGTAACAATCTCCTTTTTGTCGCCGAGGGCTATAATCCGGTCGGTAACCTTGCGCATGGAAACGTCATCGAGTTCGATGCCGAGGGCTTCGAGATTCTTCCTGATATTGGCCTTGCCCGAGGTCTTTCCGAGAGCATATTCGCGCGTGCGGCCGAAGCGTTCCGGCAGCAGGTCGTTGTAATAGAGATTGGCCTTGCTGTCGCCGTCGGCATGAATGCCTGCGCATTGGGTGAAGACATGCTCGCCTATGACAGGCTTGTTGGTGGGAATCCGTATTCCCGAATATGATTCTACCATACGGCTCACCTGGTTTATCTTCTCCTCTTTTATATCGGTTTGAATATGCAGGTGGTCATGCAGAACCGCAACTACACTCGACAGCGTTGCGTTTCCGGCACGTTCGCCGAGTCCGTTTACCGTGCAGTGTACGCCATGGATGCCGGCCAGTGTCGCCGCATAGGTATTCGCAACGGCCAGGTCGTAGTCGTTGTGCGCATGAAAATCGAAATGCAGGGACGGGTAACGCTTTACAATTTCCTTGCAATACTCGAAGGTGTTGTAAGGATTAAGTATTCCCAACGTGTCGGGTAGCATAAAACGGTTTATCTTCTCTTCCGAAAGGGCATCGAGGAATGCGTAGACGTAATCCCTCGAGTCTTTCATCCCGTTGGACCAGTCCTCAAGATAGACGTTTATTTCCAGCCCTGCGGCACGCGCCAGCGCTATTTCGCTTTTGATATCCCTTATGTGCTCTTCGGGAGTTTTGTGCAACTGCTCCCTGCAATGCAGCAGGGAACCTTTGCACAGCATATTCACCACCTTGCCGCCGGTATCGGTAATCCATTTTACCGATACGCCGTTGTCGATGAATCCCAATATTTCTATTTTCGATATCTCCCCGCGGCGGGCGGCCCATTGGCATACTTCTTTTACCGCTTCTCTTTCGCCTTCCGAAACTCTTGCCGAAGCTATCTCTATACGGTTTACTTTCAGAACATCCAACAGCATGCGGGCAATACTCAACTTCTCCTGCGCAGAGAATGATACGCCCGATGTCTGTTCCCCGTCCCGCAGGGTTGTGTCCATTATTTCAACCTTCCTTTCCATACCTTTTATCTGTTCCTCTTTTCCCAATCTTCTATATCGCTTTTGCGGCTCAGCAGGTAGTCAATGTCGTCATACCCGTTGAGCAGACAGTTCTTCTTGTACGGATTTATGTCGAACGTCTCTTTCTTGCCGGTAGCATTGTTGGTTATAGTCTGTTCGGGGAGGTCAATGGTAACCGTATTGGCCGGGTTTTCCTCTATCGACCGGAACAGCTCGCCGAGGAACTCTTCCGATACGACAACCGGAAGTACGCAGTTGTTGAGGGCGTTGTTTTTGAAGATGTCGGCAAAGAAACTCGATACAACGGCACGGAAACCGTAACCTGCAACCGCCCATGCGGCATGTTCGCGGCTTGAACCGCTACCGAAGTTTTTACCTGCAACAAGTACAGTACCGGTATATTTGGGATTGTTCAGGACGAAACTCTCTATCTTGTTCCCGTTCTTGTCATATCTCCAGTCCCTGAAAAGGTTGTCTCCAAACCCTTCTCTTGTCGTAGCTTTCAAAAACCTGGCCGGAATTATCTGGTCTGTATCTACATTCTCTATTGGAAGAGGGATGCATGTAGATGTCAGTTTTTCAAATTTTTCTCTCATGGCATTTCTTTTTATTATTTCATAAAATCGCGGGGGTCGGTAACTTTCCCTGTTATTGCTGCCGCAGCTGCTACCAGCGGACTTGCAAGCAGCGTTCTGGAGCCGGGACCCTGACGCCCCTCAAAGTTGCGGTTCGATGTGGATACTGCATATTTCCCGGCCGGGACCTTGTCGTCGTTCATGGCAAGGCAGGCCGAACATCCGGGCTGCCTCAACTCGAAACCTGCTTCGGCAAGAATCTTGTCGAGCCCTTCTGCCCGTATGGCCTTTTCCACATTCCATGAACCGGGTACAAGCCATGCCGTTACCGATTGAGCTTTCTTGTGTCCCTTTACAAAGTTGGCGAAAGCCCGGAAGTCTTCTATCCTGCCATTGGTGCAGCTTCCGAGGAATACGTAGTCGACAGGCTTGCCTATCAGCGACTCGCCCGGCTTGAATCCCATATATTCCAGCGATTTTCCGAACGATATTTTCCCCGCCTCGTCAATCTCGTCGAGTGTCGGAATCTTTTCCGTTATGCCTATACCCATGCCCGGGTTAGTTCCGTATGTAATGCGCGGCATAATGTCGGCGGCGTCGAATACCACTTCCTTATCGAATACCGCCCCTTCGTCGGTGGGAAGTTTGCGCCATTCGCTTACGGCTTTTTCCCATGCCTCGCCCTTAGGTGCGAATTCGCGTCCCTTGAGATATTCAAACGTTGTCTCGTCTGGAGCAATCATCCCACCGCGTGCACCCATTTCTATACTCAGGTTGCAGACGGTCATACGCCCTTCCATGCTGAGCGAGCGGATTGCACTGCCGGCGAACTCAACAAAGTATCCGGTAGCTCCGCCTGTCGTCATTTTTGCAATTACATACAATGCTATATCTTTTGCGGTAACTCCTTTTGCAAGTTCGCCCTCAATGCTTATGCGCATCTTTTTGGGCTTGGGCTGGAGTATGCACTGCGAAGCAAGTACCATTTCCACCTCGCTGGTACCGATACCGAAAGCAACGGCACCCATTGCGCCGTGTGTGGAAGTGTGGCTGTCGCCGCATACTATCGTCATACCGGGCTGCGTATATCCGTTTTCCGGACCTATTACATGTATTATGCCGTTTTTGGGGTTAAGCAGGCCGTATACGGTAAGGCCGAATTCTTCGGCATTTTTCATGAGCGTATCTACCTGATTCCTCGATACGGGGTCGGATATGGGCTTGTCCTGGTTTATCGTGGGGATATTATGATCGGGCGAGCAGGTGTTCTGTGCCGGCCTGAAGACCTTCAGCCCCCGTTCTCTCAACCCGTTAAAAGCCTGCGGGCTCGTTACTTCATGCAGGTAATGCCTGTCGATATAGAGTTGTGAAGGCCCGCCTTCCACTATGGAAACTACATGGGCGTCCCATATCTTATCGAACAATGTTTTCTTTTCCATATTCAATTATCGTATTGACAAATATTATATTACAAATTTGTTAATTGCATCTACAAACGCATCGGCCGAAGCTGCCACAATGTCGGTATTGGCCCCGAAACCGTAGTAATTCTCCCCGTTGTACGATACGGTCATGTGAACTTTCCCTGTATCGTCGCTCCCTTTTGTTATTGCCTGTATCAGGAATTCTTCAAGGGTCATCTTGCGGCGTATAATCTGCTTGATGGCGTTTATGGCGGCATCGACAGGCCCGTTGCCCGATGCTGCGGCCTCGAACTTTTCGCCTGCTATATTGATTCCGACGCTTGCCACTGCACGGACTCCGATACCGGAGGTTACCTGCAGATAGTCGATTGAGATGCGTCCTTTTTCCCCGCGGCTCTTTCCTACCAGCATCAATATATCATCGTCGTTGAGGTCTTTCTTGCGGTCGGCCAGCGCGAGGAAGTCGTTATATGCACGGTCCAGTGCAGTCTGGTCGAGGTCTACGCCGAGTACGTGCAGCCTGTGTTTCAATGCTGCGCGCCCGCTTCTTGCCGTTAAAACTATCGAAGTTTCATCGATACCCACATCCTTCGGGTCGATTATCTCGTAGTTCTCGCGGTTTTTCAAAACCCCGTCCTGATGTATCCCCGACGAGTGGGCGAAGGCGTTTCTTCCCACTATGGCCTTGTTCGGTTGTACCGGCATGTTCATCATGCTCGAAACCAGACGGCTTGTCGAGTATATTTTCTGAGTATTGATATTCGTGTCTATGCCCAACTTGTGGCTCTTGAATATCATGGCAACCTCCTCTAACGACGTGTTACCGGCACGTTCGCCTATTCCGTTTACCGTAACTTCTGCCTGACGGGCTCCGTTAAGGATTCCCGATATGGTGTTTGCCGTAGCCATACCCAGGTCGTTGTGGCAGTGTGTGGCTATCGTAACCTTGTCTATGCCCTTTACGTTTTCCTTGAGGTAGAGTATCTTTTTCCCGAATTCGTCCGGCAGGCAATAGCCTGTCGTATCGGGTATGTTTACTACCGTTGCACCGGCTTTTACCACTGCTTCTACCACGCGGGCAAGATATTCGTTGTCGGTACGTCCTGCATCTTCTGCATAGAACTGAACGTCTTCAACATACTTCTTGGCGTATTTTACGCATGCTATTGCCCTTTCTATAATCTCTTCGCGTGTTGAATTGAACTTGTATCTGATATGGTAATCCGATGTGCCTATACCGGTGTGTATCCGTTTGTGCTTGGCATATTTCAATGCTTCTGCGGCAGCATCGATGTCTTTTTCAACGGCACGCGACAACGCACATATTGTAGGCCATGTTACAGCTTTTGAGATTTCAACTACCGAATTGAAGTCTCCCGGGCTTGAAATGGGAAATCCGGCTTCGATAATGTCGACTCCCAATGCTTCCAGAGCCTTGGCTACCTGTATCTTCTCTACGGTGTTCAACTGACACCCGGGGACCTGTTCCCCGTCTCTCAATGTAGTGTCGAAAATAAATAATCTGTCTGACATGTTATGATAGTTTATAATTGATATTCTGTTTGTCGCTCAAAAAAAGACCTTCCGCACGCGGGGTGAGAAAGGTCCTTAATATTCAAAGCATACCCATACGTCTCACTCCCTATTGATGCGCATCAATAGAATAATGGTAAGTCGTAGCGATATTGCAGATATCATTCTCATTTCCTTTTTTATGCTTTGTGCGACTGTTTTTTTCGCAATGCAAAAGTATGTATTTTGAACTGAACAACAAAATAAATTCGTAGAAAAATGCGCTTTGCTTAATATTTTTATCGAATATACTGTGTTTGCTTAAATAGTTTAAGTGTTTTGGTGATGCAAGCCGTTCAAAAAATATATTTGTAATGGAATATGCCGTATTGTGCCGGCTTTATATGTAATAAGTGCGGCAGGCAGCATAATGCAAGTATCGTTTTTTTCGACAAAAGCGTCCAGTTGCCGGGCCTTCCTTTTCCTTTATTATAAAAAAATACGGCAGCATTTTGTTGCTGCCGTACATGAGTGTTCCTGATGAATTTAACCGAGATAGGTTTTCAGCTGTTTGCTCCTTGAGTTTTGCCTTAACCTGCGTATCGCCTTTTCCTTTATCTGGCGGACACGTTCACGTGTGAGGCCGAATTTGTCGCCGATTTCTTCGAGGGTCATCTCCTGACACCCTATGCCGAAGAACATTTTCACTATCTCGCTCTCACGGGGTGTGAGAGTTGCCAATGCCCTGTCAATCTCTTTCGATAAGGATTCCTTTATCAGCGGGCGGTCGGCATTGGGTGAGTCGTCGTTTACCAGAACATCGAGCAAACTGTTGTCTTCTCCTTCCACAAAGGGGGCATCCACGGAGATATGACGTCCGGAAACCTTCATCGTATCGGTTATCTTGTCTACGGGTATATCCAACTCGTCGGCAAGTTCTTCAACCGAAGGGCGGCGTTCATTCTCCTGTTCAAAACGGGAAAACGCTTTGCTGATTTTGTTCAGCGACCCAACCTGATTTAACGGGAGACGCACTATACGCGACTGCTCTGCAAGAGCCTGCAGTATAGACTGGCGAATCCACCATACGGCATAGGATATAAACTTGAAACCTCTTGTTTCATCAAACTTCTCTGCCGCTTTAATAAGTCCAAGATTACCTTCGTTGATAAGGTCGGGGAGCGATAGACCTTGATTCTGATACTGTTTTGCAACCGAGACAACGAATCTCAGATTTGCCCTTGTTAATTTGTCTAATGCTGCTCTGTCCCCATTCCTGATGCGACCTGCAAGTTCGACTTCTTCTTCTACCGTAATCAACCCCTCACGTCCAATCTCTTGCAGATACTTGTCCAACGAAGCACTCTCTCTGTTTGTGATAGACTTTGTAATCTTTAACTGTCTCATCTATTAGATTGAATTAACGTGCAAATATACAAAATTATTAGTTGAAATAATCGCTGTTCACTATAAAAATTATTTCATGGCAGAACACTATTGGCCGGGCTCGCGACCGATGCCTGACCAATGGTGTTCCCATACTTTAACTTACATCATATACATTATTGTATTTCAGTTTGTTGTGTCAATAACACCTGTTGAAGCAATATTGTTGGGGACGGCAATGCAGATTTAATTTATTTTGTGCCTGCATTACAAGACGGAGACAGGCATTGTTTTAAACACCTGTCTCCGTGCTGTAATATTATATGGCGTATGAGTTATTCCGAGGCAAGATCGACGGCATAATATGCGCTTTTACCGTTCGGGTAAATACCCGTTATGAACATTACCTTGTCGCGAGAACTGGATTTCTGGATATCATCGTATATCCTCTCTATCGTATCGGGCGAATAGATTATTTCGCCGTTTATGTTCAGTATTATAAACCCTTTGCGTATTCCGGCACGCTGGAATTTGCCCTCTTTAGTGGCGGTTACCTCAACGCCGGCGGATATTCCGTACGACTCTTTCTGCTTGTCTGTCAGTTCGGAGAATGCCGCGCCGAGAGAGGTAAAGTCGGTAGGTTTGGTTATGGACGTGTCGCCCTGCAGATTCTTCAACACTACGTCGATATTCTTGCGCTTGCCGTCGCGTACTACCGTAATTGCAACCTTGTCGCCCGGGTTGTGCAGGCTTATTTCTTCCTGCAGCCTTGCAACCGATGCGATGCCTGTCCCGTCTACGGCCACAATTATATCCCCTTCCTTGAGCCCTGCTTCTTTGGCCGAGCCCCGCTCTTCTACTCCTACAATATATACGCCGGCAACGAAATCAATATCTTTCTCTTCGGCAAGTTCTGCCGTCATCTCCCGTATCGTTACTCCGAGCATGGCCCTTTGGACGCAACCGTACTTTTTAAGGTCGCTGACAATTTTGATGGCTATGTTCGACGGTACGGCAAACGAATACCCGATGTAACTTCCCGTCTGCGATACTATCATGGTGTTGATGCCTACCAGTTCGCCGTTCGTATTTACAAGTGCGCCGCCGCTGTTGCCGGGGTTTACGGCCGCATCGGTCTGTATGTACGATTCTATCGACATGGATTTGCCGGTGCCTATGGAACGCCCTTTGGCGCTGACTATGCCGGACGTTACCGTAGAGGTCAGCCCCATGGGGTTGCCCACGGCAAGCACCCATTCTCCCACTTTCAGCAGGTCGGAGTTCCCGAACTTCATCATCGGCAGATCTTTTGCCTCTATCTTGAGCAACGCAAGGTCGGTAGAGGGGTCGCTCCCTATAACTTTTGCGTTAAATGCCCTTTTGTCGTTCAACGTAATATCTATTTTGTCAGCCCCTTCTATAACATGGTTGTTGGTTATTATATATCCGTCGCTGCTGATTATTACGCCCGAGCCCGTGCCGATGCGCGGCTGCTGCTGCGGGGTGGGCATTTCTCTTCCCGGACCGAAAAAGAATTCAAAAAACGGATCTTGAATCCTGCTCCTCGACGTCTGTTTGGGCGTAATGGTGGATTTTATGCTCACTACCGCATTTACGCTTTTTTCGGCTATTTGCGTAAAGTCCATCGTTTGAGGGGCCATGTTCGATACGCGGACAAAATCTCCGGCTACTCTCTGTTCCGTCCCGATGATATCCATATCTGTCATCCGGGATGAAGATTCGTTGCTTATCAGTGCGTATGCTCCTACCGATATGGTGGAACTTACAAATGCAACGGCTGCAAAACTTAAAAGCTTTTTTTGAAAACTTCCCATATTCATCGTATTTAAACAGGTTTTTGACTTGTCTGTATCCTCTTAGGATTTATCCTCTGCTTCTTGTACTACAAAAAACGGGCAAATTTGTCTGCAAATTATACGGTTACAATATTTTAATAGCTGAGTCGCCAAGTTTAACACGGATTAACCGGATATCGCCCTGGCAACAAGGCAAATTTGTCATGCTTTTGTTACTCTTTGACAAGTTTTTCCCCGTCAGGTTTACAGCATGGCCTGAAGATAATGCAAACGGGGGGGCGGAGACAAACCCCGCGGGTTAGGCTATGCCGAGTGCAGCCTGTTTTCGCTGTTCTACGATAAGAGGCGTTATGTAATCTGTCGGGCTGTCGGGCTCGGCTTTCGGCGGAACGGCGGAGGCTTTTGCCCCGTTGCAGCAACTTACGTGTGCTGTGAGGAGGTCAGTTTCTCTTCAAGATATTTGCCGGTATGGGAACATGCGCATTTTGCGACCTCCTCAGGTGTACCCTCGCATACCACGTACCCGCCTTTGTCTCCGCCTTCTGGTCCCATGTCGATAATATGGTCGGCATATTTTATAACCTCCAGGTTGTGTTCTATTACAATTACGGTATGCCCGCGGGATATCAGCGCGTCGAATACCTTGAGCAGCCTGTTTACATCGTGCGTGTGCAGGCCTGTCGTCGGTTCGTCGAAAACGAATATTGTGGGGGAGAGGGTTTCGTTCGACAGGAAAGAGGCGAGTTTTATCCTTTGGCTTTCCCCTCCCGACAGGGTAGAGGAGGACTGCCCCATTTTCAGATATCCGAGGCCAACATCCTGGAGCGGCCTAAGACGTTTTACTATGCGGCGTTCATATATGCCTTCCTGTTCCGAGAAAAATTCAACGGCCTGATTTATCGTCATGTCCAGGATGTCGCTTATGTTCTGCCCCCGGTATTCTATTTCCAGGACATCGCTTTTAAACCGCTTCCCGTGACAACTTTCGCATACCAGCGTTATGTCGGCCATAAACTGCATCTCGACCGTTATGTATCCGTCCCCCTTGCACTCTTCACACCTTCCGCCTTCGCTGTTGAACGAAAAGTATCCGGCCGGGAAGCCCATCTGCTTTGCAGCCTGCTGCTCGGCGAAAAGCCGGCGTATGTCGTCGAATGCCTTCAAATACGTCGCCGGGTTGGAGCGGGACGAACGCCCTATGGGGTTCTGGTCGACAAACTCGATTCCTTTCATAAGGGCCATATCGCCCGACAATCCGGTCATTGCGCCGGGGGCTTCCGCCTCTTTGTCGTAGTATCGGCATAATGCCCTGTAAAAGGTGTCGCGGACAAGCGATGATTTGCCCGAACCGCTTACCCCCGTTACCACCGTAAGGACGTAAAGCGGGAACTTTACGTCAATCCCCTTGAGGTTGTTGTGCGCTGCACCGGTTATCTGAATATAGTTGTTCCATTTTCTTCGGCGGGGCGGGACGGGAATTGTCAGTTCGCCTGTCAGGTATTTGACCGTATAGCTGTTGCTGCTTTTGCGCAAGCCGTCCATGTCGCCCTGATATACCACCTGTCCTCCCAAACGCCCGGCATCAGGGCCGATGTCGATTATGTAGTCGGCCGAGCGTATTATCTCTTCATCGTGTTCTACCACTATTACCGTATTGCCGAGCGACTGAAGCTGGCGCAAAACGTTTATGAGCCGGTCCGTGTCGCGGGGGTGGAGCCCTACACTCGGTTCGTCCAGTATGTACAGCGAACCGACCAGGCTGCTTCCGAGCGATGTGGCGAGGTTTATTCTCTGGCTCTCTCCTCCCGACAGGGTGGAGGAGAGGCGGTCGAGCGTAAGGTATCCGAGGCCTACATCCGACAGGAACCGCAACCTGTTGCGTATTTCCGTAAGCAGGCGTCCTGCTATCTGTGCGGAGGTCTCGTCAAGGACAAGCGAATCGAAAAAATTCCTCAGGTCGTTTACCGGCATCAGTGTCAGTTCCGATATGGTTTTTCCGCCCACCTTTACATACATGGCCTCCGGCCTCAGCCTTGCCCCCTTGCATGACGGGCATACGGTTTTCCCCCTGTATCTGGCAAGCATTACACGGTATTGGACCTTGTACAGGTTCTCCTCTACCATATTGAAAAAGGCGTCTATCCCGTATACCTCGTCGTTGCCGTGCCATAAAAGGGCCTTCTGCTTTTCGTCCAGTTCGTAGTACGGTTTGTGTACCGGAAATCCGTATTTTCCGGCATGCCGTATAAACTCGTCTTTCCACTGTCCCATTTTTTCCCCGCGCCAGCACATTACGGCATCGTCGTATACCGAAAGAGCCTTGTTTGGTATGACAAGGTTCTCGTCTATGCCCAACACGCGCCCGTACCCTTCGCATTCGGGGCATGCCCCTATGGGCGAATTGAAATTGAACATGTGTTCATTAGGCTCTTCAAAGCGTATTCCGTCCAACTCGAAACGTTTTGAAAACGTGTATGTCTTTTCCTGCGTGCCCGTGTAAAATCTCAGCAGGCATTCACCCTCTCCTTCGTAAAATGCGGTTTCGCCCGAATCTGCAAGACGGCTGGATATATCCTTGCCTTTCCCTGCTGTCATACGGTCTATTATCAGAAACCCGCCGTCGGTAGATATGGCCTTGTGCGAGTCGAGCAGTTCTTCTATCCGGACAACCGACCCGCCCAGTTCTACACGCACGTACCCTTTCCTGAAAAGCGTTTCAAGATACGATGCCGCATCTTCACCCGAAAGCGAAGGGAGTTTTGTCATAATCATGAATTTGGTTCCTTCGGGATAAGACAGCATGCATTCTACAAGGTCGTCGGCGTTATGTTTCTTGACCTCCCCTCCAGATACCGGGGAGAATGTTTTCCCTATCCTCCCGAAAAGCAGCCGCAGGTAGTCGTATATTTCCGTGGATGTACCTACGGTAGAGCGTGCGTTGCGTGTACTGACCTTCTGTTCTATGGCTATGGCCGGAGGAAGGCCTGTAATATAGTCGCATTCCGGTTTGTTCATCCTGCCCAGAAACTGGCGGGCGTATGATGAGAGGCTTTCTACATACCGCCGTTGCCCTTCTGCATAAAGGGTGTCGAATGCAAGGGAAGTCTTTCCGGAACCTGAAACGCCCGTAATTACGATAAACTTGTCGCGTGGAATCTCCACGTCTATGTTTTTCAGGTTGTTTACCCTCGCTCCTTTTACAAATATGCTCTCTTCAGACATATACGGTATATAATTGAAAATTTTGAAGGCCGGATGCCGCAACTGTAACCGGATTCTCTTGTGGCGACAAGCTTTGGCGGTGCGAATTTATAAAATTAGTTTGTAAAAGGGTCTCTGCCATGTCCTGTATGAACTATTTTTAAGACAATCCGGCTTCCATTCCGTGAACAACATCCGCTTATACAGGGTTTTATAACGGTGCGGACGGCATCTTGCCGCATGAGCCGGACGGCAGTTGCCGTGCCGTTTTATCGGACAGGTTTTGCATCGTAAAAAGCATCGGCGGCTAAAAACGGGACAAGAAAAAATTATCTGCATTATTTTGGCTTAAAATTTTTTTATTATGCAGACTTTATTATCTTTGCCGTGTAACAGCGAAAATAAGTTGCACTCGGCATAGTTGAACCTTACGGTTTGCCTCTGCCCTCGTTTGCATTATCTTTGCTACAAAATATAAAGAACGACAGAAACAGAACGCGCCGCAGTGTCGGCGGGCCTTATATCGGCATATGTGCCTGCCGGCTGTCAGGGGCGCTGCTGTTAAAACAAACAAATACTAACTTTAAAATTTTACGATTATGAAATCAGTAGCTGTTATTTCCGCATTTTTGGGAGGCGCTGTACTGGGCGCTGCATTAGGTATAATTTTTGCTCCGGCAAAAGGTTCTGAAACCCGCGCATGCATATCCGACTATCTCGAAAGCCACGGAATAAAGCTGAACCGCCAGCAAATAGACGAACTGGTTGCGAAGATAGAGGAGAAAGTAGGCTGATAAACTTTGTCTTATCTTAATACGGGAGGATGCCGATATGGCAAAAACTGATTACTTGACAGAGATTAAAGAGTACCTCCTCCTTCGTAAAGAACTGCTTACGATAGAGGCGGCAACAAAGGCTACGCGCTTTGCTGCCGCCGTAATACTTATCCTTACGGGGATAATATCGGCAATGGGGGTGGTATTGCTGCTGACAATAGCCGGGGCATACGCCCTTGAGCCGTATACCGGGAAACCGCTGGCACTGATAATTGGAGCTGTTGCATACATATTGGTTTGGGTTGCGGTATATCTGCTCAGGAGAACCCTTATTCTCAACCCGTTAGCACGGTTTATATACAAAGTCCTGAAAAACTGACAGCCGAATATGGAGAATATAACACTGAAGTCTCTTGAAGAGAGAAGGGCAATGTTGCAGGTAGAGATAGCTGCAAGGCACGAAGCCGTATCGAAAAAAATAAAATCGGCTTTTATGGTCAGGACCGGGAAGCCCCTTACGAATATACTTTCGCGTATTTCCCTGATACTCACCTTCGTTGAAGGCCTTAAAATAGGGCGCACCATATTCCGCACAATTTCCGCTTTGAGGAAATAACCGCAACGGTTGGCCGTCGGGAACAATTTCTGTAAAATTTATTTTGTATCTTTGCACCCGTTTTCGGGTGTAAGGCACAGTTTTTGTGCCCATAATATAATAAAGAACGGATATGAATAAATTTTTGGCCGGAACAGCAATTATCCTTTCACTTGCTATGATAAACGGGAGGAGCATGGCACAGAAAACAGACTTTAAGGCAACGACATACGAACTGTTCGTCGGAGGCAAGGTAAACCAGTGGGGCTCGATAATCAAAAAAATGGAAAAAGACCCGAACTGCCAAAGCGATATAAGCAAGATAGAACTGCTCGGCTATTATTACGGCTACATAGGGCATCTGCTTGATATAAAGGACAAGGATGCCGCATCGGTAATGATAGAGAAGGCCGATGCCCTTTTGGATTACCTCGAACCGAAATATCCAGACAATACGCTTATAATGGCTTATTCGGCAAATATAACAGGCTACAAGATTGCGGTATCGCCGATAAAGGCTACGGTATTGGCAAAAGGGATGATGTCGGATACGAAGAAAGCCATAAGCAAGTCGCCCAACGATGCGACGGTAAACATATTGACAGCCAACATATTCTTCTATATGCCCGATTTTATTGGCGGCAATACCGAAAAAGCCTTGAAACAGTACCACAAGGCCCTGGATATGTTTGAAGAGGACGAATCGCTCAGACACAACAACTGGATGTATCTCCAGTTGCTTGTAACGACAGGTATGGTAGAAGAGAAACTCAAACACTACGAAACGGCTAAAGCCTTGTATCAGAGAGTGCTTAAGCTATATCCCAATTACGTACACATACGCGACAACAGATACCCTAACCTGATTAAAAAAATGAACCAATGACGGGGTATGTAGAGACCGTATTGACCATAACCCCGCCCGACAAGGATGTCGCTGATTTACTTGCCGCATTTTTGGCGGAAAGCGGTTACGATACATTCCAGGATTGCGACGAAGGGATAAAAGGGTACATAAAGGAATCCCTTTACAGCGATGCGCTTGTCGAATCGGCTATCGAAGCGTTGCCCATAAGGACCAGCAGCGTTTCATACAACAACAAACATATCCCCTTTGAGGACTGGAACAGGACGTGGATTGAAGAGAGTTTCTCTCCCGTTGCCGTAGGGGATGACTGTCTTATCCATTCTCCGGGTTACAAGCCGGACAAAAAGGTCGGGTACGATATTGAAATATTTCCTGTGATGTCTTTTGGCAGCGGACACCATCAGACGACTTACATGATGGCCGAATATCTCCTGGATGAATTCAATCCTGGAGAAACTTTCCTCGATATGGGATGCGGGACCGGCGTACTTGCCATACTTGCATCGAAACTCGGGGCCGAAAGCGTAACTGCCATAGATATAGACGAGATTGCTTTTGAAAACTGCAAGAACAACATCCTCCTCAATTCTGCCGTAAACATTGAAGCCTTACTGGGTGATTCTGCGGCAATAGACGGCAGGCATTTCGATGTCATTGCCGCCAACATAAACCGCAATATCCTTCTCTCCGACATGCCGGCATATGCCGGAGCTCTCAATCCGGGAGGCAGGTTGTATTTGAGCGGTTTTTTCCTGGAAGATACGGAAATCCTTAAAAACCGTGCGGCGGAGAACGGGCTCGTATTTGAAACCTGCAAGACTAAGGGTGAATGGGCCTCGCTGAAGTTCCTGAAACCGTAAAAGCGCATGCAGGCATGGTGTCATCCTGCTGCTGCCCGTATACGGGGCAGCCGGGTGTCCACGTCCGTTGTATACCTCCGGGCGTCCCTGTCGGTATGGCAGACGGCCAAAATGACAAGGTGTACGGATGCGCCGCCGCTGTTTTACTGCTATTTTTTTTACTATTATTACCTGCACCTCGCGTTATTTTAGTATCTTCGCACACTCAAAAGTATGTCCATATATGCAAGTTAAGGATAAAAACAGCAAGAACGCCATATTGTTGATGCACTGTCCCGACCAGCCCGGCATATTGGCTGTCGTAACCGACTTCATAAATGTGAACGGAGGCAACATATTGTACCTCGACCAATATGTAGACAGGGCCAACAAAGTCTTTTTTATGCGTATAGAATGGGATTTGGAAAAATTCATCATTCCGCATGACAAAATCGAGGATTATTTTGAAACTCTGTACGGACGCAAGTACGATATGACCTTTAAACTCCATTTCAGCGACCAGAAGCCGAAAATGGCCATATTCGTATCCAAAATGTCGCACTGCCTGTACGACTTGCTGGCAAGGTATACGGCCGGTGAATGGGATGTGGAAATACCCCTGATTGTAAGCAACCACCCCGATATGGAGATTGCAGCCCGCCGGTTTGATATAGAGTTCATGCACCTCCCCATAACAAAGGAGAACAAGGCCGAGCAGGAAAAAAAAGAACTGCAGGTGCTTAAGGAAAAGGGAATAAACTTTATAGTGCTGGCCCGGTACATGCAGATAATATCGGAAGATTTTATCCGCGAATACCCCAACAAGATAATAAACATACACCATTCGTTCCTTCCGGCATTTGTAGGCGCGAAGCCCTACCACGCTGCATTCGAACGGGGTGTAAAACTGATCGGGGCGACAAGCCACTATGTTACGTGCGATTTGGATGCCGGGCCGATAATAGAGCAGGATATTGTACGCATAACCCATAAGGACACAATAGACAATCTTGTAAGGAAGGGCCGCGATTTGGAAAAGATAGTCCTTTCGCGGGCAGTAGAGAAGCATATAGAACGGAAGATACTTGTTTACAAAAACAAAACTATCGTGTTCAATTAAATGAAAATCGCAATAATAAAATATAATGCCGGGAACATATTTTCGGTTTATTGTGCGATGAAACGCGTAGGTGCGGATGCCGTCATAACCGATGACAAGGAGACCATTTTGTCTGCCGACAAGGTGATATTCCCGGGGGTGGGGGAGGCCGGAACCACAATGCGTTATCTTCGCAAAGAGGGGTTGGATAAAGTCATAAAGGGATTGCGCCAGCCGTTGCTGGGAATATGCATAGGGATGCAGCTCATGTGCCGTCATTCGGAAGAAGGCGATACCGAGTGCCTGGGAATATTCGATTCGGAGGTAAAAAGGTTCATCCCGCAGCAGCACGGCGACAAGGTGCCCCACATGGGCTGGAACAGTTTGTACGGCAGCGACAGGAATGTATTCGATTGCGACTTAAACGGCAAATTCGTATATTTTGTCCACAGCTATTATGTCCCTGTCTGTGCCGAAACGGCAGCGAAAGCCGATTATATACAGCCTTTCAGCGCAATGCTCAAGAAAGACAACTTTTATGCCACGCAATTCCATATCGAGAAAAGCGGAAGCGTAGGAGAGGAGATACTGAACGGTTTTCTGAAACTTTGAGAAAGATGATAGAACTCGTACCTGCAATAGATATAATAGGGGGCAAATGCGTACGCCTGACCCAGGGAGACTACAGCCGGAAAACCGAATACGGGGCTGAACCGGCAGATATTGCCCGACAGTTTGAAGAGTGCGGAATAAAGCGCCTGCATATGGTTGACCTGGACGGGGCAAGAAGCAACCATATAGTAAATTACCGTGTTTTGGAGAAAGTTGCGGCAAAGACGTCCCTGACAATAGATTTCGGCGGCGGGCTTAAAAGCGATGACGATATACGGATTGCATTCGAGTGCGGTGCAGCGATGGTTACCGGCGGGAGCATTGCCGTGAAGGAACGCGACAAGTTCCTGTCGTGGATAGGCCGGTACGGCAGCGACAAGATAATACTCGGTGCGGACGTGAAAAACGGCAATATAGCGGTAAGCGGCTGGGAGGAGACTTCCGATATGGAACTGATCGATTTTATTGCCGGATATATGGAATCCGGAATCAGGAAGACGATAGCGACCGATATCAGCCGCGACGGGATGCTGGAAGGCCCATCGGTAGGGATGTACAAGGAGATGTTGCAGAAACTGCCGGGCCTGTATGTCATTGCCAGCGGGGGGGTGTCGTCAATGGCCGATATAGAAAAACTCGCCGAAGCGGGAGTCCCTTCCGTAATATTCGGCAAGGCCATCTACGAAGGGAGAATCACCGTAAAGGAATTAGAAAAATACATAGTATCAAACCAGTAAGAAAATGCTTGCAAAAAGAATTATCCCGTGTCTTGACGTAAAAGACGGAAAGACTGTAAAAGGAGTAAACTTCGTAAACTTCAGAGATGCCGGCGATCCGGTAGAGTTAGGAAAGCAGTACAGCGACCAGGGTGCCGACGAGTTGGTATTTCTCGATATTACGGCCTCGTACGAAGGGAGAAAGACATTTACCGACGTAGTGAAACGTGTGGCCGAAAACGTAAGCATACCCTTTACCGTAGGAGGCGGCATAACCGAACTGGCCGATGTGGAAAGGTTGTTGAATGCCGGTGCGGACAAGGTGTCGGTGAACTCGCTGGCGTTGAAAAGGCCCGAAATAATAAACGAGATAGCAGAGCATTTCGGTTCTCAGGTTTGTGTAGTGGCGATTGACGCTAATTTTGAAGACAATTTTTGGCGCTGTTATGTAAACGGCGGACACCTCCCCACCGACAAAGAGATCTTTTCGTGGGCCAAAGAAGCGCAGGAACGCGGGGCCGGAGAGATACTCTTTACCAGCATGACTCACGATGGGATGAAAATAGGATACCCCAATGAGGCTTTGAGGCAGTTGAGCGACACGCTCAAGATACCGGTAATAGCATCGGGGGGTGCAGGGAAAAAAGAAGACTTCAAGGATGTGTTTGAAATAGGGCATGCCGATGCCGCCCTTGCCGCAAGCGTATTCCATTTCGGGGAGATAAAGATACCGGAACTGAAACAGTATCTGTCCGAGCAGAATATCTGCGTCAGACTTTAAAGAATTACATGACCTATAAAACGGGTACAGACATAAAATGGAAAATATGAAACTCGATTTTGAAAAGATGGGCGGACTTGTTCCTGCCATAATACAGGATAAATACACCGGGAAAGTGCTTATGCTCGGGTTCATGAATGAAGAGGCTCTGGAGAAGACCGTGCAGTCGGGCAAGGTAACATTCTTCAGCCGCACAAAGAACAGGTTGTGGACGAAAGGCGAGACAAGCGGCAACTTCCTTGACGTATGCGAAATAATGCCCGATTGCGACAATGACACCCTTCTTATAAAGGTAAAACCCGCCGGGCCCGTATGCCATACAGGCAGCGACACCTGTTTCGGGGAGGTCAATGCTGCCGATATTACGTTCCTTTCATATTTGCAGGATTTCATAGTCCGCCGCAAGGAGGAGATGCCGGAAGGCTCGTATACAACCGCTCTTTTCAGGAAAGGCGTGAACCGGATGGCCCAGAAAGTCGGGGAAGAAGGAGTAGAGACCGTAATTGAAGCGACAAACGGGACAGACGAAGGATTGATATATGAAGCTTCCGACCTTATATATCACCTTATAGTGCTCCTTACATCCAAAGGCCACAGGATTGAAGAACTGGCCAACGAACTTAAGAAGAGACACAAAGAATAGACGGTCATGGATGACACCTTGTTGATAGACTATAACGGCGTTGATGTCGAGAGAAAAGAGTATACCGTTCTTAAAAACGTCGATTTCAAACTCTATTCCGGCGAATTCGTCTATTTCATAGGGCTTGTGGGCAGCGGGAAAAGCAGCCTCCTCAAGACATTTTATGCGGAAATTCCCGTAACGACCGGAAGTGCCAGGGTGCTCGATTATGACATGCTTGCCTTGCGGAAACGGGATATACCGATGTTAAGGAGGAAAATAGGGATAGTCTTCCAGGACTTCCAGCTGTTGATAGACCGTTCGGTAGGGGCCAATCTCGAATTCGTGCTTAAGGCGACAGGGTGGAAAGACAAGGGCGAAATAAACGACCGGGTTGAAGAGGTCCTTACAAAAGTCGGGATGCAGACAAAAGCCTACAAGATGCCGCACGAACTTTCGGGGGGCGAACAGCAGCGCATAGTGATAGCGCGGGCTCTGCTCAATTCGCCCAAACTTATCCTTGCCGATGAACCTACCGGAAATCTCGACCCGCAGACAGGGAACAAGATAGCCGAGTTGTTGCATGAAATATGCAGTACGGGCACATCGGTGATAATGACCACGCACAACCACAATATTATACAGGATTATCCCGGGCGGGTGGTAAAGTTCGAGGACAAGCATATAAACGAAACCTTTTTTATAAACAGGAATAAAGCAAACACAGAAAACATATAAGCGTATGAAAGTATTGAAGTTCGGAGGGACCTCCGTGGGATCGGCCCAACGTATGAAAGACGTCGCAAAACTGATATGCGACGGAGAGCAGAAAATAGTTGTGTTGTCGGCCATGTCGGGAACGACAAACACGTTGGTGGAAATATCGGATTATCTGTATAAGAAGAACCCCGAAGGAGCCAATGAGACAATAAACAAACTCGAAAAAAAGTATTCGGGAGTAATTGACGAACTCTACTCGACCGATGAATACAGGACAAAGGCGAAAGAGACGCTGAAATTCAACTTCGATCTTATACGTTCATTCACCAAGTCGCTTTTTACCATGTTTGAAGAGAAAGTGATTCTTGCACAAGGAGAACTTATGTCTACGGCACTGGTAAACATGTATCTTAACGAAACAGGTGTAAAATCGGTTATGATACCCGCTCTCGACTATATGAGAATAGACAAGAACGGCGAACCCGATACGGCATACATAAAGGAGCACCTTCCCAAACTGCTTGAAGCCGCTCCGGATGCGCCCATATACATAACACAAGGATTTATCTGCCGCAATCCTTACGGGGAGATAGACAACCTCAAGCGCGGGGGCAGCGATTATTCGGCATCACTTATAGGCGGTGCTATAAAAGCTGACGAGATACAAATCTGGACGGATATAGACGGAATGCACAATAACGACCCCCGTTATGTTGAAGGGACCAAGCCCGTAAGGGAACTCCTCTTTGAAGAAGCCGCCGAGCTGGCGTATTTCGGGGCAAAGATATTGCATCCCACATGTATACTGCCGGCCAAGATAAACAATATCCCGGTACGCCTGCTCAACACCATGGAGCCCGATGCCCCGGGTACGACAATATACAACAAGTCGGAAGGCGGCAAAATAAAGGCCGTAGCAGCGAAAGACGGCATTACGGCTATAAAAATCAAGTCGGGACGAATGCTGCTCGCATACGGTTTCCTGCGCAAGGTATTTGAGATATTTGAAAGCTACCGTACCTCTATCGATATGATAACCACATCGGAAGTCGGAGTGTCGGTAACTATAGACAACACCAAATATCTGAAAGAGATAATAGACGACCTCAAGAAATTCGGTACGGTTACGGTAGACGAGGATATGGTCATTATCTGTGTAGTAGGCGATCTGGAATGGAACAATATCGGATTCGAGACCAAAGTCATGCAGGCCATGGAAGATATTCCTGTACGTATGGTATCGTACGGCGGAAGCAACTACAACATCTCCATGCTTGTAAAGGCGGAAGATAAGAAGAGAGCCCTTGCATCGTTAAGCAAACATCTGTTTTAAAAAAGGCATCCGAAAATGAAACCGAATTTTCCAATAAAGAGTTTCGAAAAAATAGAAACGCCTTTTTATTACTACGACACCGATTTGCTGAGGAAAACCCTCGAAGTCCTGAAAGCCGAACTCGCAGGGCATGACAACTATCATGTCCATTATGCCGTAAAGGCTAACGCCAATCGCAGAATCCTCAATATCATAAGCGGGTACGGGTTTGGTGCGGACTGTGTAAGCGGTGGCGAAATAGAGGCTTCGTTGAGTGCCGGCTTCGCTCCGGACACCATTGTCTTTGCCGGGGTGGGAAAGAACGACAGGGAGATAACCCTCGCCTTATCGGCAGGGATAAGCTGTTTCAATGTCGAATCCGTCCCCGAGCTGGAGAACATAGACAGGCTTGCCAAAGAACAGAAGAAAACCGCATCAATAGCTCTCCGTATAAATCCGAATGTAGACGCTCATACGCACAGTTATATCACAACCGGGTTGAGCGAGAACAAATTCGGGATAGACATGTCATTGATAGACAAGGTGCTCGACAAGTTGGGCGAACTCGAAAACGTAAAACTTACAGGATTGCATTTCCATATCGGCTCGCAGATAACCGATATGGATGCTTTCCGTAGCCTTGCGCTTCGGATAAACGACATTCAGGAGGTGTTCTATCGCAGAATGGTTGTTGTGGACAACATAAATGTAGGGGGAGGCCTCGGAGTAGACTATCACAACCCAGATGAAAATCCGATACCCGATTTCCACGGATATTTTGAAACATTCAGGAAGTATCTGACACTGCGCCCCAAACAGCATCTGCATTTTGAACTCGGACGCTCGATAGTTTGCCAGTGCGGGTCATTGATTTCAAGGGTGCTGTATGTAAAGGAAGGGGTAAACAAGAAGTTCGTTATCCTTGACGCAGGCATGACAGACCTCGTTCGGCCGGCATTATATCAGGCGTACCACAAGATAGAGAATCTGACCTCGTCCGCACCGGTAGAGGAATACGATGTGGTAGGGCCCATATGCGAGTCGTCCGACTGTTTTGCAAAAGCCACGGAACTTAGCGCCACGGAAAGAGGCGATATATTTGCCCTGCGTTCTGCCGGAGCATACGGCGAAATAATGGCATCGAGGTACAACTGCCGCGAACTGCCCAAGCCTTATTACTCCGATTCGCTATAAACGGTTAGGCGGATTAACACCTATATAAAAAACATTTATCCGTACAAGCAGCAGGAACTGACAAAAGACAGTTCCTGCTGCTTTTCATATATGGCATATTGCTGTCCGTTGTAACGGGTCAAGTCTGTTTTTTGTCGGAAGAATTAAATATCCGGGTATCGGAAACGGAAACTTGCCGGGAAGAACCGTTAAGTTAAACTACAGGAAAACAGAACTATATGGCTATCCATAAAATCAGGAGACGCAAATCTCTTAGTAAGAGAAACATTGCACTATCAAAAGTATGAAAAATAAAATACTTGGCAAAGCCTTCTCTGGCCACTATTAATAAAAACACGTGCAAATGTTTCGCTTTTATATTGTATGTATGACCTGACAGCCTGTCTGTATGATAGTTGCGCGCGCGCTGTTTCTCTTACTAAGAGAAACAGCGTGTTTGTTTATAACCGGACATGGTTTTAATAGGAAAATTAATGCGGCTGTTTTAACGTTACAGCCAGACAGGCCCATATGGCCAGAAACAATTTCCCGACATGTTGCCCTTATTCATGGCACGTCATTAAAAACATTCCGGCTGGTTTTGATTATTAGCAATTTATTATACAGCCATAAATGAAAAGGTTGCCTCTTTTAATGACTGCTTCGGTAAGCACACGTGGTATGAAGTGTGCATGTTTCACCGATGAAGAAAGGGAGGAGATGTACATCGAATCTCTGACATACTACAATTCCTTGAACTGGAACGATAAGCAGGTAATAATCTTTGTCGAAAATTCAGGGTGGGACTTGGACAGGATTAAAAGCAGTATTGCTCCGTGCCGTAATCTTGAAATAGAATACATCTCTTTACCTCCCGATTTGTTCGATATATCCAAAGGCAAAGGGTATAATGAGCTGCTGCTTATCAACAATGCAATAGAGAAGTCCGACAATATAAAAAGGGCCTGCGGCTTTATAAAAGCCACGGGCCGGTATCCAATCTATAATATACAGTATTTCATGCAAAGAATGAACAGGTTCATTATAGAAAAGGGCGGGGAGCTTTATATAGATATAAAAGACCACAAGTTGTATGACTGGCTGCATTTGGGTTGGTGCGGTCATTCAGCATCTGTAGTCCTGTTTGCAGTAACTACCGGATTCTATAAGGAAAAGATAGGTTGCCGGTATTCCGAACTGAATGATTATGAGGGGAACCTGTTGGAGGGGCTGATGTTCGACGTCGTAAAGGCCAATGTCAAGGAGAGGCGCATTTCCACGCGTTTCCCCCGCGAATACCATCCCGGAGGGCTTGAAGGCTCGAATATCGATGCCGTAAGTTTCTCAAAGAAACACGATTCATTCAAAGGTAAGGCTAAAAGGTTCGTCGGTAACTTTATACGCATATTCCTGCCGTTCTTCAAGTTTTGACGGACAAGGGCCTGGCTGCGGGCGGCAGAACGACAGAAATACCCGGTAGATCATCCTCTCCCGGACGTTCTGCCGTTTCAATCCTCTTTCAGCGCCTTTTTGAAGATTTCTTCCACTTCTTCGGGGAAGATGCCGCCTTCGTGAACCTTTTCCTCGCCTATATAGAATGTGGGTACATAATAGTAGTCATACCGGTCGGCAATGTCCGGATGTTCGGTCTCTTCAATGGCCTCAATGACAATATTCTCATATTCCGGCCGCTTTTTGATCTCTTCCATGTAGTTGAAAGCCCTTTTACAAAAAGGGCATCGTGTCTGATAAAAAAGTTTTACAGGTTTCATGTCAGTTCTATCCTTATGTCTCAAGCATTGGCAAAGGTAGTGAAAGGAACTGGACAATATGCATATTATTCCGTTCCTTTCACTATATTTGCAAAGCAGCAGGACGGTTTGTCGCTGACAAGCAATTGTCGGAGGAAAGTCCGGGCAACGCAGGGCACCATACTTCCTAACGGGAAGCTGTCCGCGAGGGTAGAGCAGCGTAACAGAAAATAACCGCCGTCTTTTGGACGGTAAGGGTGAAAATGTGAGGTAAGAGCTCACGTGCAGTTGTGGCGACACGGTTGCAGTACGTCTTATGGGTTGTAAGGTTATGTATACCGGCGATATCAGGGCGGCCCGTCCGATGCCGGGGGGTAAACCGCTAAAGCTTTATGGCAACATAAAGACGAGATAAATGACAAACGTCCGCTTCCGGCGGATACAGAACCCGGCTTACAGGCCTGCTGCTTTTTTTTTGTATGAGCCTGAAGAAAAACATAAAACGCGGCAGGATATTCTTTATAGGGAATATCCTTAGGACTCCGGAACGGGAACTTTCCGGAGCGTGGCGCGCATTGCGGAATTTTATCCGTGTTGTCCGCATTACCGCCAAGCGTTTCCTCGATGACGAGCTGCAGCTCAGGGCATCGGCACTTACGTACAGCACCTTGCTTGCAATAGTGCCGTTGCTGGCTTTGCTTATAGCCATTGCCAGCGGATTCGGCTTTGAAAAGATAATCGAGAGCCAGCTGTTTTCGTATTTTCCGGCACAGCGCGAAGTCCTTTCCGATGCAATGGTCTTTGTATCGAACTATCTTAAGCAGGCGCAATCGGGCGTGCTTGTAGGAATAGGCATAATTTTCCTGTTCTGGTCGGTAATAAGCCTTATGTCCAACATAGAGAATACGATGAACAGGATATGGCAGGCCAAAGAACGTTCTCTATATCGTAAGATAAACGATTATACTTCGCTGTTCATAATACTCCCCGTATTTATGATATTGTCGGGTGGAACGTCGGTATTCATGAGCACGTTCCTGACCGACGGCGAGAAATCGTTGCCGTTGCTTACACCGTTCATATATAGCCTGCTGGAGTTCTCCCCGTACATATTTACAATTATACTGTTTACGGTAGCATATACGCTTATACCCAACACGAGGGTAAAGTTCAAGTATGCGCTTATTGCCGGCGTGGTATGCGGCATTGCCTTCCAGATATTCCAGTATATCTACATAAACGGACAGATATGGGTGTCGCGCTACAATGCCATATACGGAAGTTTCGCTTTCCTCCCGTTATTGCTGCTGTGGCTGCAACTGTCGTGGCTTATATTCCTGTTCGGGGTGTTGTTGTCGTTTTCCATGCAGAACCTCGATTACGACAATGAAGAGGACATGCGGAACATAAGCCGTCAGTATAAGGACTTCCTGATACTGTTGATTGCATCCATAATAGTGCAGCGTTTTGACAAGCGGTATGCCCCGCTTACAAAAATGCGCATATCCAAACACTATTCCATTCCCATACGCCTGACCTCCCAGATTATACACCTGTTGCTCAAAGCCGGTATAATTACCGAGGTTGTGAACGGCGATGAGCGTATTCCCGCATACCAGCCGGCTTTCGATATAAACAAGATGTCTGTGGGCATGCTGTTGAACAGGATCGACAATGTGGGGTCGGGAGAAAGAGCCTTCAGGGTGAACCGGAAATCGAGGTACAGGAAACAGTGGGATGCAATAGTTAACGCAAGGAAAGAGATGTACAAAAGTTCATCCGATATTCTTATCAAGGATCTGGAAATAGAAAAATTAAAATCGAGATACTGATATGAAAAAGAATATTATATCCACGCCTAAAGCCCCGTCGGCAATAGGCCCGTACAGCCAGGCGATAGAAGTCGGGGGATTCCTGTTCGTTTCCGGACAATTGGGTATAGACCCCGAAACATCCGGGTTTGTCGAGGGAGGCATAAAAGAACAGACGGAACAGGTCTTGAAGAATATCCGCAACCTTCTTCAGCATTCGGGATATTACCTCGAAGATGTGGTAAAGACGACCGTATTCATGCAGGACATGTCAATGTTCCAGGATATGAATGAAGTCTACTCCAGATTTTTCGCCAAAGAGTGCCCTGCACGTTCGGCCGTAGCCGTAAAAGGCTTGCCGAAGGACGCTCTTGTCGAGATTGAGGTTATAGCAGCAAAATAGACGCCGCAAGCACTCCGTTCCCGCCTGCATGCGTCCACCTGTTCTGCCGAAACGGGAAGATTCCCGTTTCGGAGGGTTCTTTATTGAATGCCACATTCAAAAGAACGCATTCAAAAGGTCGGCGACCACAAACGTGCTTCCTCCCACATATATCATATCGCCTGGCCTGTATCCGCTGCAGGCCGCCCTGTATGCATCGGCTACCGATGTGTAACTGCCGCCGTGCAAACCGTGGGAAATACCCGTTTCCCTTATCTTGTCGGCAGGAAGAGCACGCGGTATGGCGGGTTGCGTAAAATAATATCGGGCATTGCGGGGCAGGAGAGACAGTACGCCGTCGGTGTCCTTATCGTTTACCATGCCGAATACTATATGCAGGTTGTTGTATTTTTCCCGGCGGAGCTGATCGGCGACATATGTTATGCCTCCCGGGTTATGGCCGGTGTCGCATATTGTCCTCGGGTTGTCGCAAACCTGTTCCCAGCGTCCCCGAAGTCCGGTATTCGATACGACATTCCTGAATCCGTCGGCAACGGAACGGCGGTCTATCCTTATACCTATGTTCTTCAGTACCTCGATTGCGTCCAATACCGTTACAGCATTCTTCAGCTGGTAAGCCCCTCCGAGCCCGTATTCTATTTCTCCGAACAGGACAGTGTTCAATTTCCATGTACCATTGCCTGTTCGTTCGGAGGAGTACAGAATTTTTTCGCTGTCGGCAAAAGATATGGGAGAATTGAGTTCTTTGGCCCTGTTGGCGAATACTTCTCTTACCGCACCGTCCGATTCGCCTATTACAACCGGAACGCACGGTTTTATTATCCCCGCTTTTTCAAATGCAATCTTTTCCAGTGTATCGCCGAGCAGGGCCGTGTGTTCGAGACTTATGTTGGTGATTACCGACAGTACGGGAGTTATTATGTTGGTACTGTCGAGGCGTCCTCCGAGCCCGGTCTCGATAACGGCTATATCTACTCCGGCATCGGCAAAATGGCTGAAAGCCATTTCCGTCGTCCATTCAAAAAAAGAAGGGGAGAAGTTTTTGCAGCTATCCATAAGCCGCCGGGTAAAATCTATCACCTTTTCTTCAGGTATCATCTCTCCGTCTACCCTGATTCTTTCTCTGAAGTCCTTAAGGTGCGGCGATGTGTACAGGCCCGTTTTATACCCGGAACTCTGCAATACCGATGCCAGAGTGTGCGATACCGACCCTTTGCCGTTGCTTCCGGCGACATGTACGGTAAGATATCTGTTGTGGGGATTGTGGCATAATGCGTCCAACGCCTCGATGTTCTGCAAGCCCGGCTTATATGCAGCACTTCCCGACTTGTGATAAAGCGGAAGACTTGTAAACAGAAAGTCTGTTATCTCCTCGTAGGTCATAATGCAATCAATAAAGAATCAACCCGGAAATACCGGCCAATATGATAATAAGTATAGGGTGCAGTTTTGCGTACCGTGCCAGTATGAACGCTGCGATACAGATAGCAACGCTTAACGTGTAGTCGGGGAAATTCTCCTTGTTCATGAGCAGCAGGGCCGCCGAACCTATAAGGCCCACTACAACAGGGCGCAATGCCCGGAATATCGTTTTTACGTATATGTTGTCCCTGTTCCGCAACAAATAACGCCCCACAAGCAGCACAAGTATGAACGACGGTATGCATACAGCAGCAGTAGCCAGGGCCGACCCCCAGATGTTGCCGGTTACCTTGTATCCGATATAAGTTGCACTGTTTATCCCGATAGGTCCTGGCGACATTTGCGATATGGCGACAATATCGGTAAACTCCTGCAATGACAGCCATGGGGCGGTCTCTCCGGGATGAATCAGATCTACGGCTTCATGCTGTATAAGGGAGAGCATGGCATACCCCCCGCCGAATCCGAAGAGGCCTATTTTCAGGTATGCCAGCAGCAAATTAATGTAAACCATTTTCAATCGGCTTTTTTAAGTCTGTTCTTCTTTATATGGCAGAACAACACCCCTCCGAGTATGGCGACCAGTACGAATACAACCGGAGAAACTCCCGCATAGGTAATAAGACCTGCCACAACAACCGGAATCCAAATGGTCTTGAGCGTTATTTTCGCAGCCTTGGCCGTTGAAAAGGCCGGGGCTATTATCAATGCCACAACAGCCGGTCGGATACCCTTGAATATCTTTTCCACAATAGGGTTGTCGTATACTTTTATGAAGAACATGGCGATAAGCAATATAATGATGAACGATGGCAATATGGTGCCCAATGCCGCCACTATGCTGCCTTTGCGTCCCGAAACCTTGTTGCCTACGAGAATGGATATGTTTACGGCCAAGATGCCGGGAAGCGACTGCGCTATGGCAAGATTATCGAGGAATTCTTCACGGTCGATCCACCGTCTTTTATCGACGAGTTCTTTTTCCATTAGGGCGACCATTGCCCATCCGCCTCCGAATGTAAAAGCTCCGATATTGAAAAAAGTATAGAAGAGTTGCAACAATATTTTCATAATGTCCGTCTCTGTTTTTTAACTTCTGCGAAGTTAAAACAATTTGGCCTTATAATATAGCAAGAAAAAGATAAAAATGGGTTCTGTCCGCTTGCGGGTATTACACGGCCTATTAAGGGATAAATATAAAAAACGGGGTTTCGGAAATATTATATTCCGAAACCCCTTTCAGGCGAGGTACCTAGCAGATTCGAACTGCTGTATGCGGTTTTGCAGACCGGTGCCTAACCTCTCGGCCAAGGTACCAATATTGACAAGCCCTGTTGCCTAAAGCGCTGCAAAGATAATACAATATCCGGTATTTTAAAAATATTCCGCGCAAAAAAATGCCTTGTAAAATTGCCGGCATATGGACAAATATTATGCAGGCAAAAAACCGGCACAAGATTTGAAATTACAACATATTGATTATTCGATATTTATATAAATAACCGGTTGCTGCCTTACGGTATCGAGAGGCTCTGCCGTATATTTTATGCTGTCGAAATTTATCGCTTTCAGGTCAATGCACCTTATTGCGCTGTTATACATTGTCCTGTAATAAATCATGCGGTTGGATATGTCTGTAACCGACGTCCATTGCGTTGCGCTCGGCATGGGAGTAGGGGATTGGGTTCGCAGAAACTCTATGCCGGTCGGAATATCGAAATTGTTCAATATCTGGAAACACCCCATTACCGCATCCGTCGCATTGGCGGGTTGCGGTACGGAGGTCTGGAAAAAGGCGGCGCGGACAAACCGCGACGGTGGGGTAACATCGCCCGGGAGGCCGAGGAATCCGCTCCCTGCGCCGAACGGGCCAACCTGCACTTCCCCCAGCATTGCAGCGGGGGCTCCGCCCGGGTAGAGATTCACATAATTATTCAGGTTGGTGATTTGCCATTCAAACCCGGGAGAATTGGTAAGTACACCAAGCTTGTTATTGTAGAAATGCGGTTTGCCGTCTATTATCTCCAGAACCGCCTGATTCCCGTCCGAATCGGCAAATCGCCAGTGAACCGTCGATGCAGCCTTGTCAAGCCCTACAATGTGTACTGATTCAATTCCGCTTTTCACCTCTTCTACATTGCGGAAATTTCCGAGAACCCATGAAACCAGCTGCAGGTCGGATATAGTACGTTCCCTGTATTCGGGATTATACGATTCATACTCCCCGTAACCGGGAAAATAAAACAGCCCGGCCGACAATCCCGCTTCATTGACACCTTCGGCGACAAATTCCTTTTGCTCTACTGAAAACCCGGCATAGCCGTATTTCGACACGAACGAGAGCCCGTACATGCCGTTTCCGGGCAACAGCGAACGTTGGGCATATCCTTTTGGAACTATTACATAACAGCTGTTCAGAAAACTGCCTCCCCATTCTATTGTACGTGCAACTACATGCGACCCGTCTTTTGCCTTAAGCGTTATACCGGTACACGGGTAGGTCTCTGAAACCAGGGACAAGCAAAAAAGCAGGCTTAGCGCCCTGCGCAATACATCTCTGTACATATTGATGATTTTATTTGGATTACAAACGGCATATCGGTTTTGTTCCGAAACAGAATATAAATGTACAAAATAAAAAGTAATTGTCAAACAAATGCCTCCGCCATGTTGAACTGCGGGAAAAAGGCGCATGCATATCAATGGCACCACTGAAACCGCAACTGTAACAGAACCGTTTTAACCGTTTACAATCAGACATATACTGTTGCTTGCACAGATGTGGTATATGCTCGACACGAATAGGCAAAAGTTAAACAAGATAAAAAGTGATACAAAAATTTGGAGGATTTGCATTTTTCCAATACCTTTGCACTCGCAAACAAGAAAAATATTGCGGGGTGGAGCAGTGGTAGCTCGTTGGGCTCATAACCCAAAGGTCGTCGGTTCGAGTCCGGCCTCCGCTACAAAGAAGGCATCTGAATATCTCGGATGCCTTTATTTTTTTCGATACGGCAATACCAAATGCCGGATTAAGGCGGGCGAAAAAGACAGAAGGATTTCATGACCCGCGCATACCCCCGAATCGCCCCGAACAGGGAAAGGTTTTATTTTTTCTGAATTGAGTGCGAGACACTTCTTTTATAATTCGGCGAATAGGATGCCGTATTGGCGGAATGCCGGACGGAGCACCCACGGTATGCCCGCAACAGTTCTCAGCCCCGGACCCGCAAAAGCAGCAGAGAAAACCGGTTACAGGAGATGCCTGCCGCGCCGTATGCCTCGAGGGAATACATACTCGGGCAAACGGTATTGTTTTTGTCTTGCAAAATAACCTATAATCGTTAACTTTGCTATCTGTTGCCGTTTGCCATGAAACAAGGCGATGGGTTTTCATGTTAACCATATGGGGCATGACGGGCTGAAAAACCGTCGGGCTCCGGATATTAATATTTAAATTTTACGATTATGGGCTTTTTAACCGATGAAAAACTGACAATAGTGGGAGCCGCAGGAATGATAGGGTCGAATATGGCCCAAACGGCTTTAATGATGGGGCTGACACCGAACATCTGCTTGTACGACCCGTTTGCCCCTGCTCTTGAAGGAGTGGCGGAAGAGATGTACCATTGTGCATTTGAGGGGGTAAACCTTACATATACATCCGACATCGAGGAAGCCCTTGCCGGAGTTTCGTACATTGTATCATCGGGAGGAGCAGCCCGTAAAGCCGGCATGACGCGCGAAGACCTGCTCAAAGGTAATGCCGGGATTGCTGTTCAGCTCGGGAAAGACATAAGGCAGTATGCCCCCGATGTAAAACATGTGGTAGTGGTATTCAACCCTGCTGACATTACCGGACTTATAGTAATGCTGTATGCCGGGATAAGACCGTCGCAAATCTCTACTCTGGCTGCCCTTGACAGTACGAGGTTGCAAAACGAACTTTCAAGATATTTCGCCGTCCCCGCATCGCGAATCGACAACTGCCGCACGTACGGCGGACACGGCGAACAGATGGCCGTATTTGCATCTACCGCATCGGTAAACGGCAGGGCTCTCTCGTCTTATATCGGCACGGATGCACTTCCCGAAAGCGATTGGGAGGCCATGAAACAGCGTGTAATACAAGGGGGCAAACATATAATAGAGTTGCGCGGACGTTCATCTTTCCAAAGCCCGGCATACATGTCCGTAAAAATGGTGGCGGCGGCAATGGGCGACAAACCGTTCACATGGCCGGTCGGCGCGTTCATAACAGAAGGAAAATTCAAGAACATACTGATGGCCATGGAAACCGTTGTAAATTCCGACGGCGTCAGTTACAAATACCCGGAAGGGACGGCAGAAGAGAAAGCTGAACTGGAAAACAGCTACAGACACTTGTGCGCTCTAAGGGACGAGGTCATAGCAATGGGCATAATCCCGCCGGTAGAAAAATGGAACGGACTCAATACGAATATCCGATGACGGGCGACGGTATTATCCATGACAAAAAACACAACCGGTTCTATACTGTACGGGACGGGCTGGAGGCATACGTTGAATATGAAATCGGAAACGGGGCATTGAACATAATCCATACCATTGTTCCCAAGCCCTTGTCGGGCAAGGGGATTGCGGCCGGACTGGTTGCGGAGGCATATCGGTATGCCGATGCTTCCGGACTTGAAAAAAAGGCAGAATGTTCGTATGCGGCCATTTGGCTCAAACGCAATACCTGACAGCGAATGCAGCGAAGCCCTGATACCAAACGCTCCTTTGCTCCGGTGATAACGGACAATGCCGCCATTCTGATACTCGGTTCTATCCCGGGCGACAGGTCTATTGCCGAAAACGAATACTACGCACATCCCAGGAACAGGTTCTGGAGCCTGCTTGCCGAACTGACCGGCAGCAAACAGGCAAATTCGTACTCCGAGAAACTGAGGCTTCTCTCCTCCAATGGAATTTCCCTGTGGGATGTGGCGGAAAAGGCAAACCGGAAAGGGAGCATGGACAGCGCCATAAAGGAATATACCGTAAACGACATAGACAGGTTGCTGACGGAAAACCCTACGATAAGAGTTGTCGTTTTCAACGGGAAAACCGCCGAAAGACTCTACCGCGACAACTTCGAGGAACGCGAAGGCGTAAAATATCTTTCCATGCCGAGTACAAGCCCGGCAAATGCTGCATATGGCATGGAGAGGTTGTGCGGCCGGTGGTGCAAGATAACGGAGTATATCAGGATATATAAGGAACAAAAGAAAGGATGACAAGACAGAAAGAGATTGTGCTGAGAGCCAGAAAACGGGGATTCCATTTGATAACCGACGAAGTCGTGTCGCAATTACCCGAGTTGCCGGAATACGGGCTTCTGCACCTTTTTATAAAACACACGTCGGCTGCGCTTTCCATAAATGAGAACGCCGACCCGGATGTCAGGTACGACATGGAAAACATATTCAGCAAAATGATACCTGACGGCGCCCTTTATTACACGCACCGACTGGAGGGGAAAGACGACATGCCGGCACACGCCAAATCGTCGGTGATAGGCGCAGGCATCACCATACCGGTTACTAACCGCAGGTTGAACATGGGGATATGGCAAGGCATATACCTGTGCGAATTCAGGGATGTGCCCACCGACAGGCATCTGGTGGCGACAATAATAGGAGGATAGGGGCCCTGTTTTCAAACATCCCGCATCTTTAAGCCCGCGCATATCCGTACAAGGGGTTATCGGCGCATGGCGATGAGATGGCGCAGGGAGAAGTAAAAAAACTGCCGGCACCCTTCCGCATTTACAGAAAAAAGTAACTTGCATCTGCAAAAAAAAATCTTGTATCGCATATGAAAAAGTTGAACAACCCATGGGCCAAAATGCCGGGGTACTTTTGCTTCGGGTGTGCGCCGGACAATACGGCCGGTGTAAGAATGGAATTTTTCTCGGACGGGGACGAAGTCGTCTCGGTATGGAAGCCCGAGCAGCAGTTCCAAGGGTGGATAGATACGCTGCACGGCGGTATCCAGTCGGTACTAATAGACGAAATATGTGCATGGACCGTTATGCACAACTACGGAGAAACCGGGGTTACGTCGAAAATGGAGATGCGTTTTTTAAGGCCCATATCCACGAAAGAGCCATACCTGTTACTACGGGCAACCGTAAAGGAAAAAAGGCGGAATCTTGTAACGGTAACGGCTTCCATAGCCGATTCCAAAGGGAACATCTGTGCAAAAGGAGAGTGCCTGTACTTTACGTTCCCTCCTGAAAAAGGCATGGCAGACTGCGTCCCGACCGAAGGAGAGGAGATACCGTTGGAGAAAATAGTGTCGGGATATACCGGATAAAAACCGATTAGGCCATATGGATGCAATACGCACTTCAATACTTTCGCTCGTCATTTCAATGAGCATCTTTTCCTGCTATGGACAAGAAGTCATATCGTCATATACCAGAGCCCGCATCGCAGAAGCGGTGAAGGAACTGGCTGTTACGGATTCCCTTGCTGTAAGGTCGGGTAAAACGGGCGATGATATGCTGAAATGCTATATCCTTGTGGAAAATCAAGAGACTACAGGCGCACTTGCAGACATAGGGATAAATATAAACAGTGTAATAAATGACATCGTTACCGCCGAAATCCCGACAGGAGCAATAGAAACAATAGCCGCCACACCGGGGGTAAAATGGATTGAGTGCGGAGCGCCTGCTGCGCTGATGCTTGATGTGGTGCGGGACGAAACAGGCGCAGCCCATGTGCATTCAGGAACGGGGCTTGACATGCCTTATGACGGCAGCGGGGTGGTAATAGGGATAATAGATGCAGGATTGCAGTACGACCATATAAATTTTTATGACGAAGAAGGGAATCTGCGCATAAAACGTGTCTGGCAACAGAACGACAACTCCGGAACTCCCCCCGACGGGTATTCATACGGCAGCGAATACGACACCCAAAGCGAGATAGAAGGGGCGAAATACGACATGCTTACAGAATCGCACGCCACACATGTTGCCGGCATAGCCGCTGGCGGATACAAAGGGACGGAATATTATGGAATAGCGACCAATGCCGATATCGTATTCGTCTCTTTCGGTAACGAGACAACCTCCATAACCGACGCGGTGAACTATATATATTCTTATGCCGGCAGCATAGGTAAACCTGCGGTAATAAACCTCAGCCTCACTTCGTTTACCGGAGCACGGGACGGGACGTCGTTTTTCGACCGCGCAGCCGATTTCCTTCAAGGAAGCGGACGCCTTATGGTGGGTTCGGCGGGGAATTACGGAGCGACCCGAATGCACTTATCGGGCAGTTTCGCTTCGCCGGAAGATACGGTAAGGAGTTTCATGAACTGCGGATACACATTGTCGAATACCGATTATGTAGAAGCATACGGCGATGCCGGTTCATACCTGACGGTGAAAGTTTCGGTTTACGACCTTGCAAACGACAAGGTGATAACCGAATCGCCCGGCATAAACACCTTGCGTTATTCCGAATACAGCCTTAAGCCGACAGAAGGGATAACCGGAGAAATAAACATATATACCGAAACGGAATACTTTTCGTCCCGCCCGCATGTCTTTATAGAAAAGAAAATAAGCGACGCAAACCCTGGATATGCCATTGCCTTGGAATTTTCCGGGGCTTCAGGCAAAAGCGTACATGCGTGGGATTATCTTGAAGGGTTCTCCTCGAACGGCAAATACGGGTGGAGCGACGGGGACAACGTTTCTACCGTAGGGGAAATAGGCGGGACCGGCAACAGAATAATTACGGCAGGCTCGTACTGCACGAAGTTGTTCAGTGCCGGAGCGCAACTCGGGCACATATCCTCCTCTTCGAGCCGCGGGCCGACACTGGACGGACGGACAAAGCCCGATATTGCGGCTCCCGGGAATATAGTCGTCTCGTCCTACTCCGATTCGCCCAACATAATAAACAGCAGTTATTACGCCCCTTATCTTGCGGCCGGTGGGACAACTGTCGCCGACGGCAGGAAATACTATTACGGGGCCATGTCGGGTACGTCGATGGCTGCGCCTGTCGTAACCGGTGCCCTTGCATTATGGTTGCAGGCCCGTCCGGAACTGACTCCGGAAGAGGCCAAAGAGATTATAGCAGAGACGTCCCGGAAAGACGAATACACGGGATATACCGACCTTGCTGACAATACATGGGGATACGGCAAGATAGATATCCTGGGCGGGATAAAGTCGTGCCTCAGATTGAATTCTGCCGAAGGAATCCGTCCCGACAACGCCGGGATGGTAAAGCTCTGTTATTCAAAATATAGCGGCAACCTGCATCTCCTTTTCACGGACAACTCGGACAGAACGGTGCTTACCGTCTATGACATATCGGGACGGCCCGTCATGGAGGAACAGTATGGCGGTAGTGCGGCCGGCGATGAACATATCGTTTCTCTGTCGCCGCTTCCGCATGGCGCATATATTGTCAAATGCCGGACAAAGGCATGGCAACATGTGCTTAAGCTGGCCAAATGAATATTTTGATGCATAGTGCCGCAAACGGGGAAAAAGAGTAATATCGGCAACGGGAACGCATGAAAAAATGAAAGAAAAAACGCTTTTTAAATTTGCATATAACCTGTATAAATAGTAAAATTGTATCATAAAACGTACAACTGTGGCAAAGCGTATACATATTATAACATTTCAGGTCCCATATCCGGCAGATTACGGAGGCGTCATAGACGTATATTACAAGGCAAAAGCACTTAAAGAGGCCGGTTACGGCGTAGTCCTGCACTGTTTTGCATACAAAGGGAGAGGGTTCAGGGAAGAGTTGCTCACCGTGGCAGACGAAGTGTATATATATAAACGGAATACCTGCTGGCTGAAAAGGTTGGGCATAATGCCCTATATAGTAAACAGCCGGAAATCGAAAGAACTTCTGGAGCGTCTGCAAAAAGATGATGCGCCGATTCTGTTTGAAGGGTTGCACACATGCTATTACCTCAGTTCGCCTTTGTTGAAGAACAGGAAAAAGTTCGTCAGGGCGCACAATGTGGAATCGGATTACTATTATTATCTGTCGGGGACGACCATATCCATAAAGAAAAAAATATTTTTCCTGCTCGAATCATGGAGGCTGAAACGGTATGAAAATATCTTGAAATCGGCAGACATAATATTCAGCATTACCGAAAAAGACAGGAAGTATTTTGCGACCCGCTTTCCCGGAACTGAAGTAAAATTGCTGCCGTGTTTCCATAACGGGGCCGATGACATAGACCCGACACTGGAAAAAGGGAGCGGGAAGTACCTTCTGTATCATGGGAATCTCAGCGTCGAAGAAAACATAAATGCGGTATACTACCTTGCAGAGAGGATAATACCGAGGATGCCCACCGTAAAATGGATTATTGCGGGGAACAACCCCCCTCAGGAACTATATGATGTTGTAAAAGAACTTCAGAACGTTACGGTAGTTCCCAACCCCTCCGTAAAAAAGATGACAAAACTTATAACGGAGGCCAATGCCAATGTCCTGATAACGTTCCAGTCGACAGGAATAAAGCTGAAACTTATAAACGCCCTGTACAAAGGCGGCTTCTGTATTGTAAACGACAAGATGACAGAAAGCACCGGAGTAGGGGAGTTGTGCCGGATAACACACTCCGATTCCGATTTGGTAAATGCGCTCAACGATGTGTTCGGCAAGAAGTACGGCGAAGAAGAAGAGAAAAAACGGCTGGCCTTGCTGGACAAATACTACAACAACGATATAAACATCAGGATTCTTACTGAAGCAATCGACAATGCCTGACGCTTTGTCTTGAGCCGCCGCGACAATTAAAGGGCGAAAGCCGCAGAATATATTCTATTACTGCGGCTTTCGCCACTTTTATAAACATGGTATCCCCTGTGTCGGGCAATTACCGCTTTTTGGGTATTCGGGCAAGAATATCGCACATGAAAGCCCAGAATTTTCCTACGGAAGCAATGTCGACCCTTTCATCGGGCGAATGAGGGTTAAACAGGTCAGGACCTATCGATATGATATCCACGCCAGGATATACCGTGGAGAATATGCCGCACTCAAGCCCGGCATGCATCACTTTCGTTTCCGGCATATTGCCGAAACGTCTGCAATAGCACTCTTTAGCAATTTTCAATACGGGTGAAGACTGCGGGAGCATCCAGCCCGGATAGTCGCCGAATATCTCTACCTCTGCACCGGCAAGCGAATAGAGGCTTCCGAGGACAGATATCCGGTTGTATTTCCTGCTTGCAGAGACAGAACGGACAAGAACCTGCACCGATACATCGCCCTTCTTGCTCTCTATGACGGAAAGGCACGACGACGTTTCCACAATTCCGTCCATTCCCGGCATCATACGCTCAACCCCGTCGGGAGTAGCCATAACGGCATTTATCAGTTTCTCCTGCAGGGGCACGGGCATCAGTTTCGCATCCTGAAGTGCGGCAACATCCACCGTGAGGGAAATATTATCGTCAATGCCCGCATATTCGCTGCGGTATAGAGAAGCATATTGTCCTGCCTCGGAGATTATGGCTTCGGTATCTTCCGGATATGCCGCAACGAATGCGACAGCCTCCCGGGGTATGGCATTGCGTGCATTGCCCCCGTTTACAGAACAGAGCCTTGCTCCATACCCTTCGGAGAGGAATTTTAAAAAGCGGAACATAAGGATATTTGCATTGGCACGTCCGAGATGTATGTCTACACCCGAATGCCCGCCGTTAAGACCCTTAATCTCTATTTTAAGAATCTGCATATCCGATGCCGGAGACACCGCCTCGTTTTCATCGAAAGTGAAATGCGCCTTGAAATCGATTCCCCCGGCACACCCTACAAAAATCTTGTCCGACTCTTCCGAATCGGTATTTATCATGATCCTGCCACTTAGCATTCCCCTGTCCATATATGTAACGCCATACATGCCGGTCTCTTCATCCACGGTAAAGAGCGCTTCCATATCGGGATGCCGGATGTCGGAAGAATCGAGAAGAGCCAGAATGGCCGCCATGCCTATTCCATTATCCGCACCGAGCGTGGTCCCGTCGGCAGTAACACATCCGTTTTCTATCTTCAGTTTTATTGGATCGGTCCTAAAATCGTGGCAGATTCCGTTGTTTTTTTGCCCTACCATATCCATGTGGGCCTGCAATATGACGCACGACCTTGATTCCATACCCGGTGTAGCCCTTTTGCGTATTACTATATTGCCGATGTTGTCCTTGTCGTATTCAAGATTGCGGGTCTCGGCAAAAGCAATTATATATTCCGTTATCGCGGAAAGGTTGTGCGAGGTATGCGGTATGGCAGATATTTCCTCGAAATAGCGCCATAACAGCGACGGCTGCAATGAACCCAATACGTTTCCCATATTATTGCTGTTTTATGATGAAAAGAATTCGATTGTTTTTACTGGGACTGTTTGACGGCAGAAGACTCTTTCCGTTTGGCAAAAGAGATTGAGAAGAATGCATATATGCCGAGCACAATCATTACACCCATCTGTATTCCATGGGCTACAAGCGCAAACGCCCCGGCTGCATTGGCTTCCACGCCATATAGCGACAACGCCCCTATTATTGTCCAGTGCCACGGGCCCAAGCCTCCCTGAACCGGCAACCCCATGCTTATGCTGCCCAAAAGGAAACAGGTAAAGGCGCATACAACGCCCAATGAAGCGGTTTGCGGAAAGGCGAAGAAACAAACGTAAAGTTCAAAGAAATAGAGAAGCCACATCAATACCGTATAGAACAGGAACAGCGAGGTGTTCCGCATTTTGAATATGGATTTTATGCCATGCCACAAGTTGCGGACTGCAAGTTTGATTTTGTTTATGTACGTATTGTCGCTTTTTTTATGAAACAGCAGGAACAGAAGGCCTGCTGCCGCAACTATGACGATATACAGCCACGGCGATGTTACGGTTGAAACCATCGACTCCTTCAGTGCCGGATACTTTGCAAGGAACTCCTTGATAAAGCCCATCTGCATGAAGAAAAGCGCAACGGTAAGAAGAGCTACCGTAATGGTGTCGGTAAGGCGTTCGGAAATCATGGAGCCTACCACCTTTACAAACGACCCCTTCTGATCATGGGCCACATATCCGCACCGCCACACCTCGCCGACCCTCGGCAATAGGAGATTGACGGCATACATGCCGAATATGGCATTTGCAAGTACCCGCATGGAAGGACGCATGTCCAGTACCTGCAACTGTATTTTCCACCTGGCAGCTCTCACTATATGGCTCAAAACCCCGAATACGGCTGAAAAAAGAATCCACCTGTAATCTATATCCGATTGCAGTATTTTTCCTATCTCATGCAGATCCATTTTGCTGTACATGTACCATAGCAAGCCTACGCCGCACAATAACGGGATAAAAATTTTAAGTATATTGATAAGTGTCCGTTTCAATTTTTATAGAATAAAATTATATCTTTGCGAGACCTGAAACCCTGTGCAAAGATAGTGCAAACGAGGGCAGAAGCAAATGAAAACGAAGTTTTAATTTGATTATGCCGAGTGCAGCCTGTCTTCGGCGTCAGCCAAAGATAGCGGGGAGGCTTGTCGTCTTCAAACCAGGCCCTCTCCATTATACCGTAAGTGGAACAGAGGAGAAAGAGACAGCGATGAAACGATACGTAAAACCGAAAAAGAGTCTGGGACAGCACTTCCTTACTGATATGGAAATTGCCAGAAAGATAGCGGATACGTTGTCGCTGTACAAAAACGTTCCGGTAATAGAGGTCGGGCCAGGCACGGGCGTGCTGACCCGTTTCCTGATTGAAGGCGGATACCGTCTCAAGGTCATTGAACTCGACAGGGAATCGGTAGAATATCTGAATGATAATTTCCCGCAACTGCGCGGGAACATAATAGAGGGAGATTTCCTTAAAACGGATCTGGCAAAGCTGTTCGGTCCGGAATTTTGCGTAATAGGCAATTATCCCTACAACATATCGAGCCAGATATTTTTCAAGGTACTCGAATACAAGGACATGATTCCGTGCTGCAGCGGGATGATACAGAAAGAGGTGGCCGAACGGCTGGCCGCTGCGCCAGGCAGCAAGACATACGGAATATTGTCGGTCCTCATTCAGGCATGGTATGATGTGGAATATCTGTTTACCGTATCGGAAAAGGTCTTCAACCCGCCCCCGAAAGTCAAATCGGCCGTCATAAGAATGACGCGCAACGGAAAAACCGAGTTGGGCTGCAATGAAACGCTCTTCAAAAGAGTTGTAAAAACAGCTTTCAACCAACGGCGCAAAACAATGCGCAACTCGCTAAAAGGCATTCTCGTACCGGGAGCAGCGATACTTTCGGACAAGATAATGGATTTGCGACCTGAGCAACTATCCGTAGAACAATTTGTAAAACTTGCCGCAGACATCGAGGAGTATGTCTCGTAGACACAAACAGAGGAGAATACGATGATTCAATTTTCAGACGAATACATTGCGGAATTTAAGGACATCATCGAGAGGAATGATGCCGAAAAGGCCAAAGAGCTCTTGAAAGATCTGCACCCGGCCGATATAGCCGAGTTGTACCAGGCCTTGAACCTTGATGAAGCCGAATTCCTGTACCGCCTTCTCGACAGCGAAACGGCGGCGGATGTCCTTGTGGAGTTGGATGAAGACGACCGGCAGAAACTGTTGAAGCGGATTCCCAACGAGATGATAGCCAAGCAATTCGTCGAGCAGCTCGAAACCGACGATGCCGTAGATATCATCCGGCAAATGGACGAGGAAGACCAGGAAGAGATTCTGGCACATATCGACGATGCCGAACAGGCCGGCGATATAGTCGACCTTCTGAAATACGACGAAGGGACGGCCGGAGGTCTGATGGGTACTGAAATGGTTGTGGTGAATGAAAACTGCAGCATGCCCGAGTGTCTCAAGGAGATGCGCCGCCAGGCCGAGGAAATGGACGAAATATACTACGTGTATGTAGTTGACAACGACAACAAGCTGAAAGGTGTATTCCCGTTGAAAAAGATGATAACCAACCCTTCGGTGGCCAAGATAAAACATGTCATGAAGCGCGACCCGCTGTCGCTGCATACCGATACTCCGATAGAAGAGGTAGCGCAGGCATTTGAGAAATACAATCTTGTGGCAATGCCTGTGGTCGACAGCATAGGGCGTCTGGTGGGACGGATCACCGTAGACGACATAATGGATGAAGTCAGGGAACAATCGGAACGCGACTATCAGCTGGCTTCGGGTATATCGCAGGACGTTGAAACCGACGACAACATAATGGCCCAGACAGGGGCCCGCCTGCCATGGCTTATAATAGGCATATTTGGCGGCCTCACCAATTCGGTGATACTCGGCAACTTCGAGGAAGGGTTCATAACCAATCCGGCCATGGCCCTGTTCATCCCCCTTATAGGCGGAACGGGAGGAAACGTGGGGACACAATCCTCCGCAATCGTCGTTCAGGGTCTGGCCAACGGCTCGTTGGATATAAAAAGGGCCGGGAAACAGATTTTGAAAGAACTCGGGGTTTCGTTAATCAATGCCTGTATAATTGCTTTGGTAGTCTTCGGGTTCAACATATTCAAGGGAACGCCTCCCGATATAACGGTAGCCGTATCGCTGGCGCTCTTTTCCATGGTGATATTCGCGTCCCTGTTCGGGACCTTGGTGCCGATAACCCTTGAAAAGATGAAAGTAGACCCGGCCATAGCCACGGGGCCTTTTATAGCGATTACAAACGACATAGTAGGCATGATAATCTACATGTCGTTCTGCATGCTGCTGATATAACGCCGCCGCAGCCGTGTCGCAGGAATGCGGAAAGAATTTCAGGCAGATTGCCTGTCTGAAAATGCAAAACACACAAAGAGAACCATACCTTTACTCTGGCTACACAGAGGTCGTGGTATGGCTCTCTTGTTTTATGCCCGCTACATTATATGCGGCGGCGGTAAAACACGGCTTCGTATAAAGCGTTACATCTCCGCAAGTTCTTTCTGCGCGGCTTCCAGTTTTTCCGTCTGTTCGCTCCAGAAATCCATCATTGATGAGAGTTCGCGATTCAGTTCGCCGTGCTGCTGGCAGAGGTCTATATTTGAGAATCCTTCGGGCGTGGCCAGCACTTTCTCAATCTCCGCTATTTTTTCCTCAATCTTCTGGACCCTCTTTTCCGCATCATTTACACAGTTCTGCAACTGTTTTATGCGCCGTTGTATCTCCTTCCGTTTCAGATAATCGGCCTTATTGTCGGAAATCTCCCTGACAGCCGGTTTGCTGTCTTGCTGTTCTGCTTTTTTCTTTTCAAGTTCTTTAAGCGAATCAATCTTGCGCCTCTGCAGGAAATCGTATATACCGCCGATATGTTCGGTAACTTTCCCTCCGCCGAATTCGTACACTTTGGAAACCAGCCCGTCGAGGAATTCCCTGTCGTGCGAAACGAGTATTACCGTTCCGTCAAATGCCGCAACAGCCTGTTTCAGCACCTCTTTGGTAGATATGTCCAGATGATTGGTAGGCTCGTCGAGAATCAGCAGGTTGACCGGCTCGAGCAACAGCTTTATCATTGCAAGGCGCGCCCTTTCTCCGCCGGAGAGGACCTTCACCTTTTTGTCGGAAGCCTCTCCGCCGAACATGAATGCGCCCAGTATATCGCGGATTTTCGTCCTTATGTCGCCAACGGCAACACGGTCGACAGTATCGAATACCGTAACCTCGCCGTCCAATAACTGAGCCTGATTCTGGGCATAATAGCCTATCTTTACATTATGCCCGATCTTGAGCGTCCCCTCATAGTCGGTCTGCCCCATTATACACTTTACAAGGGTGGTCTTACCTTCGCCGTTTTTTCCGACAAAAGCAATCTTCTCGCCGCGTTTCAACGTAAACGTGGCATTTGAAAATATACGGCGGCTTCCGTAACATTTCCCCACACCGTCAAGTATTAGCGGATAATCGCCCGAACGGGGGGCGGGAGGGAATTTCAGATTCAGCCTCGACCGGTCGACTTCATCGACCTCGATCCTTTCAATCTTTGCAAGCTGCTTGATGCGCGACTGCACCTGTACCGATTTTGTAGCCTTATACCGGAAACGCTCTATAAACTCCTCGGTATCCTTGATCTGCTTCTGTTGGTTTTCATACGCCCTCATCTGCTGTTCAAGACGTTCGGCACGGAGTTCGAGATATTTGGAATAGTTTACCTTGTAATCGTATATGTGTCCCAGCGATATTTCTATGGTACGGTTGGTAACGTTGTCGATAAACGCGCGGTCGTGCGATACGAGCATCACCGTACTTCCGCTCGAGGCAAGGAACTCTTCCAGCCACTGAATCGACTCGATGTCGAGATGGTTCGTAGGCTCGTCCAACAACAGCAGGTCGGGACGTTTAAGAAGTATTTTGGCCAACTCTATACGCATGCGCCAGCCGCCGCTGAATTCCGATGTGGGACGGTCAAAATCGCTGCGTAAAAAACCCAGGCCCAACAGCGTCTTTTCAATCTCAGCCTGATAATTGGCACCGCCTATAATAGAAATTCTTTCATTTGCAGAAGTAAGTTCGTCAATAAGCGCATGATATTCCGCCGACTCGTAATCATCCCGTCTGCCCAATTCTTCATTTATAGCCGTAATACGCTCCTGTAACCTGAAAATATCGGAAAAGGCCTCTTCCGTTTCGGCATACAGCGTTTTCGTATCTGTTACCGGCATTTGCTGGGGCAGATAGCCGACAGTCATGTCCTTGGGGTAATTTACCGCTCCACGCGTAGGCTTCTGAACCCCGGCTATTATTTTCAGCATGGTTGATTTGCCTGCGCCGTTACGCCCGACAAGGGCTATCCTGTCCCGCTTGTTTATTACGTACGAGATATTGTCGAACAACACGGTAACCCCGAACTCGACAGATAATGCATCAACGGATATCATATGGTAAAATGACAAGTTATATGACAATGCCCCTCGCCATTTGTCAAATGCGCTGAAGAGTCATCTCAAAAAAGCAGTGCAAAGTTAAAAATTTTACCTGGCATTTTATAACCGGCCACTATCTGTATCCTTCCTATGAATTATAAGTCTTGCGCAACCAGTCATCTCACGCGCAAAAAAATACTCGGCAGCAAGGCCTTGCCGAAACTTTTTCCTATTTTTGTATCGGGAAGGAGTTATCTTCTTTCCAAGACATATTAGAAAAGAAAGAAGCGTTATGCTTATCTTGTAAGTTGGAAACCTGAGAAATTTCTGAAATGTGTACAAGGATGGCATGGCGGTCCTCACGTTATGGCGTGGGCTGCTGATATTACATCTGTACACAGGGTTTTCTCAGGACCTCTAACTTAGGATGCAGTATAGCAGTTCCACGCTTCGTTGTTTAACAGGTAAATGTTCTTGGGAACTGGAGGACAATATGTAGAATAAAAATGAAGAACTTTATGTTGCCCTTTTTGTTATTTCCCCTTTTTGCAATAGTCGGTTGTGCGGACAATGCGTTTAAATCGGGAACAAAAAAGGCAGAAGATCAAAAAACGCTAGTACAGGCATATACCATAGAACGGTATAAACTCTTCCCAACGCAAAACATGTGGACATTTATCAAACTTGACACGCAAACAGGTCAAATGTGGCAATTGCAGTATAGTGTAAATAATGATAAAGGACGTTTTGAGTATGACCTTAATCCTAATGCACTTGTTATTGATGACAATGGTGTCAATGGCCGCTTTGAACTTTACCCAACTCAAAATATTTACAACTTTATCCTTCTTGATAAAATAGAAGGGAAAACATGGCAGGTTCAATGGTCATTTGATGCAGAAAATCGTGCCGTTCTTCCTATCAGTAAATAAAATGCAATTTGATAGTCTATATATTACGATCTGAATTATGAAAAAAGTTTTATTTTCGCTGTTTCTCGCATTTACAATAGTTGCAACAGCATCTGCCCAAGAAGAATCAGAACATCTTACATTCAAAGGTATCCCAATCGAGGGAAGCATGACCGAGTTCTGCCAAAAGTTAAGGACCAAAGGCTTTACCTCTATTGGACGAGAAAACAACATCGCTTTGTTTACAGGCGATTTTACCGGACGTGAAGCTACAGTAGGCGTAACAGCAACAGACGATGGAAAAAATGTTTTTGCCATAGGAGTCCTGTTTGACCCGAGCGGAGAATGGAATACCCTCGTTAATACCTATGAGTACTATAAAGATTTATATACTCGTAAATATGGGGAACCGACTGTTTCAAAAGAAGAGAATCCTGCCTTGTCTGATTCCAATACAGCTTTAATGGCAGAAGTTTATCAAGGAACAGTTACGTATGGTAGTGCCTGGGAAGTTGCGGGTGGAGACATACAGCTTTCAATTGAAAAGTCTTCAGGTCTTTATGAAGGTTTAGTGTTAATACGCTATCGTGATTCTCAAAATGTGGAAGCCAAAATTAAAAGCGATTTGGATGACATTTAAAATCTAAGAGGAACAAAATAATCCCCATGCCTCGACATGATAGAATAAACTTGAAACGGTAATAGCGATACTTGAGAACCAAATGAAATTCAAAATCCGAGAGTTTCCTATTACCGTTTTTTTTGTAAATTTGTAATTGCTGTCATAGGTCATGGACTTTCATGGCAGTTTTGAAACATAAAGAAGCGTTATGCTTATCTTGTAAGTTGGAAACCTGAGAAATTTCTGAAATGTGTACAAGGATGGCATGGCGGTCCTCACGTTATGGCGTGGGCTGTTATTGTTACATTCGCATACAAGGTTTCTACAACTTTCAAGTAAGAGTGTGGCATACAGTTCCACGCTTCGTCGTTTATATAGCTTTTATAATTATCATTAATATAGCAAACTTATGAAAAAAGTTGTTGTAATCTTATCGCTCTGTGCGGTTGCATTAATTATGGCCTCCTGCACACCCTCAAACGAGGATAAAGCAGAAAATTTAGTTAAAGAGACGATTAAAGATTATCTCTATCATCCAGATTCTTATGAACCAATATCAACAAAGGTCGATAGTATGTTCATTGATGCATCAACTATCGAGCCGATTATGGAAACCTGCAGTGAGATAAGAGATTTGTTGTTTAAAATAAACAAATGTAAAAGGAATGTAAAATTGGCTGAATCATTTGTGGATATTTATGCTCCTTATGGCTATGGTTATTCTTCTCAATTCACACGCGGAGAGTATGAGCGAGCAAAAAAAGAAAAAGAGGAAGCTCAATCAGATTTGGATAAATATACAAAGAAACTTTCAGAAGAACTTGCATCTCTGAAAGTAAATGTTGCTAAATATCACAAAGGGGAATTTACTGGTTGGATGGTAAGTCATAGATTTAGGAGTCTTTTTATTGCAGGTTCAATAACCATTCCAAGAGAAATGATTTTCTTTTGCGACAAAGAGTTCACAACTTGTGTAGGTTATGAAGCCGTAAAGTTTGAAGAATTTACAAAAGTTATCAAAATTGTAAATGAAGCAGCTTCCGATGAAGATATTATGGAGTATTTTAAGGTCTAAGGCTTTTTTGTTATGATTTCTCGCTTTTATAGAAAGTTAAAGTACTCATGACATGCTGATTCTTATGAAGTTTCTTGTGGTATCTAAAATATAAACTAATTGCATATGATAACAATTAAAAAAATATTTTTTGCAGTCTGCGGTATTTTAATGTTAGGAAGTTGTATATCTCCACTTAGACTGCCTGTGATTGTCAAGAACGCACCTATTGAACCTTTTAAGTACGCATATATTTCTCCCACAAAAGAACTGACTTCAAGTAGCGGTGAAACATATGGCGGACAATATGGCGTATATGGATATTCAACGACAAAAAGTGTCAATCCAAGAGATATTATTGCAGGGATATTGATTAAAGAGGGGTTTATAATATTGCCTGAACTTAAATCAGAGTTGTCTCATGAGACCTTAATTGTGAATTACGGTGAAAGCGGTAGGCGGAATAGAGGATTAGGTTATACAATTGAAGTAACAATTCAATTTATTTCTGCCGAGACGAAACAATTGATATGTTCTTGCACTGCAGAAGGACAAGGCGAAACAGAAGCGGACGACATCCGTCAAGCCATTAGACGAGCTTTGGATGGATTATTCCATAATAATCAATAAACCGCAATTATAAACATGAAGGAGTTTATATCCTTATTTATTATAGTAATTTCTTATGCTCAAAATAATATTATGCTTGATACATATACAGGCAGGAATTGGCAGTTAGTATGAAAGGCAAAGATTACAAATGTATTGAAAAACCTAAAAAATATAATCATGAAAAAGGCTCTATTGTTTATTGGTGGATTCGTAACAGGAATTGTAGCAACAATCTTGGTATCTGCTTTTATTGGTGCCGCAATTCAAGCCGACGATGGATTCCCGGGGCTTACGCTGTTTCCTGAAAAGGGGGATTGTATAACAACTTCCGGTGCAATAACAGTATTTCAGGTTCTGGCACCGGATGTTGCTTTGGCATTGACAGACGAGGACTATTCTGTAGTTATGCTTACCAATTACGATAACAAATATTATTATGACGGGCAAAAAATCGAAATCCCATCAGGTAAGTGCGCAAGGCAGATAGGTACATATCGATACACAACTAAAGGCGAAAGAGTTAAAACTGTCCCGGCTGTCGTAATCGAGTAAATAATTCTATATGCCTATGGCTTGACAGAAATGGCAACCTTTGCAAGGATAAAAACAGCAATGGGGAAATACTTCCCTGTCCGAGGTTGCTCCTGTATCTTTTTGTTGCACAATCCTCAACGATATTGTTCTGTAAAAACCACGTTGCCGGGGCAGCGGATAGTGTCGGCGGCATGCAAGGTTATTACGCGTATTTTTAGTAAAATTGCAACTGAATGTGAACAGCCGCAAATTAGAGAATTGTGAAGCCTTTTTTATACAGCGTAGCAGAGACCGTATACAACAGGATAGGGGAGAATATCCGAAATTATGCATTTGTATTTCCTAACAGAAGAGCCGGAATATTTTTCGGCAAATATTTGGGCGATATTGCAGGCAAACCGGTTTTTTCACCTTCCGTATTTACTATAAGCGACTTTTTTGCGTCCTTGTCGGAATACACACTGATTGACAGGGTAGAGATGCTGTTTGTCATGTACAGGCATTACAGGGAACTATCAAGGACAAAGGAGAGTTTCGATGATTTTGTATATTGGGGCGACATCCTTATAAACGATTTCAACGATATAGACAAGTATATGGTCGATGCCTCGGCTCTATTCTCGAACATAAAAGAACTGAAAGAGATTGATGCGCATTTCGGCCTGCCGCTTACGGAGGAGCAGTTGAAATTCATAGGTCGTTTCTGCGACAGTTTCAAAAACCCTGCATCGAGCGACAAAACGCAAAACTTCATAGCATTGTGGAATATCCTGTACAGGCTCTATTCGGGGGTAAGGGAAGAACTCGAGGTTTCAGGAAAGGCATACGAAGGGATGTTGATGCGGGATGTTGCAGAAAAAATGGCGTGCGGAAAGATACCCGTTCCGTATACCGGGGTTGTATTTGTAGGGTTCAACCTTCTCACACCTGCGGAAGAGGGTCTTATGATGGCTCTTAAAATATCTGGTAAGGGAGACTATTATTGGGATTCCAACTCCCCTGCGCTTAAAGACCCTTACAACAAGGCTGCCGCGTTTCTTTCAGACAACATAAAGAAGTTCCCTTCGCGCTACGAATGTGCCGAAGGGGCAGTAACTGCATATCCGAAAGTAGAGGTAACCGGTGTCCCGTCCAACATAGGACAGGCAAAATATGCAGGGAAAATATTGTCGAGACTCTCCGCCGGGGACGGCATACACTCTGAAAAGAGCCTTAATACGGCCGTAATCCTCCCCGATGAACGCCTGTTGCTTCCCATGCTTTACTCTATTCCCGAAAAATACACCGATATAAACGTAACAATGGGATATCCGCTGAGCGAAACGCCGCTGGCCGGTTTCTTCAGGCTTCTTTTCGACATGCAGAAACGTATCCGCACAGACTCGGAAAACCGCATATCATTTTATTACAGGAACATACTTTCCGTACTCTCCAGCCCGTACGTAATGCGCAAGTTCGGGGAAAAGGCGCTGGAGTTAGAAGCTGAGATAAAAGCCGGCAACAAGGTGTATGTAAAGGAGGCGGAGATACCCGAAGAGTTGCGATACATATTCAGGCATATCGCTGATGTCCCGCAGGCCATAGAGTATATTAAGGGGATAATAGCGATGTTGTCGCACGGCGGCAATAACGGCAAGGGCAGCGTTTCCCCGCTTGAAAAGGAATTCCTGTACCAATACGATACGACCATAAACAAACTGCGCCCGCTGTGCAAAAACGAGGAGATGACTCCCGATACCTTTTTCAGGCTTCTGCAGAAAATATCATCGGGGACAAAAGTGTCATTCAAGGGCGAGCCGCTTTCCGGACTGCAAATAATGGGGGTTCTCGAAACAAGAGGTCTCGACTTTGAAAACATAATAATCCTGTCGGTGAACGAAGGGGTGTTCCCGGCGGGAAAACCAGCGGAGACGTTCATTCCCTACAATCTGCGTATGGGATTCGGGCTTTCCGTATCGGAACACCGCGACAGTATAACCGCATATTATTTTTACAGGCTGATTGCAAGGGCAAAACGGGTATACCTGATATACGATACGCGAGCCGAAGGGTTGCGCACTGGCGAAGTCAGCCGGTTCGTATACCAACTCAAATACCAGTACCTCCACAAGAAACCGGACCTGCTGAATGAAAAAGAAATAAGTTACAGAATATATACTGGCGACAGCCGTAACATTGAAATAGGTAAAACAGGGACCGTATACGAAAAGATGTTGTCTTTTGCAAAAGACGGAGGCGGGGCATTGTCGGCAAGTGCATTGAACACATACATCGACTGCCCGCTTAAATTTTACCTTACTTATGTGGAACAGATAGAGGAGGAAGAGGATGTTATGGAAGATCTGGATGCCGCCACATACGGCACCATATACCATGGCATTATTCACGACCTTTACGTGCGGCTGAAAGGCAAGGCCGTTACCCGCGACATGCTTACGGCATTAAAAAACGACGACGCCCTTATTACGGAACTGCTGGAAAAAGGTTTCGCAGAGACGTATTTCAAAAGCGGCAAACCGAAACGCCTTACAGGACGCCTGTTCCTGCGCGGGGAGATTATACGCAAAATGGTAAAGCGGACACTCGACATAGATGCGGACAGGACGCCTTTTACGTTTGTCGATTCCGAGTTGAAGATAAAGGACAAGATAGATGCCGGAGACGGCATGAGTATAAACCTGAAAGGGTTTATCGACAGGGTCGACAAGACCGGCAATACTACCAATATTATAGACTACAAGAGCGGCAATGCCGAACTGAAGTTCGGTTCGATTGAATCGCTCTTTTCTTCCAGCGACAAGAAACGCAACAAAGCCGTGTTCCAGCTCTTTTTCTACGCGCTTTTATATCTGCAGGAAGAGCCCGCTGCCATTTGCCCAGGCATATACTCTTTAAGGAAATATTACGATTCGGATTTTTCCTGGAACATATACTGCAAAAAGGAGAGAATCGACGACATTGCGGTTGCACAACGGGATATGCTCGACAAATATTCAGCCCTGCTGAAAGGGTGCATTTCGGAAATATTCGACAGAAGCATACCGTTCAGGCAGACCGACAATAAAGATGCCTGCATTCATTGCCAGTTCCGTACCGTTTGCCGAAGGTAACAGAGCCGCCTTTGCCGTCAGGAGGGCGAAACCCTGAACAGGTACGTACCTCTTGTTTAGAAATACATTTCGCCGAAAAAGTCCACCCGGTGGAAATCGGGCTCGGGCGTATCAATCCTGTTCCACGACAGATAATGGGGCTGCGAAGTCTTGTCGCCGCATTTGTAAAAGTTGACGTCTATTTTTTCCGGAAGTGCCGCAGGGTCAAGGCCGAAGAGCTCAAACGGAACGGCAACCGTAAGTTCCCATGAAAAGATGCCGCTCTTCTCGGCAAACGGCAACTTCCCGAGGCTGCTCCACGTGCGTATTTTAGTCATCAGTTCCGCCGGATAGCAGTCGTTGTCGGTACGCCGCAGCCTTTTTGACGCCAAAGCTGTTCCTATACAGTTGAATTCAAAGTTATAATACTCCTTTTCTCCGGGTATGTGGGCAAAAAACTCCACGCAACTGTCGTGGTATACCGGAGAATTAAGTTCCGTATTTGACGCCAGCAGATAATTCCCGCGCACAAAGAAATGGATATACAGGTCATTGTCTCCGCGTGCCGCATCTACAGCCACAACGGGTTTGTACGGGAAAGCACCGGGCCAGTTTACCTGGTCTACGTAATCGCGTGCCGCAACCCCTTCCATAGCCGCAGCCGCCTCGGACAACCCGAGCTTGTCGAGTTGCGGCATATATACTGCCTTTATACTCTTTTTCATCATTACCAGAATTTTGAAATCTCAATCAACCCGGTTACAAAACCTATTGCCGAGAGGATAAGTATAAGCGTGCCTATTCCCCTGTTCACTATCCAGAGCGAACGGATATTGAACCTCAGCCGCACCTTGTTTATAAAATAGGTTATGGTAAACCACCATGAAAGCGCGCCGGCAATTATGGCTATATACCCCACTATGTAATCGGCCAGATGCGATTCGGGCATAAAGAAGTTGAACCGGGCGAAAAGGCCTATGAACAGGAAGAGTATCAGCGGGTTTGAAAACGTCAGTAAAAACGCGGTAACCAAATCCTGCATCTTTGTATTGGAAATTTGCCCTTTTTGCCTCAGATTCCTCGCCGGATTCTGACGGTAAATGTACAGGCCGAACCCGGCAAGGACAATGCTGCCCAAAAGCTTTATGAGTATGGCATTCGTCTCTATGAAATCTATTACCATCGACATTCCGAACCCGGTCAGCAAAGCATACATCAGGTCGGATATCGCGGCGCCAACTCCCGTATAAAGCCCTGAAATGCGCCCCTTGTTAAGAGTCCTCTGGATGCACAGAACCCCTATCGGGCCCATGGGGGCCGAGACGAATACGCCTATTATAAAACCCTTTATCGCCGTGTCTATTAAAATCTCCACGTATTGCAATCATATATGAACCGCCGCCGGGATGGCGAGCGGCATCATGGTCCATACAAGTATAAGCACAAATATGCAGGCATCCAAAAGATACATGCAAAAACAAACACAAAAGTAACAATTTTTCATGAAACATGTCTAATCGGGGAAAGAATAAGGTATACGGCCGAAACGGCAGGGAAGAATATTTTCGCTTCCGCTTTTGCGTAACGGATGAATTTATTAATTTTGTAGCAAATTAAAAACATCACATACCCCCCGTAAAAAGGGAGAAAAACATCACGCGAATGGTAACATTCTTTAAGACCTCCTCGCAGGATATAATTGCCGTAGCAAGTGATAATATCCTGTCGAAAGAAGAAACAGACAAACTGTGCTGGCTTTTTGGAGAAGCCGAAGTGGTAAAGAGAGAGAAAATATCCGGCTGGTATATAGGCCCGCGCCGCGAAATGATAACTCCATGGAGTACAAATGCCGTTGAGATAACCCAAAATATGGGTATCAGCGGCATTTCACGTATAGAAGAGTTTTTCAAGGCAAGCGGGAAGGACGCATCGTACGACAAAATGCTGCAGAGAATATATCAGGGTTTGGATGCCGGTATATTTACCATAAGCAAGACTCCCGACCCGATAATCTATATAGACGATATAGCGGAGTACAACCGGCGCGAAGGATTGGCATTGAGCGACGATGAAATGGCGTACCTTAATTCCCTTTCCGAAAGGCTCGGCCGCAAACTCACCGACAGCGAGGTTTTCGGATTCTCGCAGGTAAACTCGGAGCACTGTCGGCACAAGATATTCAACGGGATATTCATAATAGACGGAAAAGAGAAAGAGAGCACGCTCTTTTCCATGATAAAGAAGACATCGAAAGTAAACCCCAACCGCCTGGTATCGGCATATAAAGACAATGTGGCCTTCAACGAAGGGCCTACGGTGGAACAGTTCGCCCCGGCCACGCAGGACAAGCCCGATTATTTCCGCATAAAGGATATAGATACTGTAATTTCGCTTAAGGCTGAGACGCACAATTTCCCTACTACGGTAGAACCGTTCAACGGCGCCGCTACCGGAACGGGAGGCGAGATACGGGATCGTCTCGGCGGGGGAAAGGCAAGCCTTCCGATAGCCGGTACGGCCGTATATATGACATCATACCCGCGCACTGAAAAAGGACGCGCATGGGAAGAGGAGATAAAGGAACGTAAATGGCTGTATCAGACCCCGGAAGAGATACTGATAAAGGCTTCGAACGGCGCATCCGATTTCGGGAACAAGTTCGGGCAACCCATGATATGCGGTTCTCTCCTTACGTTTGAACATGAGGAGAACGGAAAGAAATTCGCTTACGACAAGGTGATAATGCTTGCCGGAGGAGTGGGATTCGCAACCCGGAGGGATGCGTTGAAAGGGACGCCCGAGGCTGGAGAGAAAGTCGTTGTAATGGGTGGCGACAATTATCGGATAGGCATGGGCGGTGGCGCAGTATCGTCGGTAGAGACAGGAGTATACGATAACGCCATAGAACTCAACGCCGTACAGAGGGCCAACCCGGAAATGCAGAAGAGAGTATCGAACGTTATCCGTGCATTGGCCGAAGACGACAGCAACCCGATAATATCCATCCATGACCATGGGGCAGGAGGGCATCTTAACGCTCTCTCCGAACTGGTAGAAGCCACGGGCGGAAAAATAGAGATGGACAAGCTTCCGATAGGCGACCCGACGCTTTCGGCAAAGGAGATTATCGGAAATGAAAGTCAGGAAAGGATGGGTATGGTATTGCCCGAAAGCGATATAGAGTATGTAAGGCGGATAGCTGAAAGGGAGCGCGCCCCGATGTATGTAGTTGGGGAGACCACAGGCGACAACCGTTTTGTGTTCGAGCAGAAAGACGGGGTAAAGCCTATCGACCTTGCAATGGAAGACATGTTCGGCAAAGCCCCCAAAACCGTAATGCATGACAAGACGGTAACCGAAGAGTACAGAGATGCCGATTACGTACAGTCCGACATACATTCATATCTCGAAGATGTACTGACACTCGAAGGTGTTGCATGTAAAGACTGGCTGACCAACAAGGTAGACAGGTCTGTAACAGGTAAAGTTGCACGCCAGCAGTGCCAGGGCGAAATACAGCTCCCGCTGAGCGACTGCGGCGCAGTGGCTCTCGATTACAGAGGCAAAAGCGGAATAGCCACCTCCATAGGGCATGCTCCGCAGGCTGCACTCGCTTCTGCCGAAGCCGGCTCGGTACTGTCGATAGCGGAAGCCCTCACCAATATTGTGTTCGCCCCGCTGAAAGAAGGATTGAAAAGCGTGTCGTTAAGCGCAAACTGGATGTGGCCGTGCAAAAACGAAGGCGAAGACGCACGCCTATACAAAGGTGTGGAAGCATGCAGCAACTTCGCAATAGCGCTGGGAATAAATATCCCCACCGGCAAGGACAGCTTGTCGATGACACAGAAATACGGCGAAGAAAAGGTCTTCGCTCCCGGTACGGTAATCATATCGGCTGCCGGTGAAGTTTCAGACATTAAAAAGATTGTATCGCCGGTAATTGTAAACAAGAAGAGTTGCCCGCTTTATTATATCGACTTTTCGTCGGACAGTTTCAAGCTGGGAGGTTCGGCATTTGCACAGACACTCGGGAAGGTAGGAAGCGATGTCCCGACCGTTAAGGACCCGGATTATTTTGCAAAGGCATTCAACGCAGTACAGCAACTTATAAACGAGAATCTGGTTATTGCCGGGCACGACATATCGGCAGGAGGGCTGATAACCGCATTGCTGGAAATGACTTTCGGCAATGTAAAAGGAGGTATTGAAATAAACACGGCAAAACTTCGCGAAAAGGACCTTGTAAAACTCCTCTTCAGCGAAAATCCGGGCGTAATACTTCAGGCCTCTTCGCCGGCCGCGGCGGAAGCCGTCCTCAAGAACGCAGGAGTGAAGTACGTCAAAATAGGCAAGCCGTGCAGCGAACGGCATCTGCTTGTAAAACACGGCGGTGCAGAATACCAGTTCGGGATAGATTACCTGCGCGACGTATGGTTCTCCTCGTCCTACTTGCTGGACAGGAAACAGAGCGGCGAGAAATGCGCAAAAGAGAGGTATGCAAACTACAAGCAGCAACCTGTAAAGCTTAAATTCAACGCATCCTTCACCGGCAAGATGGAACAGTACGGCATATCGGCCGACCGTCGGACCGCAAGCGGTGTGAAGGCTGCCATAATAAGGGAAAAGGGAGTAAACGGCGACAGGGAAATGGCATACTCGCTTTATCTGGCCGGATTCGATGTCAAGGACGTTCACATGACCGACCTGATGACGGGTCGCGAAACGCTCGACGACATAAACATGATTGTATATGTAGGAGGGTTCTCCAACTCCGACGTATTAGGCTCGGCAAAAGGGTGGGCCGGAGGCTTCCTGTGGAATGAAAAGGCAAAAGCCGCACTCGACAGGTTTTATTCACGCAAGGATACGTTAAGCCTCGGCATATGCAACGGATGCCAGTTAATGGTGGAACTCGGGCTCCTTACGCCCGACGACGAAAAGAAGCCCAGAATGCTCCATAACGATTCGCACAAGTTTGAATCGGAATACATTAGCCTCACAATACCACGCAACAACTCGGTAATGTTCTGTTCTCTCTCGGGCAGCAAGCTCGGCGTATGGGTAGCGCACGGCGAAGGGAAATTCAGCCTGCCGTATTCAAAATCGCACTACAACGTGGTTGCGCAATATACATACAACGCATATCCGGCAAACCCCAACGGCTCGCCGTATGGAATAGCCGGAATCGCATCGCCCGACGGACGCCACCTCGCTATGATGCCGCACCTTGAAAGGGCTATATTCCCGTGGCAGTGCCCGTACTACGTTCCGGGCAGGAGCGGGGATGAAGTAACGCCGTGGATTGAAGCATTTGTAAATGCCCGCAAATGGATTGAGAACAACAAGAAAAACTGATATAAAAACAACACAACGAAGAAGAAAAGATGGGTGGATTATTCGGGACTATAAAGCATGACTGCTGCGTATCGGAACTGTTCTACGGTACGGACTATAATTCGCACCTCGGGACAAAACGCGCAGGGATGGTAACATTTTCGGACGGCAATTTCATAAGGGAGATTCACAATATAGAGAATTCCTATTTCAGGACAAAGTTCGAGCGCGACCTGGACGACTTCGACGGGAACTCCGGGATAGGGGTTATCAGCGATACTGACGCCCAGCCGATAATAATAAGCTCGCATCTCGGCAAGTTTGCAATAGTAACCGTTGCCAAAATAAACAACATAAAGGAACTTGAACTTGAACTTCTTGAAGAGGGCAACCATTTTTGCGAACACAGCAACGATATCATAAACCAGACGGAGTTGATATCCATGCTTATAACAAAGGGAAAAGACTATGTGGACGGCATAGAGTACCTGTTCAAAAGGATAAAAGGTTCATGCACGATGCTGCTGCTGACGGAAAACGGCATAATTGCAGCAAGGGACAAATACGGAAGGACGCCGCTGTATATAGCAAAAGGCGAGAACAACAAAGGATACGCCGTATCGTCCGAGACATGCTGTTTCCCCAACCTCGGATATGAAGCCGAATACAATATCGGGCCGGGAGAAATAGTCCTTGTCGATGCCAACGGATACAAACAGTTGCGCAAGCCTAACGACAAGATGCAGATATGTTCTTTCCTTTGGGTATATTACGGATATCCGGTATGCGAATATGAAGGGAAAAACGTAGAGGAAATGCGTTTCATGTGCGGGGAAGAGATGGGGAAAAAGGATGACGTGGATGTGGATTTCGTTTCTGGAATCCCGGATTCCGGTGTAGGCATGTCGCTAGGGTACGCCGTGGGCAAAGGCGTGCCATATAAGCGCGGGATAGTAAAATACACCCCCACATGGCCGCGGAGTTTTACCCCTACCACGCAGGAGAGGAGAGAACTTGTGGCAAAGATGAAACTTATACCCAACAAATGGTTGCTGAAAGACAAGCGGGTCGTATTCTGCGACGATTCCATTGTACGCGGCACGCAACTGAGGGACAACGTTGCCGACCTGTACCGGTGCGGGGCAAAAGAGGTTCACATGCGCATAAGTTGCCCGCCGCTCATCTACCCGTGCCGCTTCCTCAATTTTACGGCATCGAAAAGCGAAATGGAACTGATTACCCGCAGGACGATAAAAGACCTCGAAGGGGCTCACGACAAGCATCTTGAAGAGTATGCCACTACCGATTCGCCCAGATACTGCCGCATGGTGGAATGCATCCGCAAACAGCTGAACATATCGTCGTTGAAATTCAACCCGATAGAAACGCTGGTCGATTCGATAGGCCTGCCCAAAGAGTCGATTTGCACGCACTGTTTCGACGGGTCGAGCTACGAGCAGTAACAGTCGGCAGACGGCTTTGGGCCGGAATAACATAAACCGGGGAATTTCAGGGAAAAGACTGGACTTCCCCGGTTCGGTTTTTATATGTCATACCCCCCGAACGGGAAAGCGGCACCTTCCCGTTTTCAGAGCAGATGGTACATATATGACAAATTGTCAAAATAATGACAAAAATTCAGTCCCGGTCTTATGGCAAAATTTTTGCAGATAGAATGACCGGACAGTTTGCGAATATAAAACAGACAAGATATGGATATAAACAAAGAAAACAAGCGTAATTCCGAAGGTGAGGAATTTCCGGAAGAACAGGTTGCCGATAAAAAGTGCGACAATTTTTCCGATGATACCGATACCGGAGAAGGCACGGAGAATACAGAAGAGGAAAAAACGGAAGTTTCCGAAACAGAAGCTCTTGCGGCAGAAGTTTCGGAACTTAAAGCAAAACTCGAACAGGCGGCAAAGGACAAACTCCTTGTAATGGCCGACTTCGACAACTACCGGAAAAGGACTCTGAAAGAGAAGGCCGACTTGATAAAGTCGGGGGGAGAGGAGTGCCTCAAGAACCTGCTTCCTATCATAGACGACTTTGAAAGGAGCATTGCCGCCATCAACGACAGCAAGGATATAGATGCGCTGAAAGAGGGTGTAACCCATATATACAACAAGTTCAACAAATATCTCTCCCAGCACGGAATAAAGCCGATAGATACCGAAAATGCCGATTTCAATACGGAATACCACGAAGCGGTTACCATGTTCCCTGTTGAAGATCCCGATAAAAAAGGGAAAGTGATAGATTGTGTGCAGAAAGGGTACACGATGAACGATAAGGTAATAAGGTTCGCAAAAGTTGTCGTAGGAGAATAAAACGAAAGGTTATGGCAGAAAAAAGAGATTATTACGAAGTGCTTGGCGTATCGAAAACAGCTACGCCGGAGGAGATAAAAAAGGCATATCGTAAGAAGGCAATAGAATTCCATCCCGACAAAAATCCCGGCAACAAGGAGGCTGAAGAGAAATTCAAGGAAGCGGCCGAGGCTTACGAGGTTTTGAGCAACCCCGAGAAGCGCAGCCGGTACGACCAGTTCGGCCATGCCGGAGTGGGAGGTGCAGCCGGTGGCGGATTCAGCGGCGGAGGGATGAGTATGGAAGACATATTCTCCCAGTTCGGCGACATATTCGGCGGCCACTTCGGAGGTTTCGGCTTCGGAGGTTTCGGCGGAGGCGGGCGAACGCACAAACACGTAAACCGCGGTACGGACCTGAGAGTTAAAGTCAAACTCTCGCTCAAGGAGATATCCACCGGAGTTGAAAAAAAGATAAAGGTCAAGAAATACGTGAGTTGCAAGGCATGCAACGGCACCGGTGCGGAAAGCGGTACTGCATACACCACATGCAGTACATGTAAGGGGAGCGGGGTTGTAACGAGGGTACAACAGACTTTCCTCGGAGCAATGCAATCGACCACCACATGTCCCACCTGTGGCGGAGAGGGGAAAGTGATAACCAAAAAGTGTGCAGCCTGCAACGGCGAAGGGATAATAAAGGAGGACGAAATAATCACCATAAATATTCCTGCCGGAGTTATGGAGGGGATGCAACTCTCCATGAGCGGGAAAGGGAACGCTGCCCGCCACGGCGGAGTAAACGGCGACTTGCTGGTACTTATAGAAGAAGAACCGCACGGCGAACTGCTGAGGGACGAGAATGACCTGATTTATAATGCCCTTCTCGATTTCCCGACAGCCGCACTTGGCGGCACACTTGAAATTCCCACAATAGACGGGAAGGTAAAAGTAAAGATAGAGCCTGGTACACAGCCTGGCAAGGTGCTCCGTCTGAGAGGCAAGGGACTTCCGTCGGTAAACCGTTACGGGGTAGGGGATTTGCTGGTGAACCTGTCGGTATATATCCCCGAGAATCTTAATTCGGAGGAAAAGAAGAGTATCGAAAAGTTTGTAGGGCAATCGAACTTTACCCCTACCAAGTCTGTAAAGGACCGGATTTTCGCCAAAATAAAACGGATGTTCGAGTAAGGCCATCCTCCGGCAGTAGGATATATAATGGATACGCAATGTACAAGGCAGTGCATTGCGTATTTTTTGTGCCTTTTGCGGAAATCCTGCACCGTGTGGGCGTAGTGCCGTTTATTCAAAGCGCATTGTAGCTGCCGGTCTGATACGCGAAATGATATATGTAGGGGCTATTACCATTAAAAGGAAGAGTATCATGCACCCTGAATTCAGGAGCAAAAAGATGCGCCAGTCCGCCTCAACCGGTACGGCCGAAATATAATACACCGAGGGGTCGAGCTTGACTATTTTAAACCAATATTGCAGCCCGCATAATGTCAGGCCTATGATATTTCCCCATATAAGCCCTTTGATTATAAGGAACGAAGAGAGGAAGAGGAATATTTTCCTTATAGCCCGGTTATCGGCGCCCAAAGCTTTCAGGGTCCCTATCATGGAAGTCCTCTCCAATATTATTATAAGGATTCCGGAGATAATAGTGAATCCGGCAACGGCCGACATGAGGATTATTATTATCCAGACATTCATGTCGAGCAGGTTAAGCCATTCAAAAAGCTGGGGATTTTTATCGTATGCGGAACTTGCAAAATAGGTTATGCCGTATTTGTCGTGCTGCCCGAGCAGGGAGAAGAAGAGTTCTTCCGTAAAAGGTTTTACATTGTCGCGATTATGCAGGTTTATTTCCAACGACGTATATTGGTCGTCGTTCCAGCCGTTTACCCGTTGTACGGTCCTTATATCGCCGAGAACGTACAGACGGTCGTAATCGCTGAAATTGGTCCGGTATATGCCGCATATTTTAAACTTGCGGGCCTTTACGCTATTCCCGTCTATAAAATAACAATATATGGATGATCCTGTATCCAGATGAAGGCTGGAAGCGATTTGGGCCGAAACAAGGACTTCATTGGCCGGTGTTTTGCCGTATACGTCCGGGAGGCGGCCTGCCACCAGCGAGTTATGGAAAAAAGCGGTATCATATTCACTCCCTATCCCTTTGACAAGAACTCCGGCGAAATCGGTATCGGTCTTGAATACTGCGGGAGTTTCGGCCACACGCTCTATCCGTCTTACCCTTCTGTCGGCGGCTATCGCATCGCTTATTGCCGAATCGACCGATACCGGAACGGACGAAAGGTATGCCTCTTCATTCATGCCCGATACGGTTACATGCGAACCGAACCCTATAACCTTGTCGCTTACTTCGTTCTTGAAACCTATTACAATGGCCACGGCAAGAATCATTACCGCCATGCCCAGGGCTATTCCGGCTGTTGCAATCCTTACGGCAGGAGAGAGGCGTTTAGCGGCAGAGTCGCCGTTAAAATATATGTTTCGTGCTATAAAGAACTCGCACTTCATAACGTGCGTCCGGGATACGCCTCCAAAGCCTTTTCAAGGACTACAAGAGCTTTTGCCAGATCTTCACGGTTCAGTACATATGCCAGCCTTACCTGATTGATTCCGAGCCCGGGAGTTGTATAAAAGCCTGAACCTGGCGCCATGAATACCGTCTGCCCTTCGTACTGGAACTCCTTAAGACACCATGCGCAGAACTTGTCAGCATCGTCTACCGGCAGTTTTGCCATGGTATAGAAAGCCCCCATAGGCATGGGCGTATAACAGCCCGGGATGGCATTTATGCCGTTTATCAGGAAATTGCGTCGTGCCAGATACTCGTCGTAAGTACTTTGAAGATATTCCTGCGAAGCATCTATCGAGGCCTCTGCAACCACCTGTCCCAACAATGGCGGGCTCAAGCGTGCCTGACAGAACTTCATGACGTGGTTTCGCAACGCTTTGTTTTTGGTTATCAAAGCCCCTATCCTTATACCGCATTCACTGTAGCGCTTCGATACGGAGTCAATCAATACCACATTGTCTTCAATCCCTTCCAGGTGGAATGCCGACACATACGGTGCACCTGTATAACAGAACTCCCTGTAAACCTCGTCCGAAAAGAGGAACAGGTCGTATTTCCTGACAATATCCTTCAGCCGCTCCATCTCTTCTTTGGAATAGATATAACCGGTAGGGTTGTTCGGGTTGCAGATAAGGATACCGCGCGTACGCTCCGATATCAAAGCCTCGAACTTGTCGAACGAAGGGAGCGCAAAACCATCCTCAATCGAGGAGGGGATGGTTTTGATAACAGCCCCGGCAGAAATGGCAAACGCCATATAATTGGCATAGGCCGGTTCGGGCACGATTATTTCATCGCCGGGATCGAGACATGCCATAAAAGAAAAGAGTACGGCTTCCGACCCTCCGGTGGTTATGATAATATCATCGGCAGAGATATTTATGTTGAACGTCGCATAATACGAAACAAGTTTCTCTCTCAGCGACTTGTACCCTTCACTCGGGCTGTATTCCAATATCTCCCGCCTTATATCCCTTACGGCATCCAAACCTATCTCAGGTGTGGGTATATCGGGCTGTCCTATATTGAGGTGATATACTTTTATACCTTTTCTCTTGGCTTCGTTAGCCAACGGTACCAATTTCCTTATAGGCGAAGCCGGCATCACTTCACCTCTTACAGACATCTGCGGCATAAAATTTATACGAATTGTTGTTTTTTCCGGTTGCAAAATTATGATTCTTTGCCATATAATGCAAACAAAACAGATGCAGAATTACCGTTTTTATAGTATATTCGCGCAAATAAAAAATACGGTATAATGCGTACGGACAGCGTACTTTCCATTCTGAAGTTCATCATTCTCCCCAAAAAGGCATGGACAGATGCCGATAAAGAGTATTCCGATACCGCATTGGCGGATGCCAAAGGCGACAACCGGGCATTGAATATGCTGTCGCTGTTTTCGGGGATAGCTTCACTGGCCGCATTCATCGCCAACCTGCACTTTACCGAAAACCGCGGGGATTCCGGAATGGAGACGGCACTTAAAATTGCAGTAATAACTTTCGTGCAGTTTTTCGCGGCTTATTTTGCAGCCGCGTATGCTACCGGCAAACTGATAGGGAAAGAAGCCGGAAAGGCAAGATGCGACATGTACGCGGCTGTATTGTGTACGGCTACTGTCCTGCTGTATATAGCCGGGATGTTCGTCCCGTCGGGAGTATTGCCTTATATTGCAATGCTGTCTCTGTATGTCGTATATATTGCATGGTCCGGAGCCAGACACTTCCTTAAAGTTACGGAAAATGCCCAGGGACGCTTTATTCCGTTAATATCGTTTGTTGCGTTGCTGTTGCCCGCAATAATCGCCATTCTGTTGAAATTACTTATGAGACTTGTATGAACAACCAGCAAATAAATATTAAAAACCGCCGTGCGACATTCGATTATGAACTGCTGGACAAATATAGGGCCGGCATAGTGCTGACCGGAACGGAAATCAAGGCGATAAGGCAGGGGAAAGCAGGGCTTACCGACACATACTGCTATTTTGTGAACGGCGAACTGTGGGTAAAAAACATGTATATTGCCGAGTACGCGTACGGGACATACAACAACCACTCTGTAAGGAGAGAGCGGAAACTGCTGCTTACAAAAAAAGAACTGCGCAAAATTGCAAGGACGGATAAGGAAGCGGGATTTTCGATAATCCCCACACGCCTTTTCATAAACGAAAAAGGGTTGGCAAAACTCGAAATAGCCGTAGCCCGCGGTAAAAAAATGTATGACAAGCGCGAATCCATAAAAGAACGCGAAGACAAGCGCAATATGGAACGCCTGTTCAAGAGGTAATCCTGTTGCAGACAATCAGGATATTCCCGCCGTCATTGCATTTTGTGGCAAACATATATATGTCGCCGCCATCCTTTATTTTCAGCCTTTTTCTCAGTGCATCGGCCGTGAGCGGGAAATTCCGCACGGTGATATTGGCAGCCGGATACCTTGCGTTTAAACCCTTTAGTGCACTGTTCTTAAACGGAATAACATCCATAACAGCAAACCTGCGCCCGGGAAAATCCGGAACAGCATTACGGCTTGTGTACAAATGGCTGTTTTTGTGCAATTTACTTACTGCATAACGGTTCGCTACCGACTTAAATGCCCCGCCTTTAAGAATGGATGCTCCAGGTTCGTACAGATAGGACAGGGGAGTATCGGCATAATGCAGGGAGGCAATACTCTTTTCTTCCGAAAGCAAAAAATCGAAAATCTCGTATCTGCCATGTACTATATCGGCACAGTGTATCACTGCCTCGGAAGCAGTTCCCGCCTTGATACGGAAGAGCAACTCCTTGCATTCGCCTTTTACCGATATGGCATACACGTCAGTAACATGCGCCAGTTCGCTTATTGCCAGCGATATATCGACCATAGGGGAGGCCTTTAGCCATACCTCCGAACCGCCTTGTAAAAGCAAAGGCAAAAGGGTTAGGACATTAGGTTCGCAATCGGCAAAAGAGAAAAGCCTGGAATTTGCAACGCCACGCCTTGCCGGATCAATATAATAGGCATCGGAATGCCGGTCATTTTCAACCACAAACTCCCTGCAATCGGCATTTACTACCTCGATATTGTGTTTCCCCAATACTGAGAAATTATGGATTGCGGCATCGCAATAATCTGCGAAACGCTCTATATAGACGACCTTGCCAACCACATCGGAAATATATGCCGTATCTATTCCCAAACCTCCGGTCAGATCGCAGACAGAAGAATAGCGTCCGGCAAACAGACTGCGTTTAAATGCAGCAGCGTCTTCAGATGTAGACTGTTCGGCGGCAAGGAGCGACGGGAATACGAATCTTGCATATGAGTTTATCTGCGGCAATTTATATCTGGTTTTGCGTCGGGCTTCAATCTGATTTATTGCGAACTTTGTATCGAAGCCCGCATTATCGGCCGCCTTAAGGCGCAGTCTGATACAATCATCATCTTTATGCGCCTGTACGAAATCAAAAAAGCTGTCGGGCAATTCCATAATCCGTAACGCAAAAATTATATAACGATTTTTAATAGCTGTTTAAGACTGATAAGACGTTGCCTTATGGAAGTATATAAACAAGAACTAAAATAAGCATCATAATCGCTAGGGTTATCGAACCTGCGTATAATAGTACCCAAAAGCACGAAATCGGAGCAGGGTCGTTCGTATTCTTTGAAAAGTTTTTCCTTACTAAATGAAGCGTAACGATAAAAATAATAGGTATCAAACAAACAAGAAAAAAATTGGGAATTTCCATAGTAAATATCAATTAATTTATTAAGAGTTTAGAATTATAGAAATCATCGAAATCCATGTAATGGAGGCAGTAATATCGGCCGCCTTAAGGCGCAGTCTGATACAATCATCATCTTTATGCGCCTGTACGAAATCAAAAAAGCTGTCAGGCAATTCCATAATCCGTAACGCAAATCATATGCAAATATAAAACAGCGCGATTGATTTGCCGTTAAAAAACAAGGATAATGTCTGGGGGGCAATAACGGACCGTAAGATTATGTTATGCCGAGTGCAACTTATTTATGCCATTGAATGGCAAAGATTGCAAAATTCAAATACAGGACAGAATTTGTCCTGCCTCAAAATAGCAGACTCTTCGCGGGAGTAACAGTCGGGTTCTGTTTATCACGGGTCATAGGGAGTTACACTATTTCAGATATGTAAGGAAAGAAGCTATTTAACATAATATTAATTATAGAACAAAAGAGGTGGAAAATATGTATTACACAAATAAGAGATATCGGGACCTCTATCATCAACAGGCATGATTATGCAAATCCTACAGAAATTAAATATCGTACAGAAATTATTCTGCTCACAAAGAATACCCTTTACGGTTATATGCTTCAAGCAGGTTTTCGGTCAATTTGTTGAATGTTTCGGTAAAGTAATCATACATTATCAGTACGCTCAGCGATACCGGCACAAACATAAGCATAAGCAAACGCAGGAAATAAGCCGCGATAAAACCCGGATCGGAAATTAAACCCGGATCGGACTCTTTGTATTCAAACTTGAGGTATGACAATATGGTTTCGGGTGAATCCAGCGTTATATAAATCAAACCTCCCCATAAAACGATGAGCAGAAATATCCTGAAAAAAGGCACAGGCATCCTGTCGCCTATATTTTCCATGACCTTCTCCGTAAACTCCCTGCTGTACGGTACAGGTGCTATTGAATTGAAGTAATTTTTAAGCGAATCATTTTTCATAACCGTCCTCATTTAGATATTTCTGCATTTTTGCCCTTGCTCTCGATAAATGCGATTTTACAGTACCAGCAGGTAATGACACTATCTGCGCTATCTTTGAAACGGACAAATCGTTCATGTAATACAGTATCACACAGCTCTTTTCAATATCAGACAACGGCCTCAATGCCGACACCGAATCATACCGTGTTTCAACCGATGTATCGTCGTCAGTACTCCGTGTGGCCGTATCCTGCAGATATTCGTCAAGTTGCACCTGTCTGCTACGGCTGCGGTAATAATCCGACAATATATTGTGCGCCACCGTGTACATCCATGTCCGGAACGAAGAAATGCCTTTGAATGTTCCTATTTTCTCCCAGCACCTTATGAAAGTCTCTTGCGACAGATCATCACTCAACATGCTATCATACCCGGTATGCAACATAAAAAAATTACGGACCGGGACCTGATATTTGTCTACAAGGCGTTCAAATGCTTTTCTGCTTCCCAGCAATGCAACCTCCGAAACCAACAATATGTCTTCCGCGTTATTGCCCACAGCGTATACGGTAATCCCCTACAAATAAGTAATCACAAAACCCGTTTTCAATTCTTGTCTGCGGCAGCAACTGTCGTTTCCGAATTTTCGCCGTTACCGACCTGTCCCGTTTTCTCCGTAATTTCGGCTTCCTTTGCACCGGGTTCATCCGGCTTCTTTTCCTTTAACGCCGTAATCGGCAGCATTCCGATACCGTAAAACAGAAGAAACAACCCGACGGACAATAAAACAATCCGAAGATCATTGTCTATTTCAAAGCAACACGGGATTAACAAAGCCACTGCAACAGCAATTTTCTTGACGCTTGAAATATAGGTCGCCTGTTTTCTGCCGTAGCCTTTAGACAAAAGAAGATGGGCGTTCGGATAATGGTTCGTTATGGCATGTTTAACCATATCATACTTCTCCTTCTTGCTTTTGTAGATGAACTGCAATATGAAGTAAACCGACAAGACGGAAGCCGTAAAGAACATTATCACGGCAACATTACCTGTATCCATAATCAAAGTTTTTATATATCATTCAAATTTACCTGTTACGGATATAAATATAAGCATACCCCCATACGGAGTACCTAAAATATTTGTCCGTTTTTCTTACGTTTAGACGTACCTTGCAACTGTATGGTTGCAACAGGTCGCATTTTTTTGAAAAGATTCCCAAACAACAAACAAACTCCGAAAGCCATATAAATACTTTCGGAGTTTATTCACTTTTTTATAACCGTTTCGGCTCTTATTCGCCCAGAAGTTTCTCTATCCTTTCCAGATTTGCCCCGTCGTCTATATTGTAATAGATACTCTTAAGATTGTAAAGGAAACCTTTTTCACCGGGATTCAGTTCATGGGCCTTTTCATAATAAGGTATTGCCTTCTGGAATGCAGGTTTTACTATCTCCTCCTTAGCCTTGCTGTATTCCGCATTATTCTGTATTTCATTTGCCTTGTTGCTTTCATTTACAGCCGTATTGTAGTATATACGTCCAAGTTCGCCGTATGCATCGGCATATGCGGGATCTATCTCTATCGCTTTCTCCAATGCGCTTATTGCGTTTGCCTCATCTTCCTGTTCATAGTAGAGAGAACCGAGTACTTTCCAATATTCGCGGTTGTTGGGGTCGGTCTTGAGCGACTCGTTAAGCATGGATATTGCAGTGGTTATGTCCGACTTGTTTATGTAAATATTTATAAGTTGGCTCATAAAACCGTATTCGTCGGAATTGGCCTCTTCCCCGAACTTTTCGATGCCTTCCTGAAGGATAGCAATCTGGTTTACCGTATCTTTTTTCTCTCCGTAAATATTCGCTATTGCGTTATAAACATCCAGCCCGTTGAAATTGTCTTCTTTCGATCTGAGGAATGCCGTAAGGGCTTCATCCTTGTCGCCGGACGTATACGCCATTATGGCAGCAAGATAACGCGACTGCATATGCATGGAGTCATTGCAGTTTATTTTGAACGATTCCATAAAGTCTTTCCGGCAAAGGTCATCGAATATCTTAAACATTTCATATGCCTTCTGGTTGTTCTGCTTGTTGAGGAAGTATCCGCCGCCATAATAGAAATATTCCATATTGGTATGCAGCTGTTCCTTTATATCCCTTGTATACTTCGGTTTAACCCTGCCTTTTTCATCGGGTTTTGCGTCCAGGTCAACGGCAACAAGGAAATAATCGTATGCTTCTTTCAACGCATTGTACATTGCCTCCTCGTTGGGCGAACCGCCCGACATGGCTTTTGTCAATTCTATCTCAAAGAAACGCATTTCAACCATACCTGCAGTGGCCCAGGTCTTTACCCAATTCATTGTCGTGGAATCGTTAAAGGCCTCCTTGATAAGTTTACGGGCATTGTCGAAATTAGGCGCATCCTGCCACGTTTCATTATATGCACTGTTTACATTCTTTTTCTGTGCAAAACCTGTAGCACCGACGATTAACGCCATGACTAATGTCAAACAAATTTTCCTCATAGTCTCTATGTGTTAGTTATTACTAAAATAATTGTCTTTTTCGTCCCCCCCCTACTCTGCCGGTGTATTCTCTGCCTCCGTTGCAGTACCGGCTACTGCATTGTCAGAACCTTCGTTTTCGGACAAGGCTTCTTCTTCTTTTTCCGACAAGACCTTGCATACCGAAGCAATCTCGTCGCTCCGCTTCTCGAGGTTTATCAGTTTTACGCCTTGTGTGGCACGCCCCATTACGCGTACATCCGAAAGTTTCATCCTGAGAGTTATCCCCGATTTGTTTATTATTACAATATCATTCTCGTCGGTTACGCTTTTTATGGCTACCAGTTTTCCGGTCTTATCGGTTATGTTCAAGGTCTTGACTCCTTTCCCTCCGCGGTTTGTAATCCTGTAATCACTTATATCAGAACGCTTTCCGTATCCCTGTTCCGATATTACCATTATGGTCTCTTTTTCCGGGTCCTGTATGCAAACCATTCCTACGGCCTCATCCTCACCGTCATCGTCGAGCATCATACCTCTTACACCTGTCGCCATACGCCCCATTTCGCGCACCTTGCTCTCATGGAAGCGTATTGCACGGCCGTTCTTGTTGGCAATTACAATATCGGAATTACCGTCTGTCAGGCGCACCTGGATAACCTTGTCGTCCTCTCTTATTACAATTGCGTTCACTCCGTTTTTACGCGGGCGCGAATATGCTTCGAGGCTCGTTTTCTTTATAATGCCCTTTTTGGTACAGAATACAAGATTATGCGTTGAATTGTATTCCGGATCCTGAAGATTCTTCACGCGGATAAACGCATTGATCTTGTCGTCCGGTTCTATATTGAGCATGTTCTGTACGGCACGCCCTTTGGAGTTTTTGCTGCCTTCGGGAATTTCGTACACTTTAAGCCAGTAGCAACGCCCTTTCTGGGTAAAGAAGAGCATATAGTTGTGCATCGACGCTGGATAGATATACTCTATGAAATCCTCGTCGCGTGTTTCGCTACCCTTGGCTCCTACCCCACCGCGGTTTTGGGCTCTGAAATCGGCAAGCGGGGTTCTCTTTATATACCCCATGTGCGAAATGGTTATTATCATCTGCTCGTCGGCATAGAAATCTTCCGCATTGAAATCTTCCGTGGCATAAACAATCTCACTTCTGCGCTCATCGCCGTATTTGTCCTTTATCTCTATCAGTTCATCCTTGACAACCTGCATGCAGACCTTTTCGTCCGATAATATCGTGTTGAGGTATGCTATCTGCTCCATGGTCTGCCTGAATTTCTCGCGGAGATCATCCTGCTCCATTCCGGTAAGTTGTCCGAGCCTCATTTCCACTATGGCCCGGGCCTGCGCATCCGACAGGGCGAAGCGTTCCATCAACCGTTCGCGGGCAATATCGCGCGACTTTGAAGAACGTATCAGGCTTATGACTTCATCGAGGTGATCGCAGGCAAGAATCAGGCCCTCCAATATGTGAGCCCTTTCCTCCGCCTTGCGCAAAAGGAAACGGGTCCTGCGCAGAACCACCTCGTGGCGATGCTTTACAAACGCTTCAATAAGCTGTTTGAGATTCAGCAGCCTGGGTCTGCCGTCAACAAGGACTATATTATTGACACTGAACGAAGACTGCATTGCAGTCATCTTATAGAGTTTATTGAGAATAACGCTTGAATTGGCATCCTTCTTCAGGTCTATGACAATACGCATGCCCGAACGTTTATCCGATTCGTCGTTGATATTGGAAATATCCTCAATTTTCTTGTCTACGACCAGCTCGGCTATACTCTTAATAAGTTCGGCCTTATTGACACCATACGGTATTTCGGTAACGATTATGCTCTCCCTGTTGCCTTCCGTCTCTATCTCGGCTCGCGCACGCATTACTATACGCCCGCGTCCTGTTTCATATGCCTCCTTTACGCCGGAATAGCCGTATATGTATCCCCCGGTAGGAAAGTCGGGGGCCTTTATATACTGCATCAGCCCTTCTACCGATATTTCAGGGTCATCAATATACGCACAAATACCGTCTATTACCTCAGTAAGGTTGTGGGTAGGCATATTGGTGGCCATTCCCACGGCAATACCGGAAGCCCCGTTGACGAGCAGGTTGGGTATCCGCGTAGGGAGCACCTCGGGCTCCTGCAAGGTGTCGTCGAAGTTGTTCCGGAAGTTTACGGTATCCTTGTCTATATCCTGCAGCATCTCTTCCGCTATTCGCGAAAGGCGCGCCTCGGTGTATCGCATGGCGGCAGGGCTGTCGCCGTCGACAGACCCGAAATTCCCGTTTCCGTCAACGAGCATATACCGCATTGAAAACGGCTGGGCCATACGCACCATTGTAAGATATACCGAAGAATCGCCGTGAGGATGGTATTTTCCCAATACTTCGCCGACGATTCTTGCAGACTTCTTATGAGGTTTGTTTGAATTGTTGCCAAGTTCGTTCATACCGAACAGCACTCTGCGGTGTACAGGCTTGAAACCGTCCCGGACATCCGGCAAAGCACGCGCCACAATAACCGACATCGAATAGTCGATGTACGATTTTTTCATCTCCTCTTCGATATTGATCTTTATAATTCTATCTTCTCTGTCAATCATTTAACCCGTATATACGTTATACAATACAATAATATCAAAAACTGCACTAAGATAATACATTTTGGCGGTACAGGAAAATTTTTGCATTTCAAATAGGTGCATTTCCGCCAAAAAAACATCAAAAAACAGATACATACAGGAAACGGAGCAGAACGGCAGAGAGGTATAAAAGCGTTTTTTCCAGGGATATCCCGGGTATGGGACCGGACAGATACCGACAAATTACGGGCAACAGACAAAGACAAGAGGAGTAAATCCAAGCAGGACCGGGTTCGGACACCGAGATTCTGCAATAAAAAGCCATGGCTAAATATTCCGCAAACCTCGCCCCCATACCGGATAAACCCGATATAAGAGGCGACAGGCGCATACAAAAAAACCGACACCGGCAAAATGCGGCATACTATTTGCAGTCATATATAATACTGAAAGATACAAAAGCAGTATAAACCGGTGTAAATGACCGGGGGCGAATCCCGAAAGCCGCACCGCAGATTGCTTGTTATTTTGTCCCTTTCACCGTCTTTGGGTGAAGCATGCAGGGGAAGAAAAGGTTTTCGTACTCCTGCAAGTACCTGAGGGGCAAAAGAACATGTGAGATGTGGAGCGGATACAGGGTGAGGCCGACGGGAATTTACCCGCGTAAATGACCGAGGGCGAATCCCGAAAGCCGCACCGCAGATTGCTTGTTATTTTGTCCCTTTCACTATCTTTGCGTCAAAGCCAAAGCATATGGAAATAAAATATTCAAAAAGAGTAAACGACATATTAGGATACAGCCGGGAAGAAGCTGCACGCACAAACTGTGCGAACATTACGCCCGGGCATCTTATCCTTGCCATTCTTCGCGAAGATTCCGGAATGGCGGTTAAGATACTAAAGCAGAGAGGCATAACCCTTGCTTCCTTCAAAGAGAAAGCAGAAGGGTTGTTCAAGGTTGAGATACCGGCGGCCACTATACCGGCAGAAGAGATAACTCCGAGGGAAGACACCGACAGGATAATAAAAATAAGCAAACTCGAAGCCCACAATCTGAAATGCCAGGAAGTGGAATCGGAACATTTGCTGCTTGCAATACTCAGGGAAAAGAACGATTCCGCAACCAGGATATTGACGGATAACAATATAACATACAGAGAGACATACAGCATGATTATATCGCACTACAAGTTGAACAGTTCCGGAGGATGGCCGGATGCCGGCGACATGACATCCGCATACACCAATAACGACGATGATGTAGAAGATGCCCCCTCAACATTCGGCAATGCGGGGAAAGGGGCGGTTCACCACATGAGTGATTCGAGCAAGGGCAACACGTCCGACACACCCGTACTCGACAGTTTCGGGACAGACATGACGAAACTGGCAGAAACGGGGAAACTGGACCCCGTCATAGGCAGGGACAGGGAAATAGAGAGACTTTCGCAAATATTGAGCCGCCGCAAGAAAAACAACCCGGTGCTGATAGGCGAACCCGGAGTAGGCAAATCGGCCATAGCCGAAGCGTTGGCCATACGCATAAACAAGCACAAAGTCCCGCGCACGCTTTTCAACAAGCGCATAGTATCGCTCGACATGGCTTCCATAATTGCAGGCACAAAGTACAGGGGACAATTTGAAGAAAGGCTTAAATCCATATTGGCAGAACTGTCGAAGAACAGGAACATAATATTGTTCATAGACGAAATACACACCATAGTGGGGGCCGGCAACTCTGCCGGTTCGCTCGATGCGGCCAATATGCTGAAACCGGCGCTTGCCCGCGGGGAAATACAGTGCATAGGAGCAACCACACTCGACGAATACCGGAAAAACATAGAAAAGGACGGGGCATTGGAACGCCGTTTCCAAAAGATAATAGTCTCCCCCACCACCGAGGAGGAGACGTTGCAGATATTGCACAACATAAAAGGCAATTACGAAGAGTTCCATAATGTATCATATACCGACGGGGCACTTGAAGCCTGCGTGAAACTGGCTTCGAGATATATAAGCGACCGCAATTTCCCCGACAAGGCAATAGACATAATAGACGAATCCGGTTCAAAAGCCCACATAAAGGATATTTCCGTGCCAAAGGAAATAGTGGACATAGAAACGGAATTAGATGCCGTAACAACGGCCAAGAACAATGCCGCCAACGAACAGGATTTTGAACTTGCGGCAAAATACCGCGACAAGGAGAAACAGCTTAGAGCCGAACTTAAAGAGGCCAAGGACAAGTGGAGTACGGAGATGAAGACCACCCTCAAGGTGATTGATGAAGATATGATCCGCGATATAGTCTCGATGATGACTGGTATCCCCATACAAAAGATTGCTCAGGGCGAAACCGAGCGCCTTATAAAAATGGAAGAGACCCTTAAAAAGAGCATCATAGGCCAGGACGATGCGGTAAACAAGGTAGTGAGGGCAATCCGCCGCAACCGCATAGGGCTGAAAGACCCGAAAAAGCCGATAGGCACATTCATGTTCCTCGGGCCGACAGGTGTAGGGAAAACCTATCTGGCAAAAAAGATAGCGGAAATCCTGTTCGATTCGCAGAACGCGATAATACGGGTAGACATGAGCGAATACATGGAAAAATTCAGCGTATCGCGGCTAATAGGCGCGCCTCCGGGATATATCGGTTACGAAGAAGGGGGGCAGCTTACGGAAAAGGTCCGGCGCAAACCCTACTCCGTGGTGCTGCTCGACGAGATTGAAAAAGCGCATCCCGATGTATTCAACCTGCTGTTGCAGGTAATGGACGAAGGGCGCCTTACCGACAGTCTGGGCAGATACATCGACTTCAAGAATACCATAATAATCCTTACATCAAATGTAGGTACAAGGCAACTGAAAGAGTTCGGGACAGGGATAGGGTTTGCCACGGGCAGTACGGAAAGAGACAAACAGTCGGCGCATTCCATAGTCCGCAAAGCGCTGAACAAGTCTTTCTCGCCCGAGTTCCTTAACCGCATCGACGATGTAATCATTTTTGACAGTCTCGACCGGGATGCTATTTTCAAGATAATAGACCTCGAACTGGAAGATTTCTACAAACGCATAGAAGGGTTGGGATACAAAATAGATATTACCGATGCGGCAAAAGGGTTCATTGCCGATGCCGGATGCGATGTCCAGTTCGGTGCGCGTCCGTTGAAACGGGCCATACAGGAACATCTTGAAGACACCCTCTCGGAACTGATACTCTGCGGCAGCACGGTTCCGGGCGATACGATAACTGTCGGATACGATGAAAAAGAGAAGAAAATAACGGCTCAAGTAAACAAATGACAAACCGTCAAATACACAAGTCAAAATGTCAGACCGTCCGGTCTGGCATTTTTTTTGCCGTCCACACAATACGTATTGCATGATTCACAAAACGATATTATCAATTAAAAACAGATACAACTATGTCAAAAGGAACTATTGGAGTAACTACCGACAACATTTTTCCGGTAATCAAAAAATTCTTGTACAGCGACCACGACATATTCCTGCGCGAGCTTATATCGAATGCCGTAGACGCCACCCAGAAGTTGAAGACCCTCTCTTCATGCGGGGAATTCAAGGGAGAGCTCGGCGACCTTACGGTAAAGGTATCGGTTGACGAGAAAGCAAAAACCCTTACAATATCCGACCGGGGTATCGGCATGACGGGGGAAGAGATTGAAAAATACATCAACCAGATTGCATTTTCAAGCGCAGAGGAATTTCTCGACAAATACAAAAACGATGCAAATGCCATAATAGGGCATTTCGGGTTAGGGTTCTATTCGGCCTTCATGGTATCGGGCAAAGTGGAAATACACACCCTTTCATACAAGGAAGGGGCAAAAGGGGTTGTGTGGAGTTGCGACGGCTCGCCCGAATACGAAATGACGGAGACCGACCGCAAGGAAAGAGGGACGGACATTGTCCTTTTCATAGATGACGAGAACAAGGAGTTTCTGGAGAAAAGCCGCATAGAAGAGTTGCTGAAAAAATACTGCCGCTTCCTCCCTGTTCCGATAGCATTCGGCAAAGAGCAGGAGTGGAAAGACGGGAAATACGTAGATACCGACAAAGACAAGATTATCAACGATACAGCACCGGCATGGACCAGGAAACCGTCGGATCTGACCGATGAAGACTACAAGAAGTTCTACCATACGCTGTTCCCGTCGTTCGACGAGCCGCTTTTCTGGATACACCTCAACGTAGATTACCCGTTCAAACTCACCGGAATACTCTACTTCCAGCGCGTACGGAACAATTTCGACATATCCCGCAACCGGATACAACTCTACTGCAACCAGGTATTCGTAACAGATTCGGTTGAAGGCATAGTCCCCGATTTCCTGATGTTGCTGCAGGGTGTAATCGACTCGCCCGACATTCCGTTGAACGTATCTCGCTCATACCTGCAAAGCGACTCCAATGTAAAGAAAATATCCACATACATAACCAAGAAAGTAGCGGACAGGTTGCAGGAAATTTTCAACAATGACCGTAAAGAGTTTGAAAAGAAATGGGACGAGATAAAGCTTTTCATAGAATACGGAATGATTTCCGATGAAAAATTCAATGAAAAGGCTATGAAGTTTGCTCTGGTAAAAGATACTGAAGGCAACCACTATACGCTCGACGAATACAAGACGCTGATTTCGGCCGACCAGACCGATAAGGACGGAAACCTGACATACATATACTCTACCGACAAGACGGCTCAGTACAGCTACATTGAAGGGGCAAAAGCCAAGGGATACAACGTCCTGCTTATGGACGGCCAGCTTGACATCCATTTCATTGGGATGCTCGAGCAGAAACTTGAAAAAAGCCGTTTCATACGTGTAGACAGCGAAATAGCCGACAGACTTGTGGCGAAAGAGACCAAAAGCGAGGTAAACCTCTCGGCCGAACAGAAAGAGACCGTATCGGGAGTGTTCCGTTCGCAGATACCGTCGGTAGAAAAAGCGGAGTTCATGGTAATGTTCGAGGCTGTGGGCGAAAGCGCACAACCCGTAATCCTTACCCAAAACGAATTCATGCGCCGTATGAAAGACATGTCGGCCATGCAGCCAGGCATGAGTTTCTACGGAGAAATGCCGGACAGTTACAGCATGATAATAAATACCGACAACCGGGTATCGAAAAAGGTCATAGATGAAATTGAGGCTGCATGCAAAGCCGAGGCTGAACCGGTAAAAAGCGACATAAACCGCATAAATTCCGAAATAACAGCACTGAAAGAAGCGCAAAAAGGCAAAAAAGACGAAGAGATAAGCGCGGAAGATAAAGACGCTGTAAAACAGAAAGAAGCGGAAGTGGAAGGATTGCGAAAAAAAGAGCAAGAAATATATGCACGCTGCGGAGCAGAGAACAAGCTTGTAAGGCAACTGATAGACCTTGCACTGCTGTCGAACAACATGCTGAAAGGCGAAGCCCTCGACAATTTCGTAAAACGTTCGGTAGAACTGCTTTAAGCAGCGGTTTTCCACACGGAAAACGGGGGAAGGGGAAAACCTCTTCCCCTGTTCTGTCTATATTGGCAGGCTCACGCAAAATCCGCAACCGGACGTATAGCTGCGAACGGAAAAAAAACAATACATTTGCCGTAAATTGCGTACAACGAAAACACGGAAATAAATATGGGAAAGACAAACAAAATGATTGTGGCTGCAACAGCAATGCTTGTGAACGCCTTTTTATCGGCCGCACCCGTTCTGGCAGACGGCCTGCCGACGGTCAAACAGATAGAGGCCAATCCTGCGGGAGAGAAATCCGCAACTGTAAAAATATGCCAGTTTCAGATAAACATACCGCTGACCACCGATACGGCCACCCTTCTTCCCGTAATAGGAGGACCGTATAAAGAATATTCGTCCAAAATAAAAAAATGCCTGAAAACGGCCGAAGCAGAAGATGCCGGAATAATAATATTTCCCGAACTTGCCTCCTGTCTGAAAGCAAAAGAAAGAGACCGGTTATTGTCGCTGTTCAAAGAGCATGCAAAAGAAAACGATGCAATAATAATTGCAGGCACATACTATGCCGAAGACCGCACATGCATAGCGCCCGTGATATTTCCCGATACGGTATACCGTTCATACAAACTGCGACCTTCCATATTCGAGTCGTCCATACTAAGCGGGAAAGGGATGAACCCGTCCGATACGCTATGCGTATATAGAACCAGATACGGCAATCTCGTCCCTTTGGTCTGCGTCGACCTGATATCGGACGATGCCAACTATACCGTACGCAGGCTCAGCAACCGGGGAATGGCGGATATCCTGATATCAATTTGTTTCAACCCCGCATCCCGCGAGTTCCTGCGCGAAGCATCGTCGATGGTTACCCGACACCCGCTTTTCGCCATAATAGCCAATTCGGCATCGGGGCCCGGTGAGGAGAACAAAATACGGAGCGACTCAGGATACGGATTGTCAGCCATAGCCGGTTCGCTCCACCCCATGCAAAGGGGCTCGGTAAAAGCCGATATTCCTGAAATCCTGAAAGATTGCGACGGAGAAGTACACGATGCCTATCAAAATGTAATAGCCGTAATAGAGCCGCAAAAGGAGGCTGCATTGTCGTACGAGCTGAACCTGTCGGTAATACGGGTACCGATGAGTACCAACGCTCCCGACCAGGGCTACCCCACAATAAGGAACATCCGGCACATAAACATCGACTGAGCGCAACCTGCAACGACATATACATATAAAGGCAACAGACAAATACGGAAAAAATGATAAAGACCATAAACGGTGCGACACCACGGTTCGGAAAAGAGTGTTATGTAGCGGAAACCGCTGCCGTAATAGGCGATGTAACATTGGGCGACAACTGTAGCGTATGGTACAGCGCAGTAGTAAGGGGCGATATAGAATATATAAAAACCGGCGACCGCGTAAACATACAGGACTGTGCCGTACTCCACACAACCCCGGGAATAGGTGCTGTGGAAATAGGAAACGATGTAACAATCGGGCACAATGCAACCGTCCACGGAGCTAAAATAGGCAACAACGTTCTGATAGGCATGGGCTCTACCCTACTCGACAACTGCCATATCGGCAACGGGGCAATAATTGCCGCCGGTGCTTTGGTGTTGAAAGATACAGTGGTGGGCGAAAACGAAGTATGGGGCGGAGTACCGGCAAAATTCATCAAACGGATATCCGATGAAACCGTAAGGAGGATGAACACCGACGGAGCAAGGCATTATGCCGTATGGAGCAAATGGTACACGGAGGAGAATCCGCAAACATGTCCGTTCTGATACGGCAGGTTCTTGCCGGACTACTGATACCGGCCGAACGGTTGGATTTTTTTCGCAAGACAGTAAGACAAACCGTCCAGAATTTGTTTTAATGACAAAGCATGCGTCGGAACAACGGCAAACACAAAAATGGAATACAGGAATCTAACTGAAAAGGAGATAGAACAGTTGGAAGGCCAGGCATGCCTTTCCGACAACTGGAACGGTGTAAAAGTAGCTCCGGGCTTCACTCCGGAACATGTTCACCATACAAGGTTCTCGGGAGAGGTAAGGCTCGGAGAATTCTGTAGCGTATTCTCCCTCCCCGGAGGGATAAAAAAGCATTCCGGACTGCGCCACGTAACCCTTCACAACGTAACGGTAGGCGACAACTGCTGCATTGAGAATATACACAACTACATAGCCAACTACGAAATAGGAAACGACACGTTCATTGAAAACGTCGACATAATAATGGTAGACGGCATATCGCGTTTCGGAAACGGCGTGGAGGTATCGGTGCTGAATGAAACCGGAGGCAGGGAAGTCGTTATAAACGACAGGCTGTCGGCGCACATGGCCTACATAATGGCCCTCTACCGCCACCGCCCGGAACTGGTATCGCATTTAAAGGATATTTCCGGCAAATATGCCGACAGGTATGCCTCCGGCAAAGGCCGTATAGGGTGCCATGCAACGATAATCAATACAGGGTCGATAAAAGGGGTACGCGTAGGAGACTACGCCGACATTTGCGGAGCATGCCGGCTGAGCAACGGCAGCATAATGAGCAACAGTTATGCCCCTGTCCATATCGGAGACGGCGTCATATGCGATGATTTCATAATATCTTCAGGATCGCACATAGACGACGGGACGATGCTCAGTCGTTGTTTTGTAGGACAATCGTGCAGACTGGGACACAACTATTCGGCATCAGACTCCCTCTTCTTCAGCAACTGCCAGGGCGAAAACGGCGAAGCCTGCGCAATATTTGCCGGACCATTTACCGTAACCCACCACAAATCTACACTGCTGATTGCCGGAATGTTCTCGTTCATGAATGCCGGCTCGGGTTCAAACCAAAGCAACCACATGTACAAACTCGGTCCCATACATCAGGGCACGCTCGAGCGAGGGGCAAAGACTACATCCGATTCATACATATTGTGGCCGGCGCGCGTAGGAGCCTTTTCGCTGGTAATGGGACGGCACGTAAACCATGCCGATACCGGCAACCTGCCCTTCTCGTACCTTATAGAGCAGAACAATACCACCTATCTTGCACCGGCAGTAAACCTGCGCAGCGTAGGGACGATACGCGATGCCCAGAAATGGCCGAAGCGCGACGGGCGCAAAGATCCCGACAAACTCGACTACATAAACTACAACCTGTTGAGCCCCTACACGGTACAGAAAATGATTAAAGGGCGGGATATTCTGCTACGGCTGCGCAATGCAAGCGGCGAGCTGTCGGACATTTACTCGTTCCACAGCGCGAAAATACGCAACTCCGCACTTGTAAAAGGGATAAGCCTTTACGAAACGGCCATAATCAAATTCATGGGCAACTCCATTATAAAGCGGCTGGAGGACACAGTATTCCAAAACAATGAAGAAATACGCGCCCGCCTTGAACCCGACACGGAAACAGGGCGCGGCGAATGGGTGGACATATCGGGTCTGATAACCCCGAAAAGCGAAATAGACAAACTGACAAACCGCATAGAATCGGGCGAGATAACACGTATAGATGAAATAAACGCAGAGTTCGGCCGCATGCACGAAAACTACTATACGTATGAATGGAGATGGGCATACGAGAAAATAGAAGAGGTCTTCGGCATAAACCTTGAAAGTATCACATCGGAAGAAATAATCCGTATTGTAGAGAAATGGAAAGAATCGGTTGTGGGCCTCGACAGACTGGTTTATGAAGATGCTAAAAAGGAGTTCTCCATGGCCTACATGACAGGATTCGGGGCTGACGGTTCACAAGCAGAAAAAGAAAGGGATTTCGAGCAGGTACAGGGCGACTTTGAAAACAACCCGTTTGTAACAGCCGTACTCGAACACATAGAGACAAAAAGCGCATTAGGCGACGAACTTATCTGCCGGATGAAAAAAGTCGGGCCGTCCCCGCAGCCATAATGCCGGTATTGAACCATACGCAAACTGTTGTGCCGAAATGCATACAGACTGGGTTATAAAGTTTTCCGGCAGTGTCGCAATAAAAAAGAAGCCGACCCAAAAGTAATTTTGAGGTCGGTTTCTTTTTGTTTTATTGTAGCTAATGGATTCTTCATGGACCTTTGACAGGACTCAGGTATTTTAGAAGTTCGGAAGCATTTTTTAAGGATAATTTTGCGAGTGTATG
>CASFRS010000019.1 GCA_949297125.1 uncultured Bacteroidales bacterium
CCGTTCGCCGCATGGTTCGTACAGAGCGACGACGGCTTTACGTCCATGTCGTTCAGCCACGTATCGGCATCGGCAGGCGCCGCCGACGGGCGGAACATTGACGGCCGCTTTGCGGTAGCCATAAACGGCGGAGAGGATGAAGCCCGCATAACGGTGGCCGGAGGCTCGTCCCAATCGTATGTAAGGAACGAGGACGCCATGTACTTCGCGCCCAACAGCCGTAAAGTATCGCAGCTCTACCTGATAGACGAAGACGGGGCCAAAATAGCCTCCAGCGTAGTGCCCGAGCCGTATTCGGAAGTACGGTTGGCCTACGATGCCGTAACGGCCGGCGAGCAGACGCTGACGGTAACGAGCCTTATACCCGGAACGGCAGTAACGCTTGTAGACAACGAAACCGGCAAGGCTATGCAGATGGGAGAAGGGAGCGAATACACCTTCACGAGCGCGGCCGGGCTTGACAGCGACCGCTTTGTACTGAAGACGGCCAAAGTAGACCTTTCTGGCATAGAAACGGCCGGGGCAGAAGCATCCGGCATAAGCGCGGTAGCAGCCGGCGGGACTATAACCGTTTACGGAGCAGAAGCAGGGAGTGTGATAAGCGTCTATACGGTAAACGGAGCAATGGTAAGCAGCACGGTAGCCGCGGATGCGGAGACCGTCCTTCCGGTATCGGTTAACGGAGTATTGCTTGTAAAGGCAGGCGAAGAAGTAATCAAGGTAGTAAAATAAAATAGAAACAGGAGAGGCACAGGAGGAGGGGAAACACCCCTTCTCCCGTAGCCTAAAAAACAAGGAGAAAAAAAGATGAAAAAAGCGATGATAACAGCCGTACTGGCGTTGGTGGCAGTAGGAGCGATGGCGCAGAGCACATCGGCCTTTCCTCCCAATCCGAGCGATCCTGCCGCAGTACCCATAGCAGAGAGCCTTGCGGCATTGTTCGGTATAGGCGGTGCATACGCATTGCGCCTTATAAGGAAAAAGAAGAACAACGGCTGAGCCCGGCAACGCAGCCGCAACACAGCAGCAGACATAGCCGCGGCCGTGCCGCGCGTTAGTAAACCGCCGAGGGCGACAGGAACCGACCTGCCGCCCTCGCGCTGTATCAATACCCCTCCTTACTGCATCGGTTGCCGCCTGTACACTCTTTCTCCGGTAATATTTGCGGCATGTATCTTGGCCGGTTCGGTTGCCCGCTATTCCGTTGCGGCTGTGCTGCGGCGGAATTCCGAGCATACGGCAGCTGTTGCTGCGGCGACATTGAGCGACTCCACTGCGCCGCATATGCCTCTCCTGAACCGGGGCAGCGATATCCGCCGCGTTACTGTTGCCGCGGTTTTGTCCGATATGCCGTTCCCCTCGTTGCCCATTACTATTACCGCATCGTTTACAAGTGGCGTAGCGTATATGCTGTCGCCGTCGATGAATGTGCCGTAAACCTCTTTCCCCGTTTCCTTTATCATCTCGGGCAGGCATCCGTACACTACGGTAACCCTTGCTGCCGCACCCATTGTGGCCTGTACGCATTTGGGGTTGTATATGTCGGCGCATCCGGCCGAGCAGATGATGTTCTCTATCCCGAACCAGTCGGCCGTGCGTACGATGCTCCCCATATTGCCGGGGTCCTGTATCCCGTCGAGGGCGAGAACCAGTTTCCCTTTCAGCAGGGCGGGGTCGTACCCGTGCCGCGGAATCTCGAATACGGCTATCGCTTCCTGCGGCGACTGCATGAGCGATGCCCGCTTTATCTCTTCGTGCGATGCCGTTACGGTTTCATCGGCGCGGATGTTGCCGTGCCCCTCCAGCCAGCTTTCCGTTGCCGCCAGCAGGCGGCATTGCAGGTAGGGGGCCATGTCGCATATTATCCTGCCCCCTTCGGCAAGGAACAGGCCGGTTGCCCGCCTCTCCTTCTTGTTTTCCAGCGAGCGGATGAATTTTATTTTGGCTTTGCTCAGCATCTGTCAGGTTTGTTCGGTTGTACGGCGGCTGCTTACAGGCCTTTCTTTTTTGCTTCATCCCAAAGGGCATCCATTTCGTCGAGCGTACTCTCCCTGAAACTCTTCTGCTGCCTGTCGAGCTGGTTTTCGATGTAGTTGAACCGGCGGATAAATTTCAGGTTCGTGCGTTCGAGGGCGTTTTCGGGGTTGATTTTGTACAGGCGTCCTGCATTTATCAGCGAGAATATAAGGTCGCCGAATTCCCCTTCCATTTTATCCCTGTCGCCGTTCTCCGCTTCCGCTTCAAACTCGTTAAGTTCTTCGTGTACCTTTTTCCATACGTCCGTGCGCTTGTCCCAGTCGAACCCCACGTTGCGGGCCTTGTCCTGTATGCGGTAGGCCTTTACCAGTGCAGGCAATGCCCTGGGGACGCCGGCCAGTACGGTCTTGTTCCCGCCGCGCTCTTTCAGTTTCAACTCTTCCCAGCTCTTCTCCACGGTTGCCGCGCTGTCGGCCTGTGCCGTCCCGAATACGTGCGGATGCCGGTATATGAGTTTTTCGCATATGGCATTGCAGACATCGGCAATGTCGAACGCCCCCTTTTCCGAACCTATTCTGGCATAGAACACTATGTGCAGCAGCAGGTCGCCCAGTTCCTTTTTTATATCGGCATCGTTGTTTTCGGTTATCGCCTCGCACAGTTCGTAGGTCTCTTCTATGGTGTTGGCGCGCAGGCTTTCGTTTGTCTGTTTCCTGTCCCACGGGCATTTCTCGCGAAGCGTATCCATTATGTCGAGAAGCCGTCCGAATGCTTTCAGTTGTTCGTCTCTACTCTGTTCCGTCATATTGTTTCCTGTATCTGTTCAGTGCTTTTAGCAGAAACTCGAAGTATTCCGCCGCATTGTCGTTGTAGCCCATTGCCCCTGAAACAGGTTCGCCGTAGGGCGAAAGTATTATCTGGTAGGGGCTTGCGCTGCTCCCGAACCTTTCCTGTTGCAGCGCCGACCATAACTCGCCGTATGTGTTTACGCGCGTAACCTTCCCGTTTATGCTTACCGGCAGGCTTTGCGGCAGAACCTCCTTGCTGTCGGTCTTCAGTGCTATTATTGCAAATTCGTTGTTGAGTATTGTCTTTATGGGGGTGAAGTTCCACAGCATCGATTCCATTACGCGGCTTTCGGCATCGCCTACCGTGGAGAATGTCAGGAGCACGGGGCGTTTCTGCTCGTATGCGTACGACATTCCCCTGTTGTAGTCGTTGAACAGGTTGTCCTTGTAGTCGTCGTACAGCGAAAATTCCTGGGTATGCGACGGCGGGATGATAAGGTTTATCATGCTTAGCGGCGCACCCCACAGCCCGGGTATCATGTACAGGCAGAAACTGAACGACATTATGGCGGCAATAAGCCGTTTTACCGTTATTTTGGGCGCGGAATCCTTGTCGCGGAGAAACCCGAACGCGCCGAGCAGGTATACGCCGAGTGCGGCATATATGCTTATCCATATTGCTATGAATATGTCGCGCCCCATTATGTTGTAGCCGTACGACAGGTTTATGTCCGAAAGGAACGTCAGCGAGTAGGAGAGGATGAAAAATCCTGCTATGCGGTTGAGCGTCGTCAGGCGGGCCTTCGATTCGAGCGTTGCCGTATTCCAGTTGCTGACAAGCCCTATTGCCGTGGTTGCGGTAAGGAATGCGGCTATGAACCCGAAGAAGAGGATGAGCGGGCCTGTTATGGGGTCGAACGCTACGCTCTCTTTAAGGGTCTGCCCTATAAAGCGTCCCGTACAGGAGAATGCGAGTATCAGCACTATCGCCCCGAGTATCAGCAGTTGCAGGAAAGAGGGGGTGTTATCGGGCAGCCGTATCCCCTTCACCCCGAAAAAATATGCCGCGAGCCCTATGAACAGCACGAACATGGCAATGTTGAAGTAGATGTTCCCGGTAATATCCGTGAAAAATCCGTATCCGAAAAGCTGCGTTATAAGCAATCCGGCAAACGGGAAAAGTATTATAAGGGTGAGGTCGTACGACAGTATGTTCACAAGCAGCAGCCTGCGCGAACTCCTTACTTTGCGGAAACTGTATATCGTCATCAGTATTATCGGCCACAGGCTGGGAAAACAGAGGGCAAGCAGCCCGTTGCTGAACCCCCTGTTGAGAAGTTCTGTCCCGGTTACCGTTTTCGGCTGCTCGTCTTCGCCGATCTGCCGTATTATGTCTTTTGCCGAGTTCCAGCGTATTACCTCCTCGGGTTCCTGTACGGTTGTGTTCCTTGAGTTTTCCGTTGCAGGGGTGTATGCCTTTTCGCCCGGTTTGGCCTCGCCCGGGAGGTTTATGTTGAACCTGTGCCGGGTAGGGGGCGTGCAGGTCCTGCCGTTGGAGGCCTGGTATATTATGTAGCCCGATATGTTTATGGGGTACGATACGGTCTTTACGGGCAGCGTAAGCACGGCCTTGCGGCTGTAGCTTTTCATAACCAGTTCAAACAGCGTGTCGTAACTCTCCCTGTACGGCGTGGTTTCATGCAGCGGGCCGTCTATCTTCGCCCCGGTGCATTTCTCTACCACAACCCTTGTGGGGCGAGGTCCGCCATCCGGGAGCTGCAACCCGTAGACTACCCACCCCTCCGCTATATCGGCCGTGAATACCAGTTCGGCCGTGTTGCCGCCCTGTTCCGCGAAACTTACGCTCCACGATACGGACTGGGCGCACGGCAACCATACGTTGAGCCATGCTGCAAGGGCTGTTATTATTGTCAGGTATTTGTTCATGGTCCTTCTTCTCTTCCGCCCCTTGAACCTCCCCGTTTCAGGGTAAGGGCCCGCAGGGTCGGGATGGCCGGCAATACGTGCCGCATATTTTCGCTGCTTTGCAGCAAAGATAGCATTTATATGCCAACACGCGTACATGCGGGCAGGTTAAAAAATGCAGCAGTCGCCGTTTGTGGCCGCAATGCGGCTTTTAAGGGAAAGAATACCGCTTTTTACGTATTGCGGTTTTGTCCCGGACGGCATCGGCGGGCGGAGTGTTATTATGTGTTTCATTTTTCACCGTTAAGGAAAATTGTTGTAACTTCGCCGCACGCGGCGGCGGGTTGCCGTTGCAGGTTTTTTTCGGTAGGGTTATGTCGGAGACTGTTATGGCTGCCGCCGAGGCGGAGCGTTTGAAAGAGATTCTGTCCGGTTGCCGTTGCGCGGTTGCCGTTGCGCATGTGGCTCCCGACGGCGATGCGGTAGGTTCTACGCTCGCTTTGCAGGGTGTGTTGTCGGGTATGGGTAAAGAGGCTTATGTAATGCTCCCCGATTCGATACCGGCCACCCTTGCCTTCCTTGAAGGGTCGGAACGGATTCTTGTCTATTCAGAGAACCGCGCGGAGTGCGATGCGCTGCTCGGCCGGGCCGACCTTGTAGCCTGTCTCGATTTCAATGAGAGCAAGCGCGTGGATATGATGCAGGAGGCCTTGCTGGCTTCGCCTGCGCGCAAGATAATGATTGACCATCACCTTTATCCGCAACCTTTCTGCGAGTTGACGGTTTCGCGTCCCGAGGTCTCGTCCACATCCCTGCTTCTGTACGGGGTCCTGAACCGGATTGGGTGGCGCGACAGGATAGACAGGCGTGTGGCTTCGGCCATATATACGGGCATGATGACCGATACCGGGAATTTTTCCTATAATTCCAACGACCCGGCCATATATGCGGCAATATCCGACCTGTTGTCGGAGGGGATAGACAAGGACTATATATATACGAAGGCCTGCAATACTTTCTCGGCCGACAGGCTGAGGCTGTGCGCCTATGCCATATATGAAAAAATGGAACTGTTGCCCGGCGGGGCGGCCCTTATATCGCTTTCGCGCAGCGAACTCAACGCATACCGCTATGTAAAGGGCGATACGGAAGGGCTGGTAAACGAACCCCTTTCGATAGAGGGGGTCCGGGTGTCGGCTTTCCTGCGCGAGGAGAAGGGTATGGTAAAGGTGTCGCTGCGGTCAAAGGGCGATTTTGCCGTGAATGTAATCGCTTCGGAGCATTTCGGCGGCGGCGGGCACAGGAATGCCGCAGGGGGCGAGTTTTACGGTTCGCTGCAGGAGGCCTGCAACAGGTTCCGGGAGGTCATACCCGGATATCTCGATGCCGCTGCCTCACGGTAACCGGTTTCGCTTTGCGCATGTTGCGGCACTGTTTTGCCGTAGGGTTTCCGTAACGGGATACTATTTTGTTTGAATATGGACAGTAAGAGAGGTATATTATCTATTTGTATGGCGGTTGCCGTGTCGGCAATCGTGCTTTCGGGGTGCGGCAAGGCGCAGACTTATGCCGAGATGTTGAAGCAGGAGAGCGAGTCGATAGACAAGTTCTTGAGTTACGGCGGCCATTATACCGCTACCATGCCGTCCAATCCGGATGAAATAGCCGCTTCGGGCGACGAAAGGCGCGTCTCCAATACGGTGCCGTTCTACGAACTTGCCAACGGCGTTTACATGCAGCCGGTAAAAAAGGGGAACGGCACCAAAATAACTACAACGTCGCCAAACAACAAGGTGGCTTTCAGGTTTTTGCGCGTAAACCTCAATACCTGGGCCGCCTCCCCGCACGATATAGCCATGTTCAATGAAGGAGTGGGCAATTACTTCTACAGCGATATAAGCGACTACTATTTCTTTTACGACCCCGTGTACACGGCCTCGTCGTCGCAGTACTATACTTACGGGATGGGGATAGAGTACCCGCTGGCGTACCTTACCGACGAGTCGTCGTGTTATCTGGTAGTACCGTCGCAAATGGGGTTTTCCGACGGGGTGTCGTCCGTAGTGCCCTATCTCTATTATGTTGAGTACTATATAATATCCAAATAACCTGTAAACGAACAAGGAATATGACATTGATAAAATCTATCTCCGGTATCAGGGGAACGATAGGCGGCAGTGCCGGCGACGGCCTCTCGCCGCTGGATATCGTCAAGTTCGCATCGGCGTATGCAACGTTTGTCCGAAGGACGTCAAAATCGGACAGCAACAGGATTGTAGTGGGGAGGGATGCGCGCATATCGGGCAGCATGGTCTATTCCTGCGTTGCCGGGGCGTTGACCGGCATGGGGTTCGACGTGGTGAACATAGGGCTTGCCACTACTCCCACAACCGAAATGGCCGTTGTCTGGGAAAAGGCGTGCGGCGGCATAATAATTACGGCAAGCCATAACCCCAAACAGTGGAACGCGCTTAAACTGCTGAATGAAAAAGGGGAATTCCTGAGTGCGGCCGACGGCAGGGAGGTGCTGGATATAGCGGCAAGGGAGGATTTCGAGTATGCCGGGGTAGACGGCTTAGGGCGCGAAATTGTATCGGACGATTATACCGGACGCCATATAAAGGCTGTCCTCGACCTTCCGCTGGTGGATGTAAAGGCTATAAGGGAGGCCGGCTTTACGGTTGCCGTTGATTGCGTGAACTCGGTGGGCGGGATTGCCGTCCCGCGTCTGCTGGACGCCTTGTGGGTAAAGCGCGTGGAGAAACTCTACTGTACGCCCGACGGGAACTTCCCGCATAACCCCGAACCGCTTCCGCAACACCTTACGGCAATATCCGACTTTATCAGGAAGGGCGGGGTGGACGTAGGTTTCGTGGTAGACCCCGATGTCGACCGCCTTGCCGTCGTGTGCGAGAACGGCGATATGTTCGGCGAAGAATATACGCTTGTGGCCTGCGCCGATTACGTGTTGCGGTACACTCCCGGAAGCACGGTGTCGAACTTGAGTTCGTCGCGGGCATTGGGCGACGTTACCCGTTCGTACGGCGAAAAGTATTATTCGGCTGCCGTGGGCGAAGTAAACGTGGTTGCCAGAATGAAAGAGGTGGATGCCGTTATTGGCGGCGAAGGCAACGGCGGGGTAATATATCCTGCCCTGCATTACGGCCGCGACGCCCTTGTTGGTATCGCCCTCTTCCTTACATACCTGGCAAAGAGCCGGAAAAAGGTGTCGGAACTGAGAGACTCGTATCCGCAGTATTTCATGGCCAAAAAGCGAATGGAACTCGACCCCGCTATGGATACCGACAGGATATTCGCCGAGGTAAAGGCCCGTTATTCGGAGTATCCGGTATCCGATATAGACGGTATAAAGATTGATTTTCCCGACTGCTGGGTGCAGTTGCGCAAGTCCAATACCGAGCCTATCGTCCGTATCTATTCCGAGGCAAAAACGATGAAGGCGGCCGAAGCGATAGCCGACGAGGTGATAGGTATTATAAGGTCCGTATGACGGCTGTAACGGGGTAACCCGTATTTATATATAAGTGTGTACAGGGGTGCAGTACGGAATCCGTTCCGTGTTGCGCCCTCCAGTTTTATCCCTCCGCCTCTACGGGCGGCTCGGTGCCCCGGTGTATTGCGGTACACCTTTCAGGGACATTCTTGTGCCGTTTCCCTCTGTCAGCCGTTGCTCTCTATTACTATCAGGACCGAGCCTTCAAGGGTGTCGGTGCTGTATCTGGCGTATAGCTCTTCCTTTATGATTTTTTCCGCCCCCTTGTACGGGGGGAGCCCCGTTGCCGCCGCCGCGAGCTTTTCGGCTATCTCGGCCTTGTGCGGGGCTGCGCTGCCGTCAAGGATGACGGCCGTACCGTATATGTAGCTTATCCCTTCTGTTTCGCCCTGTACGGGGGTTATCATTTCGGGGCGGCCTTGCCTGTCGGTAATCACGGCCCGGTTTATTTCCACTCTGCCGCCTATGCAGAGTGCTGGGTACATGTCTCCTCTTTTCGGCATCCGGCGCGTTTTTAAGGGTTTACATGTGTATGCGCGTAAGGGTTATGCTGTCGGCCTGTATCATGCTCCATTCGGGTTCCGGCGTTATCAGCATGTTCCCCATTACCTTGCGCAGCGCGCCTGTCGTCGCAAGCGATACGGAATCCCACCCTGTCTTGCGGATCTCCTTTTCGGCAAACATTACCGAGTCGTTTACATCTTTTGCGGCGACTGTTATCCTTACCGGGTAGAGCGGCATCTTCCCGCCGGGCGCGGTGAGCCTGAACTTGAGTATGAAGCGGTCTCCGTCCCGGAAATTGTCGTCCGACGATATGGAGAATGTCGCTACGTTGCTCCCTGTGTTGCCGTCTAAGATTATGTACGGCTTGCCGTTCCAGATGTTTACGGTGTCGCCCGAACGGGTTATGGCGTTTACCTCTGTTTTCTCGCCGTGCATAAGGGCTATCGTCCTGTTGTCTTCTTCCTGCAGGCGCTCTATTACCTTTTTGTATATCTCGATGTATTTCTCTATGTTCATGCCGTACCATACCAGCGAGGTGTCGAACTCTGCCCGCGTTACGCCGTGTCTGGCCAGTATGGCGTCTTTTACCGAATCCTTGCGGTTGTTCTCGGAGTAATACTGGAAATCGCCTTCCATGAAAGCTTCGCTTTTATGGATGTCGATAAGCAGGTTCTCCATTTTGCCTTCATCTATAACTTCGTCGGGCATCCTTTTCCCGCACGATGCTATGGCGGAGGCCAGCACCATGCCGATTACGGCTATGTGGAAAAATCTATGCATTGTCGGGTGCGGTGGTCTTTAGGTCGTCCGACAGCGATTTGCGCTGGAACAACAGTATTATTAATACTCCTATGGTAATCGCCGCGTCGGCGATGTTGAATATGGGGCGGAAAAACAGGAACTCTTCTCCTCCTATTCCGGGCACCCATTGCGGCCACGTGAAACTGAACAGCGGGAAATAGAGCATGTCCACAACCCTCCCGTGCAGGAATGTCTCATATCCTCCCCATTCGGGAAACATGGTGGCGGTGAAGGGAGGGAAGGGGTCGTCGAATATCAGTCCGTAAAACATGCAGTCTATTACGTTGCCCAGTGCGCCGGCAAATATCAGCGATACGCTTGCGATGTAGTTGCGGTTTGCGTTTGTACCGCGCTTCGACAGCCGCCATATGTAGTACCCTATGAAGATTATGGCGGCTATGCGGAACAGCGACAGGAAGAGCTTGCTTATGACTTCCATGCCGAAGGCCATGCCGTTGTTTTCTACGAAAAGGATGTGGAACCAAGGCGTAACCTCTATGTCCTGGCCTATGAACATGTTGGTCTTGACTATGATTTTCACTGCCTGGTCTACTATAAGCACGCAGGCTATTATAATTGAACTGAGACGGATGTTCCTTGCTGTTTCTTTATCCATTTACGGGTTTTCTTGTAATGCGGGTGCGGAAACGGATGTGCCGCGGCGCGGGAATACGGACGGTAAACGTGCTGCCTTTTTAACTGCCTGCCCGCATACGGGCCGCACTTCATGCCGTTGCCTGCGGTTTTGCGGGAATTTCCCGTCTCCCGGTCCGTATTGCTGCCGTACGCGGGCGGGGTATTCCGCTGCCTGCATTTATATTCAAGAGAAGGCGTGCCAGTTTTTTGTTTTGACACGCCTTCCGTTTCTTATCGTTTTTCGCCGCAGTCTGCCGTCAGGAATCCGTAATTGCCGCACACGGGCATTTTTTCGTGCGCCGCCGTTTTACGGAACGGCTGCCGGTTCGGTGTTGCGGACGGTCTGCCTGTTATTTCCTGCCGTTTTTGGCATCGACCGAAAGGGTCGCATGGGGAACGGCGCGCAGCCTCTCCTTGGGTATGAGCTTGCCGGTTTCGCGGCAGATGCCGTATGTCTTGTTCTCGATGCGTATCAAGGCTGCTTCCAGATGCTGTATGAATTTCATCTGACGTTGCGCCAGCTGCCCGGCTTCTTCTTTCGACAGTGTTGTCGCCCCTTCTTCCAGAACCTTGAAAGTGGGCGAGGTGTCTCTCGTGTCGTTGCCGTCTGCATTCATTACTGCCGCTTTCAGCGAATCGTAGTATTTGTACGCGTCTGCAAGTTTTTCCTTGATAAGTGCTTTGAACTCTTCCAATTCCTCGTCAGAGTATCTTGTCTTTTCGGCCATACTCAAATTCGTTTAAAGTTGTTCGTAAATTCAAACTGTAACGTTGCCGTTACGGTTAAGGTCTGCATGCTCCTTGCCGCTGCTGCCGGGATTTGCGCGTCCACCGCCTCTGCGGCGTTCCCGCACGGGCCCGGCCGTCGGCGCGGAGGTTGTTACGGCAAATATAAGTCATACGCCGAACATATCCAAAAACAATCACTCCTTTGTTATGGATATTTTCAGAATAAACCCGTCGAAATCAAGGTCTACGGCGCCGTCGCCGATTTTGTCCGTTACCGTAATCCCGGTGGCCAGTACCTGTTTGGCTATATATTCGCCGTATGCGGCTATGGCCCCGTCGGTTTCGGGGTTCTTTTCGGCAACTACCTTTATCTTGTCGGTTATGGTGTAACCGCTCGATTTGCGGATGTTCTGGATACGGTTTACAAGCTCGCGGGCAATTCCTTCCTGCTTCAGCTCGGGGGTAACGGTTATGTCGAGAGCGACCGTTATGTTGCCTTCGTTGGCTACCAGCCAGCCGGGAATGTCTTCCGATATTATTTCGACGTCGGCTTTTGTGATTACGGCTTTGTTCCCGTCGATGTCGAATGCGAACTCGCCCGCCTTTTCCAGCTGCGCGATGTCGCCCTGGCTCATCGCCGCGATAGCGGAGGCGAGCTGTTTCATTACTTTGCCGTAGCGCGGGCCGAGTTTCTTGAAGTCGGGCTTTACCTTCTTGACGAGTATCCCCTCGGCATCGTCCACGAATTTCATCCCCTTTACGTTCACTTCGTTGAGTACGAGCTTGCGGACGCTTTCAATATGGGCTTTCTGTTCGTCGTTTATTACCGGTATCATTATGGCCGTGAGCGGCTGGCGCACTTTTATGTTCACCTTGCGCCTGAGGGCCAGGACCATGGAGGTAATATCCTGCGCTATCTTCATCCGTTCTTCCAGTTCCTTGTCGATAAGGGCTTCGTCGGAAACGGGGAAGTGGGCGAGGTGTACCGATTTTTCTCCTTCTCCGCCGGCCGATACGAGGTCGCGGTAGAGCATGTCGGAGTAGAACGGCGATATGGGCGCCATAAGCCCGGCTATTGTTTTAAGGCAGGTGTAGAGCGTCTGGTATGCCGAAATCTTGTCTTTGTCCATGCTGCCGCCCCAGAAACGTTTGCGGTTGAGGCGCACGTACCAGTTGCTGAGGTTGTCGTTCACGAAGTCGGTTATGGCGCGTCCGGCCCTTGTGGGCTCGTAGTCGGCATACTGCCTGTCCACGTCTTTTACAAGCGAGTTGAGCAGCGATATTATCCACCTGTCTATTTCGGGACGCTCGCTTACCGGAACTTCGGCCATGTGGGGGTCGAACCCGTCGACGTTCGCATACAGGGCGAAGAACGAGTACGTGTTGTAGAGCGTGCCGAAGAACTTGCGGCGTACCTCTTCGACCCCGTCTTCATCGAACTTGAGGTTGTCCCACGGCGACGAGTTGGTTATCATGTACCAGCGCAGCGGGTCGGAACCGTATTTCTCTATCGCCCCGAACGGGTTTACCGCGTTGCCGAGCCGTTTCGACATCTTGTTGCCGTTCTTGTCGAGTACGAGCCCGTTCGATACTACGGCCTTGTAGGCTATGCTGTCGAATACCATGGTGGCTATTGCGTGCAGCGTAAAGAACCAGCCGCGTGTCTGGTCTACGCCTTCGGCAATGAAGTCTGCCGGGAATATCCGTTTCCTGTCGAACTCTTCCTTGTTCTCGAACGGGTAGTGTATCTGCGCGTACGGCATGGCTCCCGAATCGAACCATACGTCGATGAGGTCGCTTTCGCGTTTCATCGGTTTGCCGCTTTCCGATACGAGGACTATTTCATCCACGTAGGGACGGTGCAGGTCTATCTTGTCGTAGTTCTCCTTTTCGTATTTCCCGGGGATGAATCCGGCTTTCTTGTACGGGTTCTCCGCCATGAATCCGGCGGCTACCGATTTTTCCATTTCGGCGTACAGCTCTTCTACCGACCCTATGCACTTTTCTTCGCCCTCTTCGCTCCGCCATATAGGCAGCGGAGTTCCCCAGAAACGGCTGCGCGAAAGGTTCCAGTCGTTGAGGTTTTCGAGCCATTTGCCGAAACGTCCGCTTCCTGTCGACTCGGGTTTCCAGTTTATCGTGCGGTTGAGCTCGCTCATCCTCTCCTTGCACGCCGTGGAGCGGATAAACCAGCTGTCCAGCGGATAGTAGAGTACGGGCTTGTCCGTTCTCCAGCAGTGCGGGTAGTTATGTACGTGTTTCTCTATCTTGAATGCCTTGTCGGAGGCTTTCATCATCATGCACAACGATATGTCGAGCGTCTCGTCCTTGTCCGTGAGGGCGGGGGAGTAGGCGTTCTTTACGAACCGGCCTTCGTACTCCCTGTAAAGTTCGGTGTTTACGTTGTTCCTTACATATTCGTCGTCCAGTTCGTCGAGCAGGTAGAACTTGCCGGTCAGGTCCACCATGGGACGAAGTTCCCCTTTCTTGTTCACCATTTGCAGGGGGGGGACACCGGCGGCCTTTGCAACAAGTGCATCGTCCGCACCGAATGTGGGGGCTATGTGTACGATACCCGTTCCGTCTTCGGTGGTTACGTAGTCGCCCGGAATAACCCTGAACGCCCCTTCGCCGGGGTTTACCCACGGGATAAGCTGTTCATATTCCATGCCCACGAGGTCTTTTCCCTTGTACTCGGCAATTATGCTGTACGGGATTATCTTGTCGCCGTGTTTGTACCCGTCGAGCGGCGCATTTTCCCCTTTGGGGTTGAAGTGTGCCGCTACAAGCTGTTTTGCGAGTACTGCGGTTATGGGCTTGCCGCTGTATCCGTTATAGGTGCGGACGGCCACGTAGTCTATAGAGTTCCCTACGCAGAGGGCGGTGTTGGACGGAAGTGTCCACGGGGTTGTGGTCCATGCAAGGAAATACGGAGTACCCCATCCGCACATCTCCTTTTTGGGGTTCTTTATCTTGAACTGGGCCACTACGGTGGTGTCCTTTACGTCGCGGTAGCATCCGGGCTGGTTCAGTTCGTGCGAACTCAACCCTGTCCCTGCCGCCGGAGAATACGGCTGTATTGTGTACCCCTTGTACAGGAGTCCCTTCCCGTAGAGTTGTTTCAAAAGCCACCACAGGGTTTCTATATAGCGGTTGTCGTATGTGATGTACGGGTCGTTCATGTCTACCCAGTACCCCATCTTGTGGGTAAGGTCTTCCCACTCCCTGGTGTATTTCATCACTTCTGTGCGGCATTCCGAGTTGTATTTCGCTACCGATATCTTCTTGCCGATGTCCTCTTTCGTTATCCCCAGTTTCTTTTCAACGCCGAGTTCCACGGGCAGCCCGTGTGTGTCCCAACCGGCCTTGCGCTTTACCTGAAACCCTTTCATCGTCTTGTAACGGCAGAAAATGTCCTTTATGGTCCTTGCCATTACATGGTGTATGCCGGGCATGCCGTTTGCCGAGGGGGGGCCTTCGTAAAAGACGAACGAGGGTGCGCCTTCGCGCTCTTCGTAACTTTTGCGGAACAGTTCCTCCCTGTCCCATTTGTTCAGCACCTCTTTGTTTATTTCCGATAAATCGAACTTGCTATATTCGGCGAATTTTTTCTGCATAGTAGTGTTTCTAAAAATCGTGCGCGAAGTTACCTAAAATAGTGCTTAAATGCAAATATCGCGCATGGTTTGCTCAGTGGCGGCGGAATGCTTCCGGCTCAGCCTTTGTCCGTTCCGCCGGAAAGGACAAAGGCGGTACGCGGAACATCAAGCCGCGTACCGCCTTTTTTGCATCGGCTTTCGCACTCCCGCCTTCTGCTGTCGGGGCGGGGTGCGGTGAACCTCCGATTGGAAAATGCTCTTCGGGCATCTTCATATAGCATGTTTTTTCATAGTTGTCGGGAGCCTGACGTTTTATGCCGCACTTCCGCCTTGTATGCCATTGCGGGGCGGGTGCGGAAAATTCCGCCGGCTTCCGGTGCCGTATTCCCAGTTGCGCCCGTTCCACCCATGCCATGCTCGCCTTATGCGGCCATGTCTCCTTGCAAATAAAGAAAGCGTGGTGTTTGAAGTTATTTTACTGTAACAGGTCTTAGGAAACCTTAGAGCATAAAATAAGCGACAACCACCACGCCTGTATCTGCCTTGCTGACAGGACGGGGCAAACGGTTTCTTTATTCCCTACTCTTAACTGAATTTCCTAAGTTCGTTACAAGAGAATAAACATACACGCTTTCCGTGTTTTGTTTAATATGTTCTTTGTAAAAGCCGCAAGCCTTTATGCGTTTGCGGAGACATGCCTCCAGCCTGTAAATGCCGCCGGCCCTTACCGTATCTTACGTTCTGCAAAAATAGCAAAAGGCAACGACCGGGGCAAACGGAAACAAAAGTTTTCGGTATGCCATGCCTGTCGGCCTCCTGTTTTCTGCATTAGCCAAAGGTAACAAAAAGAGATAACAAAGACAAGCGGAAACATGAGTTTTTCGTCTTTGGGCTTTGCCGGGCCTCTTTCCTTTTCTATGGCTGTAGAGATACTTAAAAAACAAATTCGGACAAATTTGCCCTGTATGGTTGTCGCCTATTTGATTATATCTTCCGCCACCGAACCCCTACCGTTTGGGGCGTTAGCCAAAGGTAGTGATAAAAACTTTCTCCTGCAAGCCGCCATTGGTGCGGATTGTGTACATCTGTTATGTAAACCGCTCTTTTTGTTTGAATTTAAAATAAAAACAAGCGGTTATCTTATTGATGATAACCGCTTGTTTTCGTGCGTTTTTGGAAGAATACTCCTTGTTTTAACGGCAGACCGTGCCTGCCCTCTTGCATTCCCGCGTCTTGTTTCAGGCTGGTATGCGTCCGTCTGTTTTGTTGAAGCGTTTTATGGCATACCCTCCGGCAAGCAGGCTCAGAACCGCGCTTGTTACGGCAGCCCAGTCATAAGGCATGCCTGCGCCTATTTCGGAATAGAGGATGAACAGCAGGACAATGAACGTCATGAATACGGCAGGTATCAAGGTCATCAGCCAGTAGTACCCCTTTTTCCGCCCGAGGAACATTGTGAGCGCCCACAGCGTGATTACCGCCAGTACCTGGTTGCTCCATGCAAAGTATCGCCATATTATTTCAAATCCGTTTTTGTCGTTGATGCTGTAAAGCAATATCGGTATGGAGACCGCAAACATGGGTATTGTTATGACAAGTCTCTTCTTTATGTCTTTTTGCGGCATTTTCAGAAAATCGGCGATTATCAGACGGGCCGAGCGGAATGCCGTATCGCCCGTGGTTATTGGTGCGGCTATAACTCCGAGAATGGCGAGGAACCCGCCTGCAACGCCAAGCCACCCGTACGATATCTTGTTTACTATCACCGAGGCGTCGCCGTTGATTCCGGGGTCGGTAACGTCGAAGAAAGCCTGTCCCCCGGGCGAGAAGAAGTACGATGCTGCAGCGGCCCATATCAGGGCAACCACGCCTTCGGTAATCATTGCCCCGTAGAATATCCTGCGCCCCTGCATTTCGTTGCTCATGCACCTTGCCATAAGCGGCGACTGCGTGGCATGGAACCCCGATATTGCGCCGCAGGCGATACTTACGAACATCATCGGGAATATCGGGTTGTTTTCCGGGTCGGGGTACGTGTTTTTCAATCCGTCCGTTATTTCCGGTATATCGGGGTTGTGGACTATCAGCATTACAAGGATGCCCGCTGCCATGAAGAGGAGCGCGAACCCGAATATCGGATAGATCTTCCCTATTATCTTGTCTATAGGGAAGAGCGTCGCAACGAGGTAATATGCAAGTATTACATACAGCCAGAACGTCCCGTCGAGATATTCGGGCGTCAGGTATGCCAGCAGTTCGGCAGGGCCCGACACGAAGACCACCCCTACGAGAATCAGCAGCAGTACGGTGAAAATACGGGTTGCCGTCTGGGCCTTGCCGCCCAGGTACCTCCCTATGGTAGAGGGGAGGCTCTCCCCGTTGTTGCGCAGCGAAAGCATCCCCGACAGGTAGTCGTGCATCGCTCCTGCGAATATGCACCCGAACACTATCCACAGGAATGAGGCCGGACCGAACTTGGCTCCCATTATGGCCCCGAAAATAGGTCCGAGCCCTGCTATGTTCAAAAACTGTATCATGAATATCTTCCACCCCGGCATGGCTATGTAGTCCACACCGTCGGGGTGTTCTATTGCCGGCGTCTTCCTTCCGGCCGATGCGCCGAACACCTTCTCCACGAATTTTCCGTAAGTAAAGTATCCGACGACAAGAAGTACAAGGGAAATGTAAAATGAAATCATCTGTCTGTTGTTTGTTTCCGCCGCGAAATTACAAATAAATGCAATTGGCTATACTCCATGCAGACAGGAAAATTGCATGAAAAGTTGCAGGGCGTGCGGTGCGGGAAAACATGTTGCCGGATGTTGCGGGTTGTCGGTGGCGGCACCGCGGGCATTTTTACCGCTGCATGCTTGCGGCAAGCGATTCGGCACACCGTTCGCCGTCTATGGCCGCCGATACTATCCCGCCGGCATACCCTGCGCCTTCGCCGCACGGGTACAGCCCCGAGAGCCTGACATGTTGCAGCTTGTCCGAATCGCGGAGTATGCGTACCGGCGAGGATGTGCGCGTTTCCACGCCTATCACTACGGCTTCATTCGTCAGGAAACCGTGTGCCGAGCGGCCGAATACGCCGAATGCGGCACGCAGCCTCCCGGCTATGCTGTCGGGCATCCAGAAGTGCAGCGGGCTGGATATTACCCCGGGCGTATAAGATGTTTCGGGAAGTGCCGGCGAGAGGCGGCCGTTTACGAAATCGGCCATGCGTTGGGCCGGGGCGGTCTGCCCGCGTCCGTTTGAATAACATGCCCTTTCGAGTTCTTCCTGAAAGGCGACTCCCCGTAAAACCCCGTGCGAGGCATATTTGTCGAGGTCTTCCGGCCGTATCTCGGTAACCATGCCCGAATTGCCCCAGCGCGAGCCTCTGTTCGACGGCGACATCCCGTTTACCACAATCTGTTGCGGGCCGCTTGCGGCAGGGACTACGAACCCTCCCGGACACATGCAGAACGAATATACGCCGCGTCCCTTTATCTGGGTTACGAACGAATACTCCGCTGCCGGCAGAAATTCGCCGCGTCCGTTGCGGTTATGGTACTGGATGCAGTCGAGGAGGTGTTGGGGGTGTTCGAGCCGTACCCCTACTGCAAACCCTTTCTGCCCGAGTTCTATACCCTCTTCCTGCAGGTAGCGGTATACGTCGCGGGCAGAGTGGCCGGTGGCGAGTATTACCTTCCCGCTGTATTCGCTTCCGTCGGAGCAGGCGACGCCCGTAACCTCGTTCCCCCTGACAAGCAGGCGGGTCATCCGTTTGCCGAACAGGACCTCTCCTCCGGAGGCTATTATCTGCCGGCGCATGTTCTCGATTACTTTGGGGAGTTTGTCTGTCCCGATATGCGGGTGCGCATCGGAAAGTATGGCTTCCGGGGCCCCGAACTGGCAGAGTATTTCCAGTATCCGTTCAACCGAGCCCCGCTTTTTGCTTCGCGTATAGAGCTTGCCGTCGGAGAAAGCTCCTGCACCGCCTTCGCCGAACGAATAGTTCGACTCGGGGTTTACTTCGTGCTCGCGGCTTATTTTCGCAATATCGACGCGGCGTGCATGGACATCCTTGCCCCGCTCCAGGACTATCGGGCAGATTCCCGATTCTATCAGGCGGAGAGCGGCGAAAAGGCCGGCCGGCCCTGCCCCGACCACAATGCACCTTTTCCCGTCCGACACATCGCCGTACCGGCGCACGGTATAGGGCCTGTCGTCCGGAAATTCGTTGATGAATATCCTGAGCTTCAGGTTTATGAATATATCGCGCTTGCGTGCGTCTATCGACCGCTTCAGAACCCTGACGGCGCATATGTCGCCGTAATCGGCTGCCAGCAGGGACGATACGTACCTTTTTATGTTCTCTTCACTTGCGGCCGTTTCAGGTATTACCCTGATATCGCACTCTTTAATCATGCTCCTTTACAATACGTTGTTATCCGAAAATCTGCCTGAACGCTTCTTCTACTCTCTTTACGGGTATTACCTTTATTGCGAACTTGCGCAACTCTTCGTCCTTTATGTTGTTTGCCGGAATTATTATGCTTTTGAAACCGAGCTTGGCCGCTTCCGATATGCGCTGCTCTATGCGGTTTACCGGACGGATTTCGCCTGAAAGGCCTATCTCGCCTGTCATGCATACGCCGGCTTCAATGGCGATGTCGGTATTGGACGAGAGTATTGCGCTTATTACCGCAAGGTCCATTGCCGGGTCATTGGCCTTTATCCCACCGGCTATGTTCAGGAAAACATCCTTTTGTGCCAGCTTGAACCCTACGCGCTTTTCAAGTACGGCAAGCAGCATGTTCATGCGCCTTGAGTCGAACCCCGTGGCCGAGCGTTGCGGCGTTCCGTAAACCGCGCTGCTTACAAGCGACTGCGTTTCGATAAGAAATGCCCTCATCCCCTCTACGGCAACAGCAACAGCCATGCCGCTCATCCCGTCGTGCGAATTGGACAGAAGCAGTTCCGAGGGGTTTTCAACCTCCCTCAGTCCGTTTTGCCGCATTTCGTAGATACCGAGTTCCGATGTGCTTCCGAACCGGTTCTTGATTGAGCGCAGCACCCTGTACATGTAGTGGCGGTCTCCTTCAAACTGCAAAACCGCATCTACAATATGTTCAAGGACCTTGGGCCCTGCAATGCTCCCCTCCTTGTTTATATGCCCTATCAGAATCACCGGTATGCCGTTTTCCTTGGCAACCCTGAGTATGGCTGCCGCGCATTCCCTAACCTGCGATACGCTGCCGGCCGACGATTCGAGCATGTCGCTCGAAAGGGTCTGTATCGAGTCTATCACCACCATTTGCGGCGATACGTTCTTTATATGTGTGCAGACGCTCTCGAGAGAGGTGTCGCAGACGATATAGCAGTCGCTGTTTTCTATCCCGAGCCTCGACGCGCGCATCTTCAACTGGCTCATGCTCTCCTCGCCCGAAACGTACAGGACCTTTACCCCCTTTAACCGCAGGGCCGTCTGCAGCAGCAGCGTGGATTTGCCTATTCCGGGTTCGCCCCCTACAAGTACCATCGACCCTTTTACCAGACCGCCGCCGAGAACCCTGTTGAGTTCGTTGTCCCCGAGGTCGATTCTTGTTTCGCAACCCTCTTCTATCTCCGAAATCCGTACCGGTCTCTGACGCGTTCCCGACGACAGCGATGCTGCGTGCTGCTGTTGCGGCTTTGCGGCTACAATCTCTTCCACGTAACTGTTCCATTCTCCGCAAACAGGACACTTGCCGAGCCATTTGGGAGAATCGGCCCCGCATGAAGAGCAAATATATACGGTTTTGCTTTTTGCCATCTATTTCAAGTCTGTATTAAGGGTGCAGGTCCGCAAGTTGCAGCGGACGAATTTTTCTCCTTGCGAAGTTAGCATATTTGATTAAGACGGCAATGCCCGCCACCGCCATTTTTTACTGCATGTACAGAAGCGGCGGTACGGCGTGGAAATGCAGAAAAAGGGAAAATGCCATGGCGGAAACAGCGGCAGAGCCTTGAAAACACGGCAAGATTTTCAAGGCTCTGCTGCAAGGCTTGTGTGTTGCCCCTTTATACCGGGCGTTTTATGCGGGACCTGTTCTGGTCAAACGTGTCAGTAATTGTCCGGGTGCTTTGAATGGCAACTTATTATCATGCGTTTTCCGTGCCCTTTCATTTTGCACGGTTTTACGTCCATTCCCGCGCGGCTCTGTTTTTTCCAGTTGCCGTATGCGGCAAGTTGCGACGGCGAAAGGGTTTGGGTGAACTTCTTTTCGCGTTTTGCCAGTTTTTTCGTCTGTTTCTCTTTTGCCGCCTGTTTTCCGGCATGGCGGCTTCTGGTATCCTTGGCTATGCACAAGTTTGCCTTGTAGAGCCTTTCGGCCTGTTTACCGTTGAGGTTCAGGGCTTCCTGCATTTTCATCGTTTTCATGCCGGCCCAGTCTCTTGCCGACATGGCCTTGCCGCGTTCTGTAACCAGTACCCTGTATACGGGTATGGTTGCGTTATGTACTGTTCCGTGATGTTGTGCAACGGCACTGCCGAAGCAGATGATGAATACGTTCAATAACACTCTTTTCTTTTTCATGGCAGATAGCAGTTAATTGATAGGGTTTTGCAGGTAAAGACAAACAGCCTCTCCGCAGAGGGGCGGTTTTATTTATAATTACAAAAAAACGCCGTTTTTGTTTTTGCGGCATGTAATCTTTTTTATGCTTCCGCCCAAGGGGGCGTCCGGCTTTTGGCCCGGACGGAGAGCATTAACAAGGCTGGTATTCTTGATTTTCCGCGCTTTATGAAAACCGGTTAACGACAATAAGGTACAATGCACCCGAAAAATGCCGAAATATCGGTATTGAAAGGACCTGGAAAAGAGAGTTCCTTTGTTCCGGACAAACAGAAACATATTAATTGCAATGAAAAAGATTGGAATATTTTACGGCTCCACCACCGGAGTAACCGAAAACGTTGCGGATATTATTGCCCGTAAACTGGAAATACCGCAGGCAGATGTACACGATGTGGCAAACATAAGCGCCGAACAGGTAGCCCCGTACACATTGCTGATACTCGGCTCCTCCACATGGGGGGCTGGGGAGTTGCAGGACGACTGGTACAATGCCGTAGAGGTTTTGAAAAAATGCGACCTGTCATCTAAGGAAATAGCCCTGTTCGGGTGCGGCGATTCCGAATCGTACTGCGATACGTTCTGCGATGCGATTGGGATTCTGCGTAACGAACTGAAAGGGTGCGGGGCCGAGTTCAAGGGAGACAGGGTAGATGTTTCGGGATACACCTTCTCATCGTCGCTTGCCGTAACGGAAGAGGGGTATTTTGCCGGGTTGCCGCTCGACGAGGTAAATGAACCGGACAAGACGGAGGCCCGGATAGAAAACTGGCTTAAAGAGATAATTTCATAAAAAATCCGGAACATGACAACTACCTGTAAGTGCGCAGCCGAAATAAAAGTATTCCTTAACCATTTGTACGAATACCGGAAAGGAGTCCGCAACATGGTGCTCTATACCATGCCGGTGCAGTATCTCGATTTTGTGGAGCAGCGTCTGCAAAAGCAAAGCATAGACTATTGCATACAGCCTATAAATTCCGACAGGATAAACCTGTTTTTCGGGCGGCCCGAATGTATAGCGGCAATACGCCATATGACAAGGCGTCCGTTGAACGAACTTACCCCTGAAGAGGATTTTATACTCGGGGCAATGCTCGGCTATGACATTTGCGGGCAGTGTCGGCGTTATTGCGAGCGTCGCAGGACGGCAGCCGGCCGACAGGCATTTCCCGAACGTTGTGTTGTTTAATATATACTTTTGTTTTTTTGCTGTAAAAACAGCGTGGACAAGCCGCTTCCGGCACAACATGGCTTTTGTCTCCCGTCCGCCTTTTCTGTGCATTGTCTTGTAATGCGGAAAAAAGGGGCTGGTTGGCTGACGGATATAAAATCATGCAACTGCCGGTAAATAATGCAGGCCGTTTTATGCAGTATGCGGCTGTTGCGGGCTTGTCCTGAAGCGGGAGCGTTTCCTTGCCGGAAGCGTTCCCGCTCTTTTATTGACAGGTAACCTCGGCGATAAAAAGCCACAATAAGTTCCACCCTCCTGTTTTTTGACTTTCGCGAACTTCATTATATTTGCAGGAGAATAGGGATGATACTTGTAGGGTATGGCATGAATATCCGATATGTGCGCTTTCCGGCACTGCCGGCCGAACAATATCGTTCCGCAGGCATTAAACCAAATACGGATATGATTGTCAAAAAGTTAACGAATGGAGTGAAAATATGAAAAGGACAGCAAGTATTATATGTGCGCTGCTTGTCGCCTTTACGGCGCTTTCGCAGAGGTATGTGCCCGAAGACGACATATACTATTCCCCCGACGACAAGGACGAGATAGTAGAGCAGGTACGCAAGGAGAGGGAAGAAAAGAACCGTGCCACGGGCATGACCGAATCCTCCGCAACAAAAACGGCGGCATCGGCAACTCCGGTAGCCGTATCGGGCAGCAACAATTTCGACGTGGATGCCTATAACCGCCGGTATCCAGCTTCTTCATACGATACTGCCGGATATGCCGGAGGGGACACGATAGCCTCGTATGCCACGGAGTTCGGCAACGGCACGGAGATTGTCCGCGCAGGCGACGACATAGGCGATATAAACTATACCGAACTGATGAAACGGTTCCACAATACGGAGACGGGTACATATATCCTCGACCCGGAATACAACACCCTCTATCTTGTGGACGATTACGGCGGCTATCCAACCGCTTCGCCGTCATCGACGAACATATATATAACCGGCTCTTCGTGGTACGATCCGTTCTACTACCCGTGGGGGTGGCCGTACGGGTACAACATGTGGGGTTGGGACCCGTACTGGTATCCGGCATGGAGTTGGAATGCATCGTGGTACTGGAACCGTCCATATTATCCGTATTACCCGTATTATCCTCCGCGCCCGCCGCATCACAGGCCGCCAGGACCGCAGCCCGAACCGTCGCGACCGGCATACAGGCCGTCAGGCAATTACGGAGGCCGGTATACACCCGGCGGGTCGGTCGGGACAGGAGGCCGTACCGACGGAGCCACGAGGTACGAGTATACGCGGCCTTCGGGCGGCAGTTCAACCGGTATCTATTCGGGAAGCCGTACTTCTACGGGCGTGCGTACGTATGGCGGACGTTCTTCGTCGGGCAGCTACAACCGCAACAGTTCCATATCGGGGGGCTCGTACGTAAGGCCGAGCATAACGCCGCAGAACAACGTATACCGTCAGTCTTCGCCGTCGTCGGGCGGCGGGATGCGCAGCGGCGCACCGGCAGGGATGCGCTCCGGCGGCAACATAGGAGGCCGCGGCAGCCGGTAATTCCTGCGGAGCGGAACGTGCAGTCCGGTAGTGGCAGAAGAGTATAAATACGAGGAACGGCCGAGGAAGGTATCCCGGCCGTCCGGTAAAAAAACCGATTTCTTAAAAATGAAAAGGAGAGCAATAGCGGCGGCATGTATAATGCTTGCGGTTTCGGCAACGGCGCAAAATGCGCTCGATGCATATAACGTATCGTTCAACCAGATAAAAGGCTCGTCGCGCTATGTGGCGATGGGCGGTGCGTTCTGCGCGCTTGGCGGGGATATTTCCACTTTGTCGCAGAATCCTGCCGGTATAGGCATATACCGCAGTTCGGAGTTTTCCCTCACAATGGGCGGGCAATGGAACCATAACGCCTCGAAAGGGGCCGAGACGGCGACCAACAGCGTATTTACGTTCGACAATACCGGTATCGTGGGGACATTCTTTACAGGCAGGCATAAAGGCCTTATAAGCTATAATGTAGGCCTGACGTATAACCGGCACGTATCGTATAACCGGACTTTCAGGGGAGCGAACAACCGTCTCGGCTCGTCTTTTACAAATTACCTCGAATGCGTAACTAACGGAATCCCGTCGACCGACCTGGTGGTAACGAAAGAGTTCGATGCCTATTACCAGACTTCTTCGCCGTGGCTCTCGATATTGGGATACCAGTCATACCTGATTTCCCCTATGTCCGACGGTTCTTCTGCGTATTACGGACTCTTCGACCCGTCGAAAAGCATAGGCAGTTCCATAAATACGATTTACGAAGACGGCCGCAACGATGAATATACAATCAACTTCGGAGGGAATATAAGCGACAGAATCTATTTCGGGGTGGCATTGGGTATACGCGATTTGAGCATTACCCGCAACGTCCTCTATCAGGAATCGCTGCTCGGGACAACGGGCTATTATGACGACGGAAACGTGGCGGGCAAGATAAGCGGATCGGACTTCGACTATTCAACCTATTACAGCATGCGCGGTACCGGGGTGAACGGAAAGTTCGGGCTGATAGCCCGTGCCGCCGACTTCCTCCGTCTGGGATTTGCCGTACATACCCCGGTGTATTATAATATTACCCAGACAATGGACGCTTCGGTGTACTACCGCCATACTCTTACAAACGGAGTAAGCGCAAGTTCTTCGCAGATAGTGCCGCAGATAGTCTCCAACAGGGTGAAGATACAGACTCCGTGGAGTTTTCAGGCCGGTGCCGCGTACATAATAGGCAAGAAAGGCATTCTCAGTGCAGAGTATCAGTATGTGGCATATAACCGCATGAAGATGAAGGAGAACAACGGAGATCCGTTCCCCGTCGAGAACGAGTTTTACAAAACCCGGTTCCGTGCCGGAAACAATATAAAGGTGGGGCTTGAATACCGTGTAACCAATGCGTTCAGCTTAAGGGCCGGATATGCAATACAACTTTCGCCGGTCAAGGCCGACTTGAGGAACGTAAACGGTGAAGTTCCCGTATCCGGGTTGCAGACGGCATACATGCTGCCCGGAAACGCATCGTATTACAGTTGCGGCATAGGGTACAGGTTCTCCGCGTTCAATATAGACATGGCCTACCAGCATTTTTACCAGAAGTCCGACTTGTTCGGGTATTCCCCGCTTTTCTATGCAGACGGGACTACATTGATACCCGGTTCGTCCGAAATCAAGAGCAAGCAGAATGCCATAACCGTAACGCTCGGCGTGAGGTTCTGACACGGTTGCGGGAAAGGCTGTATTCGCTGTATTCCATTTCGCATTACCCCGAGTAATGGGGCAGTTTGCAGGTAAAACAAAGAGGCTTCTGCACTGCCTACAGAAGCCTCTTTGTTTTCTTAACGCGTCTTGTAATACCGTTGTAGGGTTCGGGCGTTGTTCATCCCTGGGCAGCCGGTTCGGAAGCGTTGCCCCCCTTCCCGCGTTTTTTGTTCCTGTTCCTGCCGTTTCTTTCCCCCCTGTTTTTATTCCTGCTGTTTCCCGGGCGTTTTTTTGAAAACCTTTTTTTCTTCTCTTCTGCATGAGGTTTGTATTCGGGAGCTTCGCCCAGATTCTCCGGGACTGGGAGTTTCTCGATCTCCATGTCGAGGAACTTTTCTATGCGGTAAAATTTGCCCTGTTCCTTTTCCGAAACAAATGTAATTGCTTCCCCTTCGGCATTCGCCCTTGCCGTCCGGCCTATCCTGTGGATGTAATCCTCCGGGTCGTGCGGAATGTCGAAATTTATTACAAGGCCTATATCGGTAATATCTATGCCCCGTGCTACAATATCCGTCGCCACGAGAATATCTATCTTGCCGTTCTTGAAATCGAGCATTACGCTGTCGCGTTCGGCCTGTTCCAGATCGGAGTGCATGGGCCGGACGTTGTATTTCATCCTTTTCAGCTTGTAGGCCAGGTCCTTGACCCTCTGCTTTGAAGATGAAAAGATTATGGTCTTGGATGTTACGGGTGTAGAAAAGATATGTTCTATCAGCCCCATTTTCTGCGGCTCGTAGCAGATGTAGGCCATCTGGCGTATCGACTCGTTAGGCTTGGATATGGCCACGTTTATCTCCTGCGGGTTGTTCAGGATGCTTTTTGCAAGTTGCCTTATTTTTGCAGGCATTGTGGCGGAAAAAAGCAGGGTCTGCCGTTTTTGCGGCAGTGCACCGGCAATTTTCATTATATCGTCGTAGAATCCCATGTCCAGCATCCTGTCGGCTTCGTCCAGAATGAAATATTTTACTCCGGCCAGCGAAATGTTGCTGTTCTGCAAGTGCGAGATCATTCTGCCCGGCGTGGCTATTACAATATCTGCCCCCTTGATGAAGGCTCTCTTCTGCTGAACCCATTGGGCTCCGTCGCCGCCGCCCGATACCGACAGGGTCGATATGGGGAGAAAGTACGAAAACCCTTCAAGTTGCATGTCAATCTGCCCGGCAAGTTCCCTTGTCGGGGCAATGATAACGGCCCTTACAACGTCGGCGGCCCCCTTGTCCCTTACAAGCAGGTTCAGCAGCGGCAGTATGTATGCTGCAGTCTTTCCCGTTCCTGTCTGGGCGCAGGCAATAATATCGCGTCCGTTCAATACGGCCGGTATGGTAAGTTCCTGAATGGGGGTGGCTTCCCTGAAATTCATGGCATCCAGCCCGTCGAGGACCTCCGGTTCCAAATCCAATTCGTCAAATCTCATAATCCGATAAAAGCGCCTTTTCTCTGTTTTACGGCTGCAAAGGTACTAAATTTAGGCTAAGAATAAAGATTGCAGGGCGAGAATATGCCGTATTGCCAACCCTGCCTGCATGGGGAAACTGTACGGATACATGCCGTAAAAGGGGTTTCTCCTCCGCCAGTTGCAGTCGATGCCTGCGTTGTTCACGTCTGCGCACGAGGTCCGGAATGGATAAAAATAAGTTGCAATATAAAGGTATAAAATATTAACTTTGTAAAGCGATATAAAAGCGACACGTATTGCGTATGAAAGTAATAGAGCATATAAAAAACAGCAAAAGCACGGCATTTTCGTTCGAGGTTCTGCCGCCGCTGAAAGGGAACAGCATTGCATCGGTGTATGCAACGATAGACAAACTGCGCGAATTCGACCCCAAATACATAAACATAACGACCCACAGGAGCGAGTATGTATACAAGGATACCGACGACGGGCTGTTCAAACGGGTAATTACCCGCAACCGCCCCGGAACGGTAGCGATTGCCGCAGCCATACAGAACAGGTACGGGATAACTGCGGTGCCGCATATAATATGCAGCGGGTTCTCGAAATACGAGATAGAATATTCCCTCATAGACCTGAACTTCCTGGGAATATACGACCTGCTTATATTGCGCGGCGACAAGGCAAAGCACGAGCAGTATTTCACGCCGCTGCCCGACGGGTATTCGCATGCGATAGAACTGCAGCAGCAGGTGAACATGTTCAACCGCGGGTATTTCCTCGACGGGAGCAAGACCTCCATTGCAACCCCGTTTTCGTACGGGGTGGCAGGTTATCCCGAGAAGCACGATGAAGCCCCCAATATGGAGCAGGACCTGATGCGTCTTAAGGCAAAAGTCGATGCCGGGGCAGATTATGTGGTAACGCAGATGTTCTTCGACAATGCAAAATTTTTCGCTTTCGTCGACAAGTGCCGTGAGGCAGGTATAACAGTCCCCATAATACCCGGTATAAAACCGATAAACCTGGTAAACCAGCTTACGGTGCTGCCTAAAGTGTTCCATGTCGATTTGCCCGAGGCGTTGGCCGCGGAGTTGGGTAAGTGCAAGGATAACAAGGAAGCGGTAGAAGTAGGGGTAGAGTGGGGCATCATGCAGGCTCGCGAACTGAAGGCGAAAGGCGTCCCGAGCATACATTTCTATTCCATGATGGCCGCAGAGAGCGTATATCGCATAGCAAAGGCTGTATATTGACAGGCAGATGTTTTTCAGGGATATAATAGGGCATGAAGAGATAAAGCGGCGTCTTATCCGTACCGTAAGGGAAGGTACTGTACCCCAGGCATACCTCTTTTGCGGGGCGTCGGGCGTAGGCAAACTGGGGATGGCCCTGGCGTATGCCAGATACCTCAACTGTACATCGCGCGGCGAAGACGATGCTTGCGGGGTATGCCCCTCGTGCAGGCAGATGACGACGATGATGCACCCCGACGTGCATTATTCTTTCCCCGTGTATAAATCGGATAAACGGCGCAGCGGGTGTTCCGACGACTACATAGCCGAATGGCGCGATGCCCTTTCCCGTACACCGTACCTGTCGCGGGAAAAATGGTCGGAGGCGATAAACAGCGGCAATTCGCAGCTATACATATACGCCGACGAAGCAGGGTCCATAATCAGGAAACTGAGTTACAAGAGTTTCGAGTCGGAATACAAGATACTTATAATGTGGTCGCCCGAGTCGATGCGTACCGAATGTGCCAACAGCCTGTTGAAACTGATTGAAGAACCGTACGACAAGACCCTCTTCATATTGGTTTCCGACTCCCCCGAGAAACTGTTGCCCACCATAGTTTCACGAACCCGTATACTGCGTTTCAGAACCGTTCCGGACGATTTGGTCTCTTCCCGCCTGCAAGCCGATTTTTCGCTCGACAGCGAGAACGCCGATGAAGTGGCGCGTATTTCCAACGGCAGCTATCGCAAGGCAGTGGAGATAATTCAGCAGACCGAAGAGAACGACAGGTTTTTCAATCTGTTCGTTGCCATGATGCGCAATGCGTATGCCCGGCGGATAAAGGAGATGAAAGCCTGGAGCGAGGAGACGGGCTCGCTCGGGCGAGAAGCCGAAAAACGTTTCCTGCAGTACTCCCAGCGGATGTTGCGGGAGAACTACATATACAATACCAGGGTATCGGCGCTTACCTATATGACGAAACGCGAAAAAGAGTTTTCCGTCCGTTTCTCGCCTTTTATAAACGAGAAGAACGTGATAGAGATAATGGAAGCATTGAGCAATGCAGAGCGCGACATAATACAGAACGCCAACGGAAAGATTGTATTTTTCGACCTTTCCATAAAAATGATACTCCTGATAAAGAGAGCCGCTTCCTGAAAATTCGCGGATACGCAAAAAATGCCGGCGGATTGAGAGAAACAGCAGGCTCAGCCTTTAGCTCTCAATCCGCCGGTATTTTGTAATCCGTCGCGCCCGTCCGTTATACGGCAGCCAGCGCCTGTTCTATATCGGCGAGAATATCGTCTATATGTTCCGTGCCGATACTGAGGCGTATTGTAGAGGGGTGTATTCCCTGTTCGTTCAGTTCGGCTTCCGACAACTGGCTGTGGGTGGTGCTTGCCGGATGAATGGCAAGGCTCTTCATATCCGCCACGTTTGCCAGCAGGGAAAAGAGCTTCAGCCCGTCTATGAACCTCATCGCTTCTTCCGCTCCACCCTTTATGTCGAATGTGAATATGGAACCTCCGCCGTTGGGGAAGTATCTTTTGTACAGTTCGTTGTCGCTACGGTACGGCATGGAAGGGTGATTGACCTGCGCAACCTTCGGGTGTACCGACAGGTATTCCACCACTTTCATCGTATTGAAAACATGACGCTCTACGCGCAGGGACAAGGTTTCGCACCCTTGCAGCAATACAAAGGCGTTTACCGGCGAGATGGCCGCACCCGTATCGCGCAGCAGCGTGGCCCTTATCCTTGTTACATAGGCGGCATCGCCGGCAATATCGGCAAAAACCGTACCGTGGTAGCCGGCATCAGGTTTGTTGATTTGCGGGAACTTGTAGTTGCCTTTCCATTTGAACTTCCCGCTGTCCACTATTATCCCCCCGAGGGCGGTTCCGTGTCCGCCTATGAACTTGGTGGCCGAGTGGACCACTATGTCTGCGCCCAGCGATATGGGCCTTAGCAGGAACGGGGTGGCGAAAGTGTTGTCTACGATAAGCGGTATGGAATGCCTGTGCGCTATTGTGGCCGTCTTGCCTATATCTATAATGTTGCAGTTGGGATTTCCCATGCTCTCGATAAATACGAGCTTTGTATTCTCCCGTATTGCCGCCTCGAAGTTCTCAGTATCATCGGGATCTACGAAAGTTGTCTCTATGCCGTATTGGACAAGAGTGTTGGCAAGCAGGTTATAGCTCCCGCCGTAGAGGGTTTTTGCCGCTACTATGTGGTCGCCGGCGCGGGTAATGTTGGTTATGGCGTAAAATATTGCCGCAGCTCCGCTTGCAACGGCCAATGCCTCTATGCCTCCTTCAAGGGCGGCGACCCTCTTTTCCAGTACCGTCTGCGTGGGGTTGGAAAGCCGGCTGTACAAATACCCCGGTTCATTGAGGGCGAAGCGGGCGGCAGCCTCGTTGCTGTTGCCGAATACGAATGACGATGTCAGATATACCGGTACGGCCCTTGCCCCGGTGTCCGTATCGGGCGCTTCCTGGCCGGCGTGAAGTTGCAGTGTCTCGAAATGCATATTTTTCTTTTCCATGACAAATAAAATTCTACTCTGATAAGGCGTGTAACATAAAAATTCCGTACAAAACTAATACTTATATGGCATATCATGCAACACGGCAGCAGCGGTTACGCTGTAAATTATTGCATGCCGTACCTCCCTGTCAAGGTGAAAATATCTGCGGGCGATGATGCGTTTGCATGAAAAAAATTCATTAACTTTGCAATCTGCAAGATGAAAACAATCCGCAGGGGCGGGCTGTTTAACGGAAAAACATACTTGCCGTATCTCGGGGCTGTTTGGATTTGACAGCGGGCAGAAGCGGTATGTAAGCATGCAGAGCGTCATAAGTTTGCTCTATAATCACAGCTTATAAAAAATTAATTGGCGAAGAAAACTACGCTCTCGCTGCATAAGTTGAAGTTCAGTAGACTTGCTTAATTCCGATACCAGGTATTGGAACGAGACATCGCCGGGAAGCTGTTGTCCCGAAGCGTTCCCACAAGGCGGTGCAGATAAATCGGGAATAGTCCGGCGCATGCTCCGCGTGTCGGGCGAAATCAAGGAGCTAAGGTGTACGATTGGATGCTTCTGTCCGGCGTGCGCCCTACAACCAAGCAGAAGATAAGCATGTAGAAAGCATATTGGTTCCTCGTATGGACGAGGGTTCAACTCCCTCCAGCTCCACGAACAACCTAGATTGTTAAGGTTTTACAAAGGTGAACACCCAAAAAGGACTTAAAAACGGGTTTCTTTTTGGGTGCTTTCATTTAGAAATAATATTACCTTTGTAGTAGCATAGCAAAAACCGGGTGCCGATGGTCGCAACGTGGTAGCGGGGCGGGCCGAAAGGTCGGTATATTGTAGGTTCAACTCCTGCCGGTATTCGGTTTAGGGGCTACCTTTTGGATAGCCCTTATTTTATTAACCGGTAATCGTGCGTGTTCATATCCGATTCATCAACTACGCCCCACGATTTGGCGACGTTGGCCGTTACACCTTTGTACTTATAGTTCGGGTGTACTACAACTTTTATAACCTTCCCTTTTTCGTAAGGGTGGGTATAGACGTAAACCAATTCCTTAGAATTTAGGTCTTCGTAAATATGGGTCGGCGCGTTTATGGCGGTTTCTATTTCCCCGTATCGAGTAATTGCTACGGTGCCCCTTTGCTTTCTTTGGGGTGGCCTATGTACTTTAATACTGTCCGGTTACGGATATTTTCCCCTTCCCGATACATGGCATGCGGGATAGCCGTTATTTCCCCGGCTGCGAGGGGCTTGCCTGTTTGCGGTACAGGATGCCGTCGACAATAGCTATTACTTTTCCGCCGTCGCCGGTTACCGTTGCGCTGTAATGTGCGATATTCCTTTTCAGCAGCCGTTCGCGTGCCTCGGCCCTGATTGTATCCCCTTCCATTGCCGATTCCAGGAAGCGTATGTCCGACTGTATCGAGAACGACAGTATGCCATGAGCATTTGCCGCTGCCGCCATGGCAAGGTCGGCAAGCGTGAATATTGCCCCTCCCTGAGCTACTCCCCCGGCGTTCAGGTGGCGTGCCTCTATTTTCATCGATGTTACAGCGTACCCCGGTTCTACCTGTTCTATCGCAATCCCTGCATCCGAAGCAAACCGGTCCTTTTTAAAAAACTCTTTCCAGTCCATATCTTTTGTATAGTATAAATAACAGTACTGTTGTCAAAATGCCGGATACATGCACTCTCTGCCTGTCGGCATCGTACGGCGTTGTCCGGATTCGGCAAATCATGGCGCGGACAGCATCAGCCGTCGCTCCTTCTCTTGTCGATGATTATTACCGTATTGTTCAACCCAAGCACGTTGTTGGTTTCAATGCTTTCCGACAGTCTCCTTACAAGCCAGCCGCCGTCCGTGTCGCTTGCAATGCTTATATACGATATGTCTTCGGCAATATCTTTACCGCCTTTGCCAGCAAGGTTTATTGCCGGATTTACGGCGCACTTGCTGTTGTCCCTCAGGGCGATTGAGATTTTTTCATCCGTATCGCTTACCCTTATGTCTACGGCCGCCCTGTCATCCCTGTCTCCCGTATTCTTCGCTATGGCTGCGATATACTCTTCAACGGCAACGGCCGCCTTGTTGGCGTATAGTTCATCGGATGTGCGTTTCAGGATACTGTCATATATCTTTTCCGATGCCGTTATGGCCCCCTTTATCGAAACTTCAACCGACAGGTCGGCCACTTTTGCGGGTTCGGAATACGGAATCTGCAATATCCCGTACCTGCCGTTGCGGTTTTTTCGCCAGTCTTTTGCATATGCGTATAAAAACAGCACCCCTACGGTTATCAGTTCCGCGGCGAGAAAGGCGAGCCATATTCCCATGAATCCCAGCATATACCCGAGCAGGTAGGCCAGCGGTATTACAAGTGCCACTTCCAGTGCCTGTATGCCCGATGCAAGTTTTATTTTTCCTACCGACATGTAGAAATATGCTGTCAGGACAATGAACGATGTTCCCAGAAGGCTCAGGGCGAAAAGGCGCACGGCATTCCTGCCCAGCGTTATCAGTTGCGGCGAATCTATGCCGAAGATGAAAAGCACTATATCGGGAAACAGTATTATGAACATCACCAGAGCCGAACATACAGCCATGAGAATTTTCATCGAGTATTTGAAAATTCCCCTTATTCTGGCGTAATCCTGTTCTCCGTACAATACCCCTACGATAGGCGACAGGGTCATGGCCGAACCCATGGTGAATATAGATATGAAACTCCAGCACATAAGGCATACGGTGAATATGGCGATGCCGCTGCTGTTGTCTGTCAAGTGTTCGGCCAGTATGTTTATTGCAAATATCTTGAGCGAAACAAGGAGGCTTATGAGCGCGGCGGGCCATCCGGTTCGGGATATGCGCCACAGTGTCCTGCCTGTTTTTTTCATGCCGTCAGACAGTATGGCGCCGAGATGCTTCGTGTGTCTTGCAATGTCGGGAAACACCAGCAGAACTCCCGATAAATACCCTATTATCATGGCTATGCCGGAAGCCTCCACACCCATGCCCATGAATTTTATCATTACGAAGTCGGCTGCAAGAACTACACTGTTGCTCAGTATTATCACCCAAGACGAGAGCCCGGCTTTGCCGTCTATGCGTACGAGGTAGGTAATCCCTATCGAGATGACATAGAATACCGTGCACCATAGCATACGGCCGTAGTATTCTTTTGCAAGGGGCGTTACCGATGCGCTGTTGGTTACGAAAAATACAAGATTGTCGAAAAATACTATTTGCAGGAGCAGTCCGGCCGTAGCAAACAGAACCAGGGCAATGAGGGCGACAGCGTATATGGCGTCGGCTTTTTTCTTGTCTCCGCACCCCATGGCAATAGCCATTTCCGACGATGCGCCTGTTCCGATAAGTATTGCAATTATCGAGTATGTCTGGAATATGGGCAATATCGTGTTTATTGCCGCCATCTGTTCAGTGCCGAGCAAGTGCCCCACCAGAATGCTGTTCAGTACGTAAGCTATCGTGATGCTCATGCACATCAGCACTGTAGGGGCAAGGAACTCCCCGTACTTCCTCCTTATTATTGATATTTGCTTGACAGATACCATGTGCAGGAATACCGTTGCGTCGGGATTCTGGAAACCCGCGTACAGGACCGTTTGCGGTTGTGCGGCATTGCAATATATTGCCGGTGCTATCGCCAACCGTCAGCGAAGTTATTAAAAAATGTCGTTATATCGACAAGGTAGAACCCTGTATATACGAAAAAACGGATTGCAGGTATTTGCAAGCCGCGGCATGGAGTGCTCCACAATGTTCCGTACGCCTTGAAAATACCTGCAATCCGCGTTCGGTTGCGGTAAGGCTGTCAGTCTGTTTTTATAATGCGGAATTGCCGCACTTTTATCCAGGAATCCTGTTGGGCCGATGTAACTGTCAGTTCGTAATTCCCGGCATCCAGATAGAGTTTTCCCATATCCTGCCATTCATATGTGGCATGTCCGCCGGGGGTAACGCTGTTGTTGCCGGTCAGGGTGAAGGTTTTTGCACTGCCTGAAACCTTGTTGAACTGGAACGTAACCGTACCGTTGAAAAATGCAGCCAGTTCCGAACTGATCTCATATTCCCCGTCATTGGGAACCGTAAGCCTGAATTTTATAGCCCTTCCGCTGTACCAGCAAAGGGCGGGTTTCTCTTCCCATTCATTTATCAGGTAGGAGCCTGTGGTTTTTGCGGCCAGGGCGTCCAGATAAAGCGTCCCGTTTATAAAGCGAGCCCCTTCATCCAGTACCGGTTCGGCCAAAAACGAAATCTTCAACGTGCTGCACATTTTATGCGGTGCAGTCTGCGGCAGTCCGGTTATCCTCAAACCTATTCCGGATATGCTTTCAACCGCAGGCTTGATATTCGGGGCCGAAGGAAAAGAAACTTCAACCTCGTTCTCCTGATTCATAATGCCCGGAATCCACAGTTCTCCGTTTTTGTCCCAGTAGAATATATGATAGTACATATTTTGTCTGCCATTTAATTTGCGGAAAGTGGTAGGACCGTACGGCAGGTTGTAGCTGAACGGGCTTTTCACGGTCCCGTGTGCCGATTCGTCATTGTATTTCATCCACCCGGCCAGATCTTCCAGAACCTCAACTGTCTCGGCCGGAATGCTTCCGTCTCCCTTGGGCCCGACATTAAGCAGCAGATTGCACCCGAGTTTCTGGGCTTTCAGCAATGTGTACAATACATAGGGCGATTCTTTCCAGTCCAAATCGAACTTGCTGTATCCCCATGTCCCGTTTAAGGTCATGCAGAGTTCGGAGTTCTCTTTTACAAGTTCTTCGTTTATCGTCTGTTCGGGAGTTTCAAAGTCGCCTCCGTACCCTATCCCCGGGGCCAGCCTGTCGTTCTGTATTATATTGTATCCCTGTGAGCGGATTATTTCGTCGCAACGACGTGCAAACTCCGCATTGTTGTTGTTCGGGCCGTCCCACCAGAAAATATCGGGCTTATAATTCTCCAGCAGTTCCGTAATCATGGGATATGTGTAGTTCTTCATATACGCTTCCTGCTGTTCAAGGGTATAGCTGCCCCCTTCAACCATTTCGGCAACAGGCTCGGGCGCTCCTTCGAGCATCCAGTCGCGGAACTGCGAAAAATAAATCCCGAATCTCAGTCCTGCGGCGCGTGCCGCATTTGCAACCGGCATTATAAGGTCGTTGTTCCACCTGCTTCCGGCTGGCGATTTTGTGATGTTCCAGTCGGATGCGCTGCTGTTCCATAGGCAGAAACTGTCGTGATGCTTGCTTGTAAGGACAACATACCGCATACCTGCATTTTTTGCAAGAGATACTATATATTGCGGGTCGAAGTTGTTTGCCATGAATTCCGTAGCAAACTCCTTGTATGTCTCTTTAGGAATCAGGGCCTCTTTCATAATCCACTCCGCACCGGCACCCGCACCTTTTTTTGTGGCATCGGGGGTATTGGTTTGCGAGAGAGTTTCAAAATGTTCATAATTCCCGTATATGTCGTTCCCTATATATTCACCCCCAAGTACGGAATATATGCCGTAGTGTATGAATAAGCCGAAGCGCGCCTCTTGCCACCAGTCGCTGTCGCTTTGTGTCGTGTTGTTACCTTCGGGGGAAGAAGGATTGGTAGAAAGTTCGTCATCCTTGCATGAGTACAGACACAGGAATGACAGCAAAATAAGATAAAGTTTTGATTTCATGTTGGCGATTTTAACGATCCTTATATGCGGCTAATAAGGATATAAAAAAAACGGTGGCCGCATTCTGTGCACACTCGTTAGGTATCGCCAAACACCTGTATATACACACAGAATACAGCTCACCGTAAGCGAGCTGATCCTGTGCCTTGTATATACCCTTGATAATTTGGCGATTTCAACGAGTGTAAGGCACACTCCCATTATTATGTCCTGTCTCCGAGAGACTCTGCAAATATACGCAAAATCAGTAAACAAACGTGTAAATAAGGTGCGTTTTTTGGAAGGAGAGTATTTTGCGTTTGCAGCAGGTGTTCAATGTAGAGGTTCGTACGGTTTCAAATACGCCCGGAATTCGGGCGATACTCCTGCGGGTTGATATATTCACGATTGCGGATAGTATATCCGGAATATGGCGGTTTCGGCTGAAATTGCAAGGCCGTATGGGAAATGTAACGAATAAGTTTGACTGAACCGGGAAAGAAGGTCTTGCGTCCGCCCGTGCCGTTGTTCCCGGCCAGTGCGCAGGCGCGGCTTGCGTATAGTTGCAGAACGGCCACAGACGGGGATTCGCCCGTTTGTGGCCGCAGGTATTATAATAGCTTTGTTTTGAGGGGTGTGTGCGTATTATTCCGCGTCCTCCTCCTCTTTCATGTTGTGGAATACGTTCTGGACATCTTCGTCGTCTTCAAAACGCTCTATCAGTTTCTCGATATGTTCGCGCTGTTCGGGTGTTACCTCTTTTGTGTCGTTGGGAATACGCTCAAATTCCGCGCTCATTATTTCAAAACCGTTTTCCTCAAGGTATTTCTGTATGTTGTTGAACTCCTCGAAAGGTCCGTATATTATAACTTCTCCTTCATCGGCATCCATTTCATCTACACCGAAGTCGATAAGTTCCAGTTCCAGATCGTCCAGGGAAACTCCTTCTTTCTCTTTTATCTTGAAGACGCACTTGTGCTCAAAAAGAAAATCGAGCGACCCTGTTGTCCCTAACGAGCCTCCGGCCTTGTTGAAATAGCTGCGCACGTTGGCAACCGTACGGGTAGTGTTGTCCGTTGCCGTTTCCACTACTATGGCTATGCCGTAAGGCGCATACCCTTCATATACAACTTCCTTGTAGTTCGCTTCATCTTTCGACGTTGCCTTCTTTATTGCGCGTTCTACGTTTTCCTTGGGCATGTTGGCCGCTTTGGCGTTCTGTATAAGTACGCGCAGACGGGAGTTTGCGTCGGGATCGGGGCCTCCGGCCTTTACGGCAATGGTTATCTCTTTACCTATTTTGGTAAATGTCCTCGACATGTTCCCCCAGCGTTTCAGCTTGCGCGCCTTGCGGTATTCAAATGCTCTTCCCATAATCCTATGCTATAAATTTTTCGTTTATCTTAATTTTGCCCCCAGCTTGTTCTGGAGATTTTCTGTTATCTTGTTCATTATGGCGTCTATCTGCTTGTCGTTGAGTGTTTTCTCGCTGTCTTGCAGGATGAACGATACTGCGTATGACTTTTTGCCCTTTTCCAGGTTCTTCCCTTCGTATACGTCGAACAGGGAGACCGATTTTAAAAGTTTCCGCTCGCTCTGTTTGGCAATGGCTTCTATTTCGGAGAATTTCACATTGCAGTCTACCAGCAGGGCCAGGTCTCTTTTTACGGGAGGGAATTTCGACAGGTCGGCAAAGCTTGTCTTGTTTTTGCCGGCCTCTCTCGATACCTGCGTAAAGTTGAATTCAGCGAAATAGACTTCGTTCTCTATATCGAACATCCTGAGGATATTCCGGCTTACGATTCCCATTTTCCCGAGCAGTTTCCCGGAGTGTGTCCTGTAAACGAGTGCTGCCGGGAAGACATCGTCCGATACCTGCTCCTCGGTATATTTCCCTTTGGGCATTCCCATTCTCGCAAGCATGTTTTCCACATGCCCTTTCAACGTATAGACGCTCGTGTAGCTTTCGGGGTGCGCCCAGCTTCCCGAGAACTCTTTGCCCGTTACCCACATGCCAAGCCTGTACTCTTCTTTGAAAGATGCCAGCAGGCCGCCTTTTTCCGTGTCAGCATCGGGATTGAACGCGTAGCAGTTCCCGAACTCGTAAAACTTCAAATCTGCCAGTTTGCGGTTTATGTTTCTCGATATGCTTTCAAGGCCTCCGAACAGCAGGGTCTGCCGCAGTACGCCGAGGTCCGAACTGAGCGGGTTCATTACCGTAACGCACCGGGTTGCCGGCCATGAGGCAAGTTGCGCGTAATATGAGGTTTTGGTAAGCGAGTTGTTCATTATTTCATTGAACCCGCAGCCGGTAAGCTGTTCGGCTATCGTGTTGTAGCGTTCATGGGTTTCATCGGCGAACGACTTGTTGGACAGGTTTGAATGTACGCTGTCCGTAACTTCCACGTTGTTGTATCCGTATATGCGGAGAATATCCTCTATGACATCCGCATCGCGGCGTACATCTATGCGGTAAGTCGGGACGAGCAGCTGCATTACGCCGTCCTTTTCATCGGCGATTTCTATTTCGAGCGATGCAAGTATGCTCCTCACCGTCTCTTCGGGAATCTCTTTGCCTATAAGCGAATTGATTCTGTCGAAACCGAGCGTAACCGGATAGCGTTCGGCAGGCGACGGGTATATGTCCGTAATATCTCCGGTAATTTCGCCGCCGGCAAGTTCCTTTACAAGCAGTGCGGCCCTTTTCAGCACATATACCGCGTTGTTCGGGTCTATGCCTCTCTCGAAACGGAACGAAGCATCGGTATTGAGCCCGTGCCGGCGCGCGGTTTTGCGTATCCACGTGGGGTTGAAGCAGGCCGATTCGAGAAATACGTCCTTCGTCTTTTCGGTAACTCCCGATTTCAACCCTCCGAAAACACCGGCTATGCACATTCCCTCGCTATCGTCGCATATCATAAGGTCCTTTTCCGAGAGAGTCCTTTCCACTCCGTCCAAAGTAATGAACTTGCTTCCCTCGGGCAAGGTCTTTACATTGACTGTCTCCCCGCCTATGTGCGCAATATCGAAACAGTGCAGCGGCTGTCCTGTTTCGTGCAGGATATAGTTGGTTATGTCAACCACGTTGTTTATGGGGCGCAACCCTATTGCCGTAAGGCGCTGCTTCATCCAGTCCGGGCTCTCCTTTACGGTAACGTTGCGTATGGTCAGACCGCAGTACCGGGGTGCGCCTTCGGTACATTCCACGTTAACCTTTACGCTTTTGCCGTCGGGAACATCGCTTTTGAAGCCCTCCACGCCAGGCCTTCTCAGGACGGCATCGTAACCGTTCTGTTTCAGATACGCCGCAAGATCCCTTGCCACTCCGTAGTGCGAAGCCGCATCTATTCTGTTAGGCGTAATATCCACCTCAATTACGTAGTCGCTTTTCAGGTTGTAGTATTCGGCGGCCGGCGTGCCGGGGGCAGGTGTGTCTTCGAGCACTATTATCCCGTCGTGGCTCGTGCCTATCCCTATTTCGTCTTCGGCGCAAATCATCCCGAACGATTCTTCGCCGCGTATTTTCGATTTCTTTATCGTAAAGCTTTCATCGCCCGAATAAAGCACCGTGCCTACCGTGGCTACTATCACATACTGTCCGGCAGCTACATTAGGCGCGCCGCAGACAATCTGCACGGGTTCGCCCGTCCCCAAATCAACGGTGGTGATATGCAGGTGGTCGGAATTGGGGTGGTCCTTGCAGGTGAGCACCTTGCCGGTAACAACCCCTTTAAGTCCGCCTTTTATCGACTGGACCTCTTCCACGCCTCCGGTTTCAAGGCCTATGGAAGTGAGGGCGTCGGCCGTTTGCCACGGCGTAAGCGGTATGTCTATAAAATCTTTGAGCCAGTTGTAAGATATGTTCATAGTTGCAGTCAATTTATGCCCGGAAAATATGGCGGCATGCAGGCGGAGATACGGGAATGGACCGGCTTCCGCCCGTCATCTGTCCGTTTTGCCGGGGCCGTTTTTGAAAAGCACCGGCAAAGGTAATAAGATTATTTTTGTTACAAAAGGGAAAACCTGCAAAACTGCACGGAGATTTAGCAGGCCTGCCGCTATTGCGTTATCTTGCTGAATCTGGCCGGTATGGGCGATTCAAAAGCCATTTCGCGGCGTGTTACGGGGTGTACGAACTGCAACCGGTAGGCATGCAGCGCAAGACGTCCGGCAGGATTGTCGTGCGAACCGTACCTCCTGTCCCCGGCTATGGGGTGTCCGCTCTCGGCGAGGTGTACGCGTATCTGGTTCTTGCGTCCCGTTTCAAGCTGCAGCGACAGCAGCGAGTATTTCCCGTTGGTTTTCAGGGTCTCGTATCTTGTGCAGGCATAGCGTCCCTTCTGCGGGTCATTTGTGGAATAGACCTGGTGGGCGCTGTTCTCGGCAAGGTATGACGTTATTTCTCCTGCTTCCGGTTCCATGCCGCCGGCTATTACCGCCGCGTAACGGCGGTCTGTAACGAGTTCGTTCCACGAACGTTGCAGCATGGACTGTATCTTTTCCGACTTTGCATACATTAGCAGCCCCGAGGTGTCCCTGTCGAGACGGTGCACGACGAAGAGTTTCGCGGCGGGGTCGTTTTCCTTCAGGTAATCGCTCAGTATCCTGAATGCCGTCTTGTCCCTTATCTTGTCGGTCGCTACCGAAAGGAGTCCGTACCCTTTGTCCACTACCAGCAGGTATTCGTCTTCAAACACAATCTTCAACCGCGGGTGCGTCAGCCGCCCGAACCCCTTTTCGAGGTTTATCAGTATTTCGTCGCCCCGGTTTACGGGGGTGTCGTATGCCGTTACCGGAATGCCGTTGACGGTTACCTGCCTGTGCGACAGCCATGACTTTACGGTTGTCCTGCTGCAATCGGGATATTGCGCTACCAGGTATTTCCGCAGAGTGTCTTCGGTTTGTGCAACCGATACCCGGGTCTTTTGTCTCTTGTTTGCGGAAGGCTTGTGTTTTATTCGCATAATGGATTCTGCATCTGTTTACGTTACGGCAGGGACAAACAGTCTGTTTCCCGGTGCAAATGTACAAACATGCGGCGAAAAGACGCGTGTTCAGCAAAATAAATATTTGCTTTGCGGCGCGGGTAAAAATCAATTTGCAGTTGCCGCATATGTAAAATAATATTATCTTTGCTGTTTGAACGGCGGGGGGAGGCTGTGTCCGGTATGGCTGAACCGGAAACTTCTGTTTTTCAAGTTGCTTCCGCTCCTGCCCGTATAGTCTTTTTATCCTTAATTTGCAAAATAATAAGAGATTCCTTAAAATGAAGATGAAGATTCATCAGGAAGGACGCGAAATACTGCTTGTGGTTTTTGCCGTATTGGCGGTTGTGAATATACTTTCGTATTACTTTATAGAGCCCCGGTGGGTCTTTTCGCTGATATTGGCCGCATCGGTAATATTTTATCTTGTAATAGCCAACTTTTTCCGTTCGCCCCGCAGGGTATACCGGGGTAACTTCGACAAGAACGTAAGCGTAATAGCCCCCGCCGACGGCAAGGTGGTTGCATTGGAGGAAGTTATGGAAAACGAGTTCTTTCACGAAAAGAGATTGCAGCTTTCCATTTTCATGAACCTGTTCAATGTACATGCGAACTGGTTTCCGGTAGAAGGGGAAGTCGTGCATGTGAGCCATCAGGACGGCCGTTTCCAGTCGGCGTTCCTCCCGAAATCGAGTACCGAGAACGAACGCTCCACCGTGGTAATAAAGACGCCAGGAGGAGAAAACGTGCTGATGCGGCAGATTGCAGGGGCCATGGCGCGCAGGATTGTAACCTATGCCGAGCCCGGCGACAGTTGCAGCATAAACGAGCATATGGGCTTTATAAAGTTCGGTTCGAGGGTGGACCTCTTCCTGCCGATAGGGACCAGGGTCTACGTGAAACTCGGCGACAGGACGACGGGCGGCATGACGCATGTGGCCGATTTGCCCGTTGAATGAATTCATCAGACCATTAAAAGCAGAAGCATATGAAAAAACATATTCCGAATTTCATAACCTGCCTGAATCTGTTGTGCGGGTGTCTGGCATGTATTACCGCTTTTGAAGGGATAATGGGCGGGGAGCACAAGGTTTTCATAGCGGCACTGTTCATATGCGCTGCGGCGGTGTTCGATTTTCTGGACGGTTTCGCTGCCCGCATGCTGAAGGCCTACTCTCCCATGGGAAAAGAACTCGACTCGTTGTCCGACCTTGTCAGTTTCGGGCTGGCCCCCGGATTGATATCGTATATCTTTGCCAGCGACCTTGTCCTTACATACAATACGCTTCCCGCCGGGCGGTATGTCCCGTACCTTGCCCTGCTGATTCCGGTCTTTTCCGCATTGCGGCTGGCCAAGTTCAACATAGACGACAGGCAGACCACATCATTCATAGGGTTGCCGGTTCCTGCAAATGCGCTGTTTTGGGTAGGCGTATACTTTTTCGGCATATCGTACGGGCTTGACTATCCATATATATGGATGGTTCTGGTAATCCTGTTCTCTTACCTTATGGTGTCGGAAATACCCATGTTCTCGCTGAAATTCTCCAATTATTCGTTAAAGGACAATTTCCTGCGTTACCTTATAATTCTGGCGGCCGTAGTTTCCGTATCGATATTCGGGCTGGGAGGCTTCGCCCCTGTAATTGTATTGTACATCCTTCTCTCCCTGTTGCAAAATTCTCTCCATCTGAAGAAATAGGCACGCATTTTGCATAATTACAGAACAGGTACAGTAATACTATCGTCGGTAAACTATGGCTATCATATATCTGTTGCTTATATTCATACTCTTTGTAGTAATAGGGGTATTGTCTATGGCAAGTTCCATAATACGCGGCATGTTCGGCATGGGCAGTTCGGTATTCGGTAAAAAAAGCCGGAACAGGAAGAGCGGAAATGACGCGTCCGCCAGTGAAACGGTAAGGCCCGCTACGGCATACGAAAGGCGGGGTAAGGTTTTCGGACCTCACGAAGGGGAGTATGTCGAATTTGAAGAGGTAAAGGAGAACAAGACCGAGTGAAAGGCCTCCGTACTGCGCCAATATCCGTTTTTAAGGCATACTTGTTTTCTGCAACTTCCCGATATGCTTCCGGATTTCCCTGCTTTGTCCGCAGAGACTTCTGTCCCGGCATCGGAAAGGAGTTTTAATACGGCCATTGTTGCATTATACGAATTTATTTTATACCTTTGCACGCGGAAAGCCGCAGAAAGTGTGCGGTGAACGGGATAAAGAGAAGAGTTTTGGACATGACATCGAAAGTACATAACAACGGACATCATCATCTTAGCTCACGAATCATGAGGTAAGCGTTGTGGCGTACATACGATAACAATATATGAAGAGGCTTACCTTGACAGAACAGGCGAGCCTCTTTTTTATAAACCTGCAGAAAATTTATAAACGGAAAAATAAGAATATTATGCTAAGAATTGCTATTCAGTCAAAAGGACGTCTGTATGAAGAAACCATGAATCTGCTCGGTGAACTCGGGATAAAGCTCTCGTCGGCGAAGCGTACGTTGTTGATACCGGCAAGGAACTTTCCGGTGGAGGTCCTGTTTTTGCGGGATGACGACATTCCCGAGTCCGTAGCGTCCGGTATTGCCGATGTGGGCATTGTGGGGTTAAACGAATATATGGAGAAGGACAAGGACGCTGAAATAGTAAAACGTCTGGAGTTCAGCAAATGCCGCCTTTCGCTGGCTATACCCAAAGATGCCGAATATGAAAGCCTCAAATGGTTTGAAGGGAAAAAGATAGCGACATCGTATCCTAAGATATTGAGCGATTTTCTCGGTAAGAACGGCATAAAATCGGATATACACGTAATAACAGGTTCCGTGGAGATAGCACCCGGCATAGGCCTTTCCGATGCCATATTCGACATTGTAAGTTCGGGCAGTACGCTTGTAAGCAACCAGTTGAAGGAGGTAGAGGTGGTCGTGGAGTCGCAGGCGGTAATGATAGCCAACAGGAATTTGACGGAAGAGAAAAAGGAAATTCTCGAAGAACTCCTTTTCCGCGTAGATGCCGTGCTGGCTGCCGACGGCAAGAAGTACATACTGATGAACGTCCCCAACGCGTCGCTCGACACGGTGCTTGAAATACTGCCAGGCATAAAGAGCCCGACAGTAATGCCCCTGGCGCAGGAAGGGTGGAGTTCGGTACATGCCGTGTTGCCAGAGAAACGCTTTTGGGAGATAATAAACCGGTTGCGTTCGGCCGGTGCAGAAGGGATTCTGGTATTGAATATCGAAAAAATGGTACTTTAAAATGGAAACTGTAATAAATCCGTCAAGGGACAGGTGGAGTGCATTGACGGAGCGTTCGGGAATAGATACGGCAAAGATTCGGGGGAAGGTGTCTGACATTTTGTCCGACATAGCCTCCCGCGGCGATGCCGCCGTATACGATTACGTAGAGAAGTTCCAGGGGGTGCGTCTGGCATCGCTGGCTGTTACGGAAGAAGAGTTCGCCGAAGCGGAAAAGAGTTTGGACGCCTCTCTTAAGGAGGCCATAAAAGCGGCCGGCGAGAATATAGCGAAGTTCCACGCCTCGCAGAAGGCTCCCGTCAAGAAGGTCGAGACAGCCCCCGGCGTGGTATGCTGGCAAAAGAGCGTTCCGATAGAGAAAGTAGGGCTGTATGTGCCCGGAGGTACGGCCCCCCTCTTTTCTACTGTGCTGATGCTGGCCATACCGGCAAGGATAGCGGGGTGCTCAAAAATAGTAATCTGTTCGCCGTGCAATGCTGAAGGGCAGGTAAACCCGGCTACCCTGTATGCCGCCCGAATTGCAGGTGTAACCGATTTTTACAAACTCGGCGGTGTTCAGGCGATAGGGGCAATGGCGTACGGAACGGAGAGCGTACCCCGTGTATACAAAATATTCGGGCCGGGCAACCAGTATGTAATGGAGGCTAAACAGCAGGTTTCCATATCGGGTGTGGCGATAGACATGCCTGCAGGCCCGTCCGAGGTTGAGGTATTGGCCGACAGTTCGGCCGATCCGGAGTTCGTGGCATCCGATTTCCTGTCGCAATCAGAACACGGGGCGGACAGCCAGTCGGTCCTTGTTACAACCGATGCCGCGCTTGCCGAAAAGGTGAAGGCTGCGATAGAGGAACAGTTAAAGCAGTTGCCGCGGCGTGAAATAGTGGAGAAGGCCTTGCGCAACAGCAGGGTGGTTGTATTCGACAATATTGACGATGCAATCGACTTTACGAACGAATATGCCCCCGAGCACCTTATAATATCGTGCAGGGATTACGCCGCTGTCGGCGAACGCATAATAAATGCGGGGTCGGTATTTTTAGGGCCGTATTCACCCGAAAGTGCGGGCGACTATGCCTCCGGAACGAACCACACGCTTCCCACCAGCGGTTACGCCAAAGGGTATAACGGGGTGAATCTCGACAGTTTTATACGCAAAATAACTTTTCAGGAAATATCGCGCAGCGGGCTCGGCCGGATTGGGGAGACCATTGAAATAATGGCAGCCAACGAGTTCCTGGATGCGCACAAGAACGCTGTTTCCATACGGTTGAAAAACAAATAGGGCAATGAAACGACTGGAAGAACTCGTAAGAGACAACATATACAGGCTGACGCCGTATTCGTCGGCAAGAAGCGAATTCAAGGGCGATGCCTCTGTCTTTGTGGATGCCAACGAGAATCCGTACGATACGTTGTATAACCGTTACCCCGACCCGTTGCAGACCGAGTTGAAACAGAAGCTCTCGGCGTTGAAGGGCGTACCGGCCGGGAATATATTTCTCGGTGTAGGCAGCGACGAGGCGATAGACCTGCTTTACAGGATTTTCTGCGAACCCCGTCGCGACAACGTCGTGGCGATAGATCCTACTTACGGCATGTACGGCGTGTGCGCCGACATCAACGAGGTGGAGTACAGGACAGTCCGCCTCGACGACAAGTTCGACATAGATATCGACGCCTTGTTTGCAGCCGTCGATGACGCAACCAAGATAATCTGGCTCTGTTCGCCCAACAACCCTACCGGGAATTCTCTTTCTGTCGGCAGGGTAAAGGAAGTGATCAGCCGGTTTGGAGGAATCGTCGTACTGGACGAGGCTTATATCGACTTCTCGGCAACCCTGTCGTTGTTGGGCGAGCTGCACAACTGGCCCAATCTGGTAATACTGCAGACGTTTTCCAAGGCATGGGGAAGTGCGGGGGTACGCCTCGGCATGGCATTTGCCGACAAGGCCATAATAGATATTTTCAACAAGGTAAAATATCCGTACAACATAAATGTCCTTACGCAGCGGTATGCGGTAAAGCTCCTGGACAAGGCCCCGTTGGTGAAACGCAGGGTGGAGGGGATAATACGTAACCGCAGCGTCCTTGAAAAACTGTTGCGCAAATGCTCCTGCATAAAGAAGATATACCCGAGCGATGCCAACTTCCTCCTTGTCTCGACAACCGGGGCGAAGGAGATATACGACTACCTGGTGGACACCGGTATAATAGTCCGTAACCGGCACGGGATAACGCTCTGCGACGAGTGTTTGAGAATAACCGTGGGAACGCGCGACGAGATAAGGCGGGTAGCTGCCGCGCTTGCCGCATACGATAAGAAATAGAACCATGAAAAAGGTATTGTTTATAGACAGAGACGGGACGCTGGTGGTGGAACCGCCGGTGGACAAGCAGCTCGATTCGCTGGAAAAGCTCGAGTTCGTCCCGGGCGTATTCCGCAATCTGGGTATAATAAGAGAAAAGACCGGTTTTGAATTCGTGATAGTGTCGAATCAGGACGGACTTGGAACAGCATCGTTTCCGACCGAGACGTTCCTTCCGCCGCAGAACAAGATGCTGCAGGCATTCCGCAACGAAGGGATAGAATTCGATGCCATACACATCGACCCGTCGATGCCCGAAGAGAACAAACCCACCCGCAAACCGGGGACAGCCATGCTTGCCGGTTATATGGACGGCGATTACGATATGGCGTCATCGTATGTTATCGGCGACCGGCTTACCGATGTAATGCTTGCCCGTAACCTCGGTTGCAAGGCCATACTCCTTTCTCCCGACGGAACGGGCGAAAAAGAAGTTGAGAAGGCCGGGCTGGAGGAGAGTTGCGCAATGGTAGCAGCAACGTGGGGCGATATAGCAGGGTATCTTCTGGCAGGGGAACGGACGGCCGAGGTGCATCGCAAAACGGCCGAAACGGATATATATGTCCGGCTGAATCTCGACGGCAAGGGCGTATGCGACATTGCTACAGGGCTTCCCTTTTTCGACCATATGCTCGACCAGCTCGGACGCCATTCCGGCATGGATGTAACGGTACGGGCCAAAGGCGACTTGCAGGTAGACGAGCACCATACGATAGAAGATACCGGCATAACCATAGGGGAAGCGCTGCGCAAGGCTCTCAGCGACAAGCGCGGAATAGAGAGGTACGGTTTCACCCTGCCCATGGACGATTCGCTGTGCAGCGTGGCGCTCGATTTCGGCGGACGGGCATGGCTTGTATGGGACGCCGATTTCAAACGCGAAAAAATAGGGGATATGCCTACCGAAATGTTCATGCACTTTTTCAAGTCGCTTTCCGATGCCGCTGCCATGAACCTGAACGTAAAGGCGGAAGGCGTAAACGAGCACCATAAGATTGAAGGAATATTCAAGGCCTTTGCGCGGGCAATAAGAATGGCTGTAAAACGCGACCCGCTGAGCGACAATATCCCTACCACGAAAGGGGTGATATAGTCCGGGCCTGCACTATAGGCGGATATCCCGCCGCGGTACAGCTGACGTAAAAGCGAGCCTTACAAGGAACAAAAAGCCTTGTAAGGTTCGCTTTTCTATATACGGGCGTTATGTGCCCCGTCATGCAATAATGTAACATATCCGTAACAATACGGCTGCTCCCGGCCAGAAGTGAAAAGTACAGATGTTCATGCGGCTTTGTCCGTGCCGGCAACTGCAACCTTCCTGTATTCAGCAGGATATGCCTTGGTTTTGACCTCGAGTCCATTCAGGCGGAAATAAATCGTAACAATATCGTAACAAATTTGTTTGAGTTTCGTAACAGGACGAATCTACTTTTGCCGATGCAAAACAAAAGGTATATGGTTAAGAAATCGGCATTTCTGATATTGGTAATGGTTATTGCCGCAAATCGCCACAAGGCGTATGCCGGAGAAAAAGATTCTGTTGCCGTTTCCACCGAAAAAAGGATAGAGCGGATTGAAAGGAAATTGAAAAAGCTTGGCGATTTTTCCATATCGGGTTACATCCTCCTGCAATGGCAGCTGGCCGAAAGCCCCGATACCAAAGGATTTGCCGCGGGCGGAGCATTCAACGGCGCAGGCAACCGCTTTACAATACGGGAAGGACGTATAAAGCTGACATATACAAAAGGTATAGCCCAGGCGGTTTTTCAACCCGATATAACGGAGCGCGGGGTGTCGGTCAAAGACGCATATATGCGCCTTACCATGAAAAACAATCTCGTATCCGGACAAGGCGGAATATTCGACCGCCCGTTCGGCTATGAAATAAGCCATTCCGCAGTACGGCGCGAATCGCCCGAAAGAAGCCGCCTTTTCCTGTCGCTTTTCCCCGGGGAAAGGGACGTGGGTGCGGCAATACACCTTAACGGATTGAAGAAACTGCAAGGATTGTCCCTCAGTGCGGGAGTATTTAACGGAAACGGCGTGGGGCGCGAAACCGACAGATATAAGGATTTTATAGGCCGGTTGTCATGGCTCGGCAATGTAAAAGGCATGGAGTTGGGCGGTGCATTCTCATATTACGAAGGGTCTGTCCCCAATCCGACAGACAACAACTACACATACGTTCCCGGTGAAGGGTTCGCCCGCCGCAGCGACGTGAAGGTCGGTTCGCGTGCCATACGCCGCTATTTCGGCTTCTCCGCAAAGTACCGGCAGGAGTGGGTAGGCGGCCAGACAAACATCAGGGCCGAATATATTTTCGGGAAGCAACCCGGAAACTTCGAGACCAATGCTTCTCCGTCGGGTTCGTCAGTGGCAGTTGAAGGGTTGCCGCTCTACCTGCGCGACTTTCACGGGATGTATGTAATCCTGGTGCACGATATAGCCAAAACGCGCCATACCATAGTCGGGAAGTTCGATTTCTATGATCCCAACCGCCGCATATCCGCGCGGGAGATAGGGGCATTGCAGAATACCGGCGCAGCCGACGTAAGATATATAACGTACGGAGTAGGATACATATTCCGCTGGAACAAGCATCTGCGCCTTATGGCGTACTACGATTTCGTGAACAGCGAAAACTGTCCCAATCTGGCCGGATATGAAACACGGCGTCCCGAGAATGTGTTCACGGCACGTGTACAGGTAAATTTTTAACGGAATGACAGTAACCTCATAAATAGAGAAAGAGTATGAAAAAGAGTGTATTTATATTGTTGTCGCTGGCAATATCGCTGAGTGCGGTATCGCAAAAGCTGAAAGGTTCGGACACGTTGTTGCCCCTTATTCAGAAAGAGGCCGAAAGCTATATGAAAAAAGGATACGGTTCGGTGAGCGTAACCGGCGGAGGTTCGGGAGTAGGGATAGCAGCCCTTTCCGAAGGGAGCACCGACATAGCGATGTCAAGCCGTAAAATCAAGTTCGATGAAAAACTGAAGTTGCAGGGATTGAAAAAGACTCCCGTTGAGAAGGTCATAGCCTATGACGCCCTTGCTGTAATTGTAAACCCGTCGAACAGAGTCTCCAACCTTACCCGCGAGCAGCTTGAAGGTATATTTACCGGAAAGATAACCAACTGGAAACAGGTGGGCGGGGCCGATATGAAGATTGTAGTGTATTGCCGCGAAACGAGTTCGGGTACGTACGAGTTCTTCAAAGAGTCGGTCCTTAAAAACAAGAACTATATGGCAGCCGCGCTTTCCATGCCGGCAACCGGGGCGATAATACAGTCTGTAAGCCAGACTCCGGGTGCGATAGGATACGTGGGGCACGCATATGTAAACAGCAAGGTAAAGACGGTAAACGTAAGTTATGACGGCGGGAAAAACTACGTGTCGCCGACATATCAGAACGCCAAAAGCAAAAAGTATCCCGTAGTGCGTCCGTTGCTCCTTTATTATACAAAGGACAAGGAGGCTTCGGTAAGCAGGTTCATAAACTACATAATGTCGGCCGAAGGGCAGAAGATAGTAAAAGGGATAGGGTATATCGACGTGCTTTGATATGAAACGTTTTTTTGAAACGATAGTCGAGAAGATTCTTATGGCAAGCGGGGCGATAACTTCGCTTACCATACTTCTGATAATAGTCTTTCTCTTTTCGCAAGGGGCGGGGCTGTTCAACACCCCGGTGGTGGAAGACGGATACAAACTGGCCGTCAACAGGGATAATCCCGTAACTACACTTACTCCCGAAGAGATAAAGGAGATATTTGACGGCGAAATTGTAAACTGGGCCCAGGTAGGTGGCGACGATGAAGATATTGTAGTTTTCCGGCTGGGCGACGTAACGTCGTATGTGAGCGAAGAGGAGCTTGGTGCAGACTATTCTCTGTTACCTCAATGCCTGTCGCGCATAATAAGCGAGAACAAGTCTATAATAGCATTCCTGCCCGATACCTATATCCCGGACGATTTCGCCGGACGGATAATAGACGCCGGAAACATAACCCCGCACGACTTTTTTGCGGGCGACCAGTGGTTTCCCACATCGCAGCCTGCCCCGCTGTTCGGAATAGTCCCGCTGCTGCTCGGAACTTTGCTGGTATCGGTTGCCGCAATACTTTTTGCACTGCCGTTGGGGCTGGCCGTAGCGATATATATGGCGGAACTGGCATCGAACAAGGTCCGTAACATCCTTAAGCCCGTAATAGAACTGCTTGCAGGCATCCCCTCGGTCGTTTACGGTTTCTTCGGGCTGGTAGTGATTGTCCCGATGATACACTCCGTCTTCGATTTGCCTGTCGGCGAGTCGGGGCTTGCCGGTGCGATAGTCCTGGCCATAATGGCTCTGCCAACCATAATAACCGTTGCCGAAGATGCAATACGCAGTGTCCCGCTCACCACAAAAGAGGCGTCGCTCGCCCTCGGAGCTTCGCACCTGCAAACCATATTCCGTGTAATACTCCCGTATTCGGTAAGCGGAATAATGGCGGCCGTGGTGCTCGGAATAGGGCGTGCGATAGGGGAGACCATGGCCGTGCTGATGGTAACCGGCAATTCGGCCGTAATACCTACCACGCTGCTCGAACCTGTCAGGACAATTCCTGCGACGATAGCGGCGGAACTCGGCGAAGCCCCTTCCGGCGGAGCGCACTACGAAGCATTGTTCATGCTGGGAGTAATCCTTTTCATAATAACACTGGCGATAAGCATTACCGTAGAGTTCATATCGGCACGTCGCCCCAAACAGCAGATGTAACATGACACGAAAACAGAAAACCGAAGCAGTAGCATTCTGGAGTTTCAGGCTTATGGCCGCTGCCGTGGTAGGTATTCTTGCCTGGATTCTCGGTTTCCTCATAATAAAGGGAGCCGGGGTTATATCGTGGGATTTCTTTACCGAGATGCCCAGCGACGGGATGACCTCCGGGGGAATACTGCCGGCAATAGTAGGTACGCTCTGCCTTACGGCGGGGTCGATAATATTCGCCTTCCCGATAGGCGTCATGTCGGGCATTTACACCACTGAATACGCCCCCAACAACTATGTCGTCAAGTTCATCCGGGTCATGACCAACAACCTTTCCGGAATACCTTCAATAATATTCGGGCTTTTCGGAATGACCCTTTTCGTCAATACTCTCGGATTCGGCGACAGTATCCTTGCCGGCTCGCTTACGCTCGGGCTGCTGGCCCTTCCTATCGTGATAAGGACAACCGAGGAGGCGTTGAAGGCTATCCCCGACATGTACCGTAACGGCAGCCGGGCATTGGGCGCGACCAAACTGCAGACCATACGCAAAGTAATACTCCCCATGGCCATGCCGAACATAGTTACGGGCCTTATACTCGCCGTAGGACGCGTATCGGGAGAGACTGCGCCTATACTTTTTACCGTGGCGGCGTATTTCCTCCCTTCGCTTCCGACTTCGATATTCGACCAGGTTATGGCCCTGCCGTACCACCTGTACGTACTTGCAACAAGCGGGACCGACCTCGAGGCTTCCCGCCCCATGGCGTACGGTACGGCTTTGGTACTTATAATAATAGTATTGGTGATAAATGTATCGGCAACACTGCTCAGAGGATATTTCGGCAAAAAATTAAAATAAGCTATGAGTATAATAACAGCAAAAGATGTCAATTTCTACTATGGCGATTTCCATGCCTTGAAAGGCGTTTCGATTGAAATAGAAAAAAATACGGTAACGGCATTCATAGGCCCTTCGGGATGCGGCAAATCCACATTCCTGCGCCTTATAAACCGTATGAACGACCTTATAGACGGGACACGTCTTACGGGAGAGATAACAGTTGAAGGTGAAAACATATACCGCAAGGGGATAAACGTCGATCTGTTGCGGGCAAAAGTGGGTATGGTGTTCCAGAAACCCAACCCTTTTCCCAAATCCATATTCGAGAATGTCGCCTACGGGCTTCGCGTAGCCGGAGTAAAGGACAAGGTCTATATTGAGGAGACCGTCGAGAACTCCCTGCGCGGCGCAGCCTTGTGGGACGAAGTAAAGGACAAGCTGAAGAAATCGGCATTTGAACTTTCCGGTGGACAGCAGCAGAGGCTGTGCATAGCGCGGGCCCTTGCAGTAAAGCCCCGGATAATACTTATGGACGAACCGGCATCGGCTCTCGACCCGTTGTCTACCCTCAAGATAGAGGATCTGATATATTCCCTGAAAAACGACTATACGATAGTAATAGTTACGCACAACATGCAGCAGGCGGCGAGGGTTTCCGACAAAACGGCCTTTTTCTATCTGGGCGAACTGATTGAATACGATGATACCCGCAAGATGTTCACCAAACCGCAGAAAGAGTCTACGCAGAACTACATAACGGGGCGTTTCGGATAAATTAGCGTTGAAGCATAAAAACAGAAAAGAAATGAAACATACTGACAGTGAAGTAAAGAAACTGAAGAATTACCACGTCGAGATGTGGAATCTGGTTCAGGAACAGATAGACAAATCGTTCGCAGCCCTCAGAAACGGCGATAAGGAAGTTGCCCGCGAGGTTATCTCGCGCGAGCGGATGGTAAATGCACAGGAGCTTGTGGTGGATCATCATTGCGAAGATTTCATAGCGATGTTTTCCCCCGTTGCCATCGACCTGCGTTTTGTCATATCGTTGATCAAGATAACGAACAACCTTGAACGTATCGGCGACTTCGCAAAAGGCATAGCCACGTTTGTAATAGAGCAGCAAAGCGGAGCGATTGATGCCGCTCTGGCGCAGGAACTGTCGCTCGACAAGATGATGGAAAATGCGCGCGACATGCTCACTCTTGCGCGCGAGGCCCTTATTGAGGAAGACACTTCGCTCTGCCGCAGGGTCCTTATGATGGACGATCTTATGGACGAGATAAACTGCAGGGCCCCGCAGATTTTAGGCGCGCACATACAGAAGCATCCCGAGACTGCAGAGGAGATGATACGCCTTTACGCCCTTATCCGCAGGATAGAACGTATCGGCGACCGTACCGGCAATATAGCCGAAGAGATTGTCTTCTATGTCGATGCCAAGGAATTGCGGCATCAAAAAAAATTATAACTTTGTATAAGAACAGAGCAAAAGCTTTCCGCAATGAAGCCGAAGATACTGATAGTGGACGACGAAGTAGATTTGTTGGATATACTTGCGTACAACCTCAGCAAGAACGGGTATGAAATAGATACGGCCAGGTCGGGCGAAGAGGCGCTCGATATAATATCGCATAATCCGGCGGCCTATTCGCTGGTGCTGCTCGATGTCATGATGGGCGGTATGAACGGATTCCAGACAGCCGAGAAGTTGCGCGAGGGCGGCAACGATACCCCGGTAATATTCCTGACCGCACTTGATACGGAGTCGGACCTGCTGCACGGATTCTCCGTCGGGGCCGACGACTATATAGCCAAGCCCTTCTCCATAAAAGAAGTGATAGCGCGGGTAAAGGCCGTAATATCGCGTTCTCCGCACAAAAGCGGGACAATAAAGGTTGCCGGCATAACGATAGACAGGAATACCAAATCGGTTACCGTCTCGGACGCGCCAGTAAACCTGACCAAGACTGAATATCAGCTGTTGCTGGCAATGGCCCAGGACCCCGGGCGGGTATTCACGCGCGAGGAACTGATGGATAAGGTGTGGGGCGACGGGTGTTTCGTAGAAGCGAGGACGGTGGACGTCCACATAACCCGTTTAAGAAAGAAGCTCGGGACGGCAGGCGAGGCGATAGTCAACCGCAGCGGATACGGGTATTGCATAAGGGAAAAGGATTGAACGGGGGGCAGACATCGTATGCTGCCCCTAATCCGGAAAGGACCGGAAAGGGTATAAAAAGAACGTAATATGAAAATAAATTATCGACACAGGCTGTTTTTCTATTTCTTTGCCGTAATCACCGTATATACGATAATGGTAATAGCATACCAGCAGATACGTGAGCGCGAGTACAAGAAGGAAAAACTGATGGAGAACCTCAATGTGTATTCGCAACTGATAGAGAGGCACGGCAACAGGGAGCTGTTTCCTCCTCTGTTGCGAATAACCGTAATAGACAAGGGCGGGCGCGTGTTGTACGACAACGATGCCGATACGACGAAAGGGGTGCTTCCCAACCATTTCGACCGTCCCGAAATAGCGCAGGCGGCCGAAACCGGGAAAGGGTGGAGCATCCGCCACTCCGAAACGCTCGGCAAGTCCCTCCTTTACTATGCGCGTGCAACCCCCGACGGGTATATACGGGTAGCCCTTCCATACGGATATGAAGCAAAAGAGATGCTTCAGCCCGACAAGACGTTCCTTGCCTATGTACTTGTGCTGTTCGTAATATCGTTGATATTGCTATGGCTCGTAGCGCGGCGGTTCGGGTACGATATGGAGCGCCTGAAAGCAAGGATAATTGCTCAGCAGACGGCAAAGGCGGCGTTGAAAAGCGAGATGACAAGCGCCATATCGCACGAGTTGCGAACCCCCGTAAGCGCAATCCGCGGATATACCGAAACGCTTCTCGATGCTGACATGCCCGAAGAAAAACGGAAACTTTTCATAGAGCGTACACACGCTTCCGCCGTGCGGCTGTCCGAACTTCTGCGCGACATATCCCTGCTTACCAAAATAGAGGAGTACGACGAAGCCTTCAACAAGGAGGACATAGACATAAACGGCATTGTGGCAAAAGTGTTGGAAGAGTTCGACCGGCAGATAACCGTCAACTCCATAAAAGTAGCCGTGAACATACCCGAAGGGGTAAAGGTGCCAGGGAATTATACGCTGCTGTATTCCATATTCCGCAACCTGACGGAGAACGCCGTAAAGTATGCAGGCAAATGGATAACCCTGCAATACAACCTTGTGCGGAGTGATGACAAGTTCTACTACTTCGAGGTATGCGACAGCGGCCCCGGGGTCAAGGGAAAGGATTTGGACAGGATATTCGAGCGTTTCTATCGCGGCGAGAACAGCGGGCGTTCGCGCGAAGACGGAGGCTCGGGCCTGGGGCTTGCCATAGTGCGGCATGCCGTACTGAAACACGGCGGCACGATAAGCGCGTCCGACAATCCCGGCGGCGGTCTGCGAATAAGTTTTTCCCTGCATAAATAGGCAGCGGCCGGGACTGCAGGAACAATACGAAAAAAGCGAGTATGGGATTTTCCTTTGCACGCTTTTTTCCGTTGCCGGGGCAAGGGGAGGTGAACATAAATCCTCCGGAACTTGCCCATATTCCCTCGTTTCGCTATTTTAGCGAAGGATTACTGCAAAAGGTTTTGTGTGCTTCCAGAAGCGGGGGCGATTCCCGTATCCGGAGACCTGTCCCGGTTTTTATATGAATGCATGGCGGCGGCGGAACGGAACACTCTCCGGAAGATTCCGGAACAAACACAACGGCATCTCACCGGTAATGCGCGAAGAAGCCGGCGATACGGAAGCAAAGGTAGGACAAAAAGACTTACGGATACAGATGAAAAGATATGTTTTGCCGCCCGAATGGGCCGGACAAAGCGGCATACAGCTTACATGGCCGCACGAAGGAACAGACTGGAACTATATGCTCGGAGAAGTTACGGAGTGTTACGTTCGTATTGCGGCCGAAATATCGCGGCGCGAAAAGCTGCTTGTCGTAACTCCTTGCCCGGGGGAGGTGGAGGCATTGCTCGAAGGGAAAGCCGATAAGGGGCGTGTCCGTTATGTAAAAGCCGACACCGACGATACCTGGGCGCGCGACCACGGCGGCATAACCGTACGCGATGCCGATACAGGCGGGTGGGTGATACTCGATTTCGGTTTCAACGGGTGGGGGAACAAGTTCCGCCATTCGCTCGACAATGCCGTAACCCGGCGTTGTTTTTCAGGGTCGGTTTTCGATGCAGGGTATGAGGACAACAACGATTTCATACTTGAAGGCGGTTCGATTGAGTGCGACGGCAACGGTACGCTTATGACCACTGCCGAATGCCTGTTGTCGCCCGAGCGTAACCCGTCGCTCACCCAAGGCGAAATAGAAGCGAGGCTGAAAAGGAGTTTCGGCATTTCAAACATTATCTGGCTGAATCACGGGATGCTGGCAGGCGACGATACCGACGGGCATATCGATACCCTTGCCCGTTTTGCTCCCGACAATACGATACTCTACGTAAAATGCCCCGATACTGCCGATGCTCATTATCCCGAACTTTCCCGAATGGAGCAGGAAATAAAAAACGCCCGGAACGTGCACGGGGAACCGTACCGCACAATACCCCTTCCAATGGCCGATGCCGTGTATGCAGACGGGGAAAGGCTGCCGGCCACGTACGCAAATTTCCTGGTAATAAACGGTGCCGTCCTGTACCCGACCTACCGGCAGCCCGAAAACGACCGTATTGCGGCGGCAGCCTTGCAGGAAGCCTTTCCCGGGTATGAAACAGTGGGAATAGACTGCACCCCTCTTATAAAACAGCACGGTTCGCTGCATTGCATAACCATGCAGTATCCTGAAGGGGTACTGAAGTGAGACAGCGCACCCCCTGTTACCGGATGCCGGCAGTCAAGGCATTGGAGAATACAAGAAGGAATGAACCCGTCTCACCTTTGCAGTGCAGGTAAAATTGCGGAAGTGCAGGGGCAGGTCGGACCCTTATAATATGGCGCGGGAAAGCGGGGTCAATCCGGATAATTGAGGTTCTTGCCGTCAATTACGTACAGGACCTCGTCCAGATAAGTTCCGGCTTCGCGTTTCGCCCCCTCAAGGCTGTGGCAAGAGAAGTTCCCGCAATCCTTCGGCTCGGTACCGGGCACTTTGCCGGTATAATCGCGTACGAACTCGAATGTCTTTTTCATCAGTTCCACAATGTCGCGGCTTTCATAATCGCCGGACAGAATCAGGTAGTTGCCGGTACAGCAACCCATCGGGCCCCAGTAAATGACCTTCTCTTTCCATTCGGTATCGTTGCGCAGGTATGTGGCGGCAAGGTGTTCAATGGTATGCAGGGCATCCAGTTGCATCGGGTCCTGACGGTTCGGTTCTTTCATCCTTATGTCGAATGTGGTAACCGTTTCGTTCCCTATACGGTCTTTCCTCGATACGTATATGCCGCGCAGAAGCCTGTTGTGGTCTATTGTAAAACTCGGTATCTTTTCCATAAACTCCTAAAGTCTCTCTATTATCGATTTTATTATGTTGAACGATATTTCAGGGGCTATCTCCCAGAAGTCGTTATAGAGCGCAATATTTTCATGGCTTTCACCTATTGCCATATCGCTTATTATCTTCATGCAGGCGAACGGGGTCTTTTTCATATAGCATACATGCGCTATGGCCGTCGACTCCATATCGACGGCAACCGCTTCGGGAAACTCCGTTTTAATCCTGTCGTATTCGGCTTTTTCGGCAATGAAACTGTCTCCGCTGCACAGTTTTCCCCTTAATATCCTGTATTGGGGCATCCCCCCGCATATTTTTACGAGCCTCTCCGTGAGTTCCACGTCGCACGGGAAGGCGGCAGGGAAACCGCTTATCTGGCCACGGGCACACCCTTCGCCGCACCATGCGTCGTGGTAAGCGGTGTCGGTCCCTATGACCACATCGAGAGGCTTTACACCTTTCCCCAACCCGCCGGCAACCCCCGTGTTAATTATGCAGTCCGGGTGAAAGTTGTCTATCAGTTCCATACACCCGACAGCCGAACAGACTTTCCCTATTCCCGATTTGGCGAGAATTATTTCGCTGTTGCCGACGGTGCCTGTCATGACTTTTCTCCCGTCCCCGGTCAGGACATCCTTGCGGTTCTTTATCAAACCTTCCATCTGTCTCAACTCCTTGTCCATTGCAACAATGATTCCTGTCTTCATGCGAGGGCTATTTTATGTTAAGTCGGTTCAGTGCGTTTCTGTATCTGGCGGCATTCCTGTTGTGCTCGCCCAAAGACGATGCAAAGTTGTGCCTTCCCGAGAAATCCTCCCTGGCGCACATGTACAGATAGTTGTTCTCTTCGTAGTTCAGAACCGCATTAAGGGCGGTTTTGGAAGGAATCCGGATAGGCCCGGGCGGGAGCCCCGGGTATTTGTATGTATTGTAGGGCGAATCGGTTTCAAGGTGCCGGTTCAGTATCCTTTGCAGGGAAAAGTCCCCGACGGCGAATTTTACCGTGGGGTCGGCCTGTAGCAGCATGCCCCTCCTAAGCCGGTTTATGTACAATCCTGCAACACGGTTCATCTCGTCCGGGATTTTTGTCTCTTCCTCTACAATGGAAGCCAGTATCGAAACCTCGTACGGCGTAAGTCCGGCATTTTGGGCAAGCCCTTTCCGCTTGTCGTTCCAGAATGCATCGTATTCGCGCTTCATCCGCTCCATGAAGTTTTGCGGCGACGAACTGCGGAAAACCTGATACGTATCGGGGAGGAACATGGAAATGATGCTTACCGTGTCGAATCCCAGCGACCTGCATACGGCCGTGTCGCCCAGCAGGCCGGCTATCGTGTCGGCCGGCATGTTCAGGTATTTTGCCGTGGCTTCGGCAAACTCCCGTTTGGTCCTGATATTGTTGAACGTGTAGTTTACCGTACTTTCATCGCCCATGGTCAGCAGACGGAAAAGTTGCAGCGGGGTGGTCTCCCCGTCAAGCAGGTAACAGCCCGGATACCTGTTGGGTCGCCGCTTGCGGAGCTTGAGCATTGTGTCTGTAATTCTTGCATTTTCAGAACCGTATGCCGAGGCAAGTTCGGCGTACAGGCTTTCGCGGGTAGTCCCTTCATTTATGTAAAGCAGGTGTTTCCCGCCCCCCATGGGGGTTGTTACGGACACGTATGCATATATGCCTGCCGATACGAGGGCGGCCGTCATAACCGCTGCCGCAATTACAAGGCCCGTAACCAGATTCTTTTTTCCGTTTGTCAGTTTCATGATATGGAAAAGCAAAAGTAAGACTAAATTGCCGAATAATAAAATCCGGACACGGCAAAGGCACGTAACATATCGGGCTGCGGCCGTATGTAAAGTTGTGCGGAAAATCCGGCCGCCCCCCCGGCCGTTTAATTTAATCACTCCGTTTACCTCCCTTTCCGGGTGTTTTGTGTTATATTTGCAAACCCGAAACAGAAAAGGGTTATATTCTTTCCTGCCGGTTTAGGAAAACCGTGCAGGCTGAAAGCATACGATATGGGGAAGATATTAAATGTAGGGCTGGTACAGCAGAGTTGCGTAGCGGACAAACTTGAAAACCGCCGTAAATTGCGCGAAAGGGTACTGGAGTGCGCAGGCAAGGGCGCAGAACTGATAGTATTGCAGGAACTGCACGATTCCCTCTACTTCTGTCAGACGGAGAATACGGCAATGTTCGACCTGGCCGAGCCGATACCGGGCGATGCCACCGGTTTTTATTCGTCGCTTGCGGCCGAATGCAGGGTTGTGCTGGTTACGTCCCTGTTCGAGAAACGGGCGGCCGGCCTGTACCATAATACGGCAGTGGTGTTCGACAAGGACGGTTCCATGGCCGGAAAATACAGGAAGATGCACATCCCCGACGATCCGGCATATTACGAAAAGTTCTATTTCACGCCCGGAGACCTCGGGTTCGAGCCCGTAAGCACATCGCTCGGGCGTCTCGGGGTAATGGTCTGCTGGGACCAGTGGTATCCCGAAGCTGCCCGCATCATGGCCATGAAGGGGGCGGAACTGCTGATATACCCTACGGCCATAGGGTGGGAGAGCAGCGATACGCCCGAGGAAAAAGAACGTCAGTTGAATGCGTGGATGACCGTCCAGCGCGGCCATGCGGTAGCAAACGGGCTTCCGGTAATAGCGGCGAACAGAGTGGGGTACGAACCCGACCCTTCGGGACAGACCGGAGGCATAACCTTTTGGGGAAACAGTTTCGTGGCGGGGCCGCAAGGTGAGTTGCTCTGGCGGGCTGAACAGGACAAAGAGACGGCAGCGGTAATCGGGGTAGACATGCAAAGGACCGAAAATGTCCGCCGTTGGTGGCCGTTTCTGCGCGACAGGCGAATCGAGGCGTATGGCGATATTGTAAAACGTTATATAGATTAGAATTTTATTGATATGGTAAACGAAATAGTAAACGGAGTATTTTACGTTGGTGTGGACGACCGTCAAACCCGTCTGTTTGAGAACCTGTGGCCCTTGCCTTCGGGCGTAAGTTATAATTCGTATATAATAAAAGACTGCAAGAATGTTCTGGTCGATACCGTCGAGCACGCCTATGGCGAAGAGTTCTTCGGAAAGGTCAGGGAGGTTCTCGGCGATTCGCCTGTCGATTACCTCGTCATAAACCATATGGAGCCCGACCATTCATCTTCCATAACAGAACTGAAACGCCGGTATCCCGATGTCAAGATAATAGGGAACGCAAAGACGCTGGCAATGCTCGACGGCTTTTATGCCATATCCGACAATGTGGTTGAAGTCAAGGACGGCGAATCGCTGTCGGTCGGGGAGAATACGCTGACGTTCCACCTGACCCCCATGGTGCACTGGCCGGAGACGCAGATGACGTATATACCCGAAAAGAAACTCCTCTTTTCGGGCGATGCTTTCGGTACGTTCGGGGCATTGGGCGGAAAGGTCGTGGATGAAGACGTTGACATGTCGCAGTATTGGGACGAGATGTACCGGTACTATTCAAACATTGTGGGCAAATACGGCATGCCGGTAGAGAAGGCCATTGCAAAGGTAGGAGGGTTCCCTATTGAATATATCTGTTCAACGCACGGACCTGTATGGAAAAAGCATATACCCGAGGTGGTGGAAGTCTATTCCAGAATGAGCAGGTATGAAGGCGAATGCGGCGTAGTGGTCGTTTACGGAAGCATGTACGGGCATACCGCCGGTATGGCACGCACCATAGCCGGGGCATTGGCGGAGGCAGGAATAAAGAATGTAGTTCTCCACGATGTTTCCGACAGCGACATGTCGTTTATCCTGCGCGACATATTCAAATACCGCGGTCTGATAATAGGTGCGCCCACATACAGCGGCGATATATTCCCCAAGGTTGAATCGCTGTTGGCGCAGATAACCCTCCGTGGGGTAAAGGACCGTGTCTTCGGCTGTTTCGGCTCTTTCTCATGGGCCGGAGTTGCCGTGAAAAGGCTTACGGCATTTGCCGAACACATGAAGTGGGGGGTAACGGGTACTCCGGTAGAGATGAAGCAGGGTGGTACAGGAGCGGATATCCCTTCGGCCTGCAAGGCCCTTGCCTTATCGGTAGCCGAAGCTTTGAACAGTAAGCAATAGTGCGATTTTCCATATAAGGAACGGCCCCGCTTTTATCCGTTAAAGCCGGGCCGTTCCTTGTTTTTTCCCATTATATACCGTCCCTGTCATGTGCAAAGAGCGGAACAGATTAGGCGATGCAGGTTAGGTGTATTCCTATCCGTTACAGTCAGGGGCGTCTTATCCTTATTTTCAGTGCGCCGTCGAGAGGAGCGTCGCAAACCAGTATCAGGTAGCCTCCGCCGCCCGCCCCACTGAGTTTCCACCCTTTTACTCCGGGGGTGTTTTTGTATTTTTCTATCTGTTCCATGATGTCGGGCGACACCATATTGGGGATCATCCTTATCTGGGCCTCAAAACTCTCCGTAACGCTTTTTCCGAATCCGTCTATGTCGGCATTTATTATGTAGTCCCAGCATTTGTCTGCAGCAAGGCTCAGCATTGAAGCGTTAGCCTGGTTTATGTCCGTATTTTCAAATACGTCATAATCTTCATGCCGCGGGTAGAGCTGTACGAGGCATATGTGCTTTTCTATCCAGGAGAGGGTGTTCTCGTCGCAGACGCTGCTTATTTTTTCAGGCCAGTAGTCCCCGTTGTAGTCGAGCCTGTTCAGGCCGGGCATAACGATGCCGATAGAGTCCTGCGAGCCGCTTACATATTTTACCCCTGGCGGGTTCTCGTAACAGAAAAGCGTCTTGGCGAGTTTCTCCTTGTCTCCGTCCGGAATATCGGTCTGCCATAATTCTATGGCTTTTTTCCTTGAACTTGTGGACATGCCGCTGCGGTCGTTGAAGTCGTAGTCCGGCTCTATGGATATTGTCAGTACTGCACCTGCGGCGTATTTGCTTACGTACGGCTGGTCGAGCCACCCGCCTGCAAGGTCTATCCTGTACGGAATCTTGCACTCTTTCCTGAGGGCGGTCGTGGAGCGTGCGGGCAAATCGCCGTGGGGTATCCTTTCGCTAACCTTGTATTCTATGCCGAGCTCCTTGCAGAGTTTTGCCTTTGCAGGGGAGTCGCCGTCGCTGTTTACGAAAAATATATCCGGCTTCAGTTCCCGCAGTTCGTTTTCAAAATCGAGAATCCCCGAACCGCTGTTTATCCATGCATCCTTGACGCTTTTCAGGGCCTTGACCATGTACAGGCGTTCTTTTTCCGGGTTGACGGTCTTGCGGGCCTTGAGGTCGTATATCGTTTTGTCCGAGCCTATGCCCACATACAGGTCGCCGTATCTTGCCGCTTCCTCGAAAAATGCCACGTGTCCGCTGTGCAGCATGTCGTAGCATCCCGATACAAATACTTTTTTCTTCATCTTGTATAATATATTCCCTTTATATCAACTCCATGGCAGCGTATCAAACCGCCGGCAGGACTTCTTCCCGCGATAATCCTGCGCCGTATATGCAGAGCCGCATCCGCACCTTCAACCCAGGGCCTCCTCCTTTTTCAGGTTCCCTTCCGCATCGTAATACGCAATTGTTCCGCCCCGGTCGATGATTATGGCATTCTCTTCGTTTTCTATCGTAACCGAATGCCCTTTGTGTATATACGCTATGCAGTTGCGGGAGTTTATGAAAACGGCATCCCCTACAAACGAGTTGCCTTTGTCGTCGTGCGGGATGTTTTCTTTGAGCGAGCTCCATGAACCGAGGTCCGACCAGCCGAAATCGGCAGGAATGACGTATATGTTGTCTGCCTTTTCCATTATGGCGTAGTCGACCGATATTTTCGGGGCGCACCCGTAGCCGTGGGCAGTCATCTCAGCTTCCGTCGGTTTTCCGAAGTGCCTGCTTGCCGTATCGAAGATTGCGGCTATTTCGGGGGCATGCTTCCTGAACGACTCTTCCAGCGTGGAGAGTTTCCACAGGAACATCCCGGAGTTCCAGAAGTAATTGCCCGCAGCCAGATATTCCTTGGCCTTTTCAATATCCGGCTTTTCTTTGAACGACAGTACTTTCCTTACAGGCAATCCGCTTTTGTCGGCAGCAATGTAGCCGTACTCCGTATGGGGGGAAGTAGGCGAAATGCCTACCGTTACTATCGCATCGTGCTTTTCTATAAAACCGAGGGCTTCCGATATTGTCCTTGAGAAAGTCTTTTCATCCTTTATCAGGTGGTCGGACGGAGTTACTATTATTTCCGCATCCGGGTCTACCGATTTTATTTTCCACCCTACATAGGCTATGCACGGGGCCGTATTGCGCATGCACGGTTCCAGAAGTATGTTCTGGCGGGGTACGTTCGGAAGCTGCTCGTATATTATATCCTTGTGCCTTTCCGATGCAACGACCCAAATGTTCTTTTCCGATACGATTCCGGCGAACCTTCCGGCTGTCTGCTGCAGCAGCGTCATGCCGCACCCCAAAACATCTATGAACTGCTTCGGGCGGTCGGGTGTGCTGAGCGGCCAGAACCGGCTCCCTATCCCTCCGGCCATTATGACAAGATGCCTGTTTCCCAATTTACTGCTATCGGTTGCCTCCATATGAAAACATGTTATTCTTTTGCCGCAATTCCGTTGTCCAACTGCTGGAATACGGAATTCTGGCTTTTATACTCCGGAACAATCTCTTTCATGGCCTTTACTATCCGCATCGGCTCGTCGTGTACGGCAATGCCCAGCAGGTTGTCGATAAGCGGCGAAACGTCGTTGTAGTCGTACTCCCTAACCTTGCTTATCATTATCTTTTCATGCATTGTCGCCGTAGCCGATTCCTTGTCGTTCAGGACCTCTTCATACAGTTTCTCTCCCTGTCTGAGGCCTATTTCCACAATATCTATGTCGATGTACGGTTTCAGCCCGGAGAGCATTATCATACGTCGGGCCATATCGTATATTTTTACCGGGTGGCCCATGTCGAACACGAATATTTCGCCTCCTTTGCCTATGCAGCCCGCTTCAAGCACCAGTTCGCATGCCTCCGGGATAGTCATGAAATAGCGCGTTATCCTTTTGTCGGTAATGGTAATCGGGCCGCCATCCATTATCTGTTCCTTGAAGAGCGGGACAACCGAACCGTTGCTTCCGAGGACATTCCCGAAACGCGTTGTCATGAACTGGGTGGACAAGCCTCCCTCCTTTTTTATCTTCAATGCCAGCGACTGGACGTATATTTCGGCCAGGCGTTTCGACGCACCCATAACGTTTGTGGGGTTGACGGCCTTGTCGGTAGATATCATTACGAATTTCTCGACATTGTATTTCAACGACAGGTCCGCCAGATTTTTCGTTCCCCCTACATTGGTCCGTATCGATTCGCCGGGATGCATCTCCATCATCGGCACGTGCTTGTATGCGGCGGCGTGGAATACTACCTGCGGGGCGTATTTCTCGAACGCTTCCTCTATGCGCACCTTGTTGCGTATGTCCCCCATGAAGACGGCAATCTTGTCATTGTAGCCGTTTTTCTTCATTTCGAGGTACATGTTGTGCATCGGGGTTTCGGCATTGTCGAACAGTACTATTTTCTTTGCATCCAGTTTGCACAACTGCCTTACAATTTCGCTCCCTATCGAACCGGCCGCACCGGTTACCAATACGCATTTCCCGTCGATATATTCCCTTATCTGCCTGTCGTCCAGCTTTATTTCATCGCGTTCCAGAAGATCTTCAATCTGCAGGTTCTGGATATTCGACGAGATGGAAATATTCCTGTCCCCCTTTCGGTGTATTATGGAGTTCTCGTAAAACTGCATCACCTTGATATTCGCGTACAGGAACGGGTCTATACCCCCGTTCTTCAAAGCCTTGATATGCGTAGGCTCGAATATCATCGTATTGCACTTGTACTTGCTGAATATCTCCACAACCCTGTCGGGGCTGTATCTTACCATGGGGATGCCGTCTATTTCAAAATAAGCCGATTTGTCATTCTCTATCTGGAGCAGCGCAACCGGAATATATTCGCTTCTCTCTTCGTCGCGGAGTTTCTTTGCCAGGGTAACGGAGTCGGGCGTGGTACCAAGCACAATAACCCTTGTGCGGTTCTTCATGTTCTCGGCAATCTTCCCGTTGTACAGATATTTGATTCCGAACCGCATTATGGCAAGGTTCATCATTACTATCATGCCGAGGATTACCAGCATCATCGGAGAGTCGTATATGGCCGTACCCGTTATGGCCTGCGTGATTCTTGAAATCAGGTAGAGGGTGAAAATGGCCGTAACAACCGAAGCGAACAGGCGCAGGGCGTCCCTTGTCCCGGAGAAACGCACAATCCCCCTGTATGTTCTGAATACGAAGAATGACGCGGCGAAGACGATTATGGTGGAAACGAACCTTTCCATAAAACCGTCCATAAGGTAGTAGTTTGGCATCCTTATCAAAGTGCCCCTCATTATGTTCAGGATATAGGAAGAGACGGCCACTATAACCAGGTCCGCGGCGAATACAAGGTATCTGGGGGTGTACAGGTTGCTCAGTTCAAAAAAATGTTTCTTGATCCGTATGTTCCTTATCTGTTTCGATTTCGACTTGCGGCAGAACATCTTTTTCAAAAAGTCCCTTATCCTGACAGGAATGCTGTTTTTACTGTTTCTGTATTTATCGTTTTTCATGACTGTTTTTCTTTCTTGGTGTGGTTGACTGCATTCATGGCGTGCAGGCCGAAGAATGCTTTCATGAATATTATGTAAAGGGTACAGAGTACGATTATCGAACATGCAAGGTATATGTAGCAATAATCGAAAAGGGCAAAGTACCCTGCCATGAACAGCGCCTGTATTGCAAAATAGAGCGATGCTACCGCAATATGCGGCATTTTAAGTTCATTGGCCATAATCTGGTATGCATGCTTGCGGTGTGCTTCAAATATGTTTTCCTTAAGCAGTATGCGGTGTATTATGGTGAGGATTGTGTCTACGCCGTACAGGAGCAGTATTATTATGTAGCTCAGGTTCCCCGTTTCATAAATCAGTTTTCCCAGCATGAACAGCAGTATGAATGCTATGCTTACCGAGCCAGCGTCGCCTGCGAAGCATTTCGCCCTTTTCCTGAAATTGAAGAACGAGAAGACAAGCAGCCCGGCAATTACTATGTATATGAATTCGGGGTCTATGAACGGCGTATGGCGGTAGTCTATGTACAGCAGCGAAAGGAACGCCGCAAGCGAGTATGCCGCGGTAATGCCGTTTATGCCGTCCATGAAATTATAGGCGTTTATCACGCCTGCACATACTACCAGCGCGATAATGGCGGCCCATACCGGGTATTTGCCGCTGAAAGCGTCCAATTGTACAAACATCAGCAGCAGCGAGACGAATTGCAGCAGCATCCTTTTCCCCGAGCCCAGCGAAGAGACGTCATCTGCAAAACTGACAACGGTTATAAGTGTCAGCCCGGCCATGAACCAGTACAGTTCAAGGCCGCCGGTAAGGAAGTAGTACAATGCCGCGAAATAGAATATTATCCCGCCGCCCCTCAGCGTTACCGACTTGTGCGAACTGCGTTCGTTAGGCCTGTCTATAATGTTGAACCTGGCGGCGATTCTGAAATACAACAGTTCCACGGCCAGTAATACCGGAATCGATATGCCTGCAATAATCAAGTCTGTCATAAGGAAGTCTCCCGCGTTTTTACGTTTTTGAAACTCTTCAGTGTCTTTATCATCCCTTCGGTTGAAGAGACAGGCATCGAGTCGATTCCGAGTGCGCCCTTTATTTTCAGGTTCGATACGATGTAAGATTCCGTAAGCTTTTTGAGACGTTCGCTGTCCAGCGGCAGGCCAAGGCAGTCTCCGGCTTTCGCAATGCAGCGTATCAACGGGCGCGGCAATGATAGAATGTGCGGTTTCCGGCCCAGCGATTCGGCAATGAGCCTGATAAGGCTGTTTGTAGACAAGGGCGTATCATCGGCAATCTGGTAAGTCCCTTGCGGAATTTTCCCGGCAATTATGTTTTCAATAACGTAGCATACGTTGTCGATGCTCGTGAATGAACGCAGGTTGTCGAACTTTCCCAAAGGCCATGGGATGCGTTTTGAAACCGTTTTGTACAGCAGGTTCAGGTTCCCCTTGTTGCCCGGGCCGTGAATCATAGCCGGGCGCAGGATGAAAACCTTTTTTGATTCGGGTGTTATGCTCTCTTTGGAGCCGATGTATTCCTCGGCGCGCAGTTTCGACTCGCCGTACGGCGTTTTCGGCGACGGCTCGGCATCTTCCGTCAGGAATTCCCCCTTGACCGTATCGGCAACGGCTTTTACGCTGCTGAAAAAGATAAAGGTTTTTGCCTCCGATTTAAGGAACCAGTCGAATATCCGTTGGGTAAGCCCCGAGTTTATTTCAAAATATTTTTCCCTTGCAACGGCGTTGCCGCCCGTGTCGTGCGCCATGCCTGCAAGATGTATTATTGCATCGTACGCCCCGCAGTCCTCGTTGTCGAGATTGTCCCATGAAATGTTCCGGTCGTACTGAACTCCCCCCTCTTTTTTTATATCCAAAGCGGTAAGCTGTACATTCCCGTTCCGTTTCAAGTAAGTTGCCAGATTACTCCCTACAAAACCGTATCCCCCTGTAATCAATATTTTGCAACTGTTATCCATAGGCTCGAATCATATCCGTCTCAAAAATTTCGCCGCTTTGCGGTTTGCATTAACTTATACCGGGCGGGGAAAAACATGTGTCTGCATAAAAGTGCAAACCGGTATGTTTTATAGTCTAAAACTAATGCAAAGTTAAGAATTATTTACCACATAGGCCTTAATTCCCGCCCATTTATTTTGGTTTTAATAATCAATTAAAATAATAATGGTTAAAAAAGAGTGTCGCAACAAGATGTTTTTTAACAGTCGGAATATTGTTTTTTTACCGGATGAACAATTTGCACCTCTGGTTTGTTTATAATAAAAGGAATAAAAAAATGCCTTTATATTGCAGGTGCGCTTGATTCTCGTAAAATCGGGAGAGAACATCTCCGACCGGCAAAACATTATTGCCGGCTGGTACGATGCCCCCCTTACCTCCGGGGGGGAGGAAGAGGCGTGCCGCTGCGGTTCTCTGCTGAACAGTTTAGGGGAGGGGTACGACGTGATTTTCACCTCATATCTGAGCAGCGATATAAAATCGGCATTCTGCATAAAGGAGAAATACTGTCCGTGGGTTCCCGTAATAAAGGCATGGCAGTTGAACGACAGGCATTTCGGCAGCCTCGAAGGGAAAACAAAAGCGGAAATAGAGAGAAAATACGGGAAAGAGTTGCTTGCCCGGATAGAGGCCGACCGTTTGGAACTCCCTCCCCCGATGCCCGATTTCGATATGCTGAATCCTGTTTTCGATACCCGCTATTTCGGGATTCCGCAAAGGCAACTGCCGGCAGCCGAATCGCTTGCGGACCTTTCCGAGAGGATATTGCCGTATTACGAAACGGCAATCGCGCCCTGTCTGAAAAGCATGAACAACCTATTGCTGGTATTGCACGAAAAGCCGCTCGATACAATAATGAAGCATATCGGGATTCCTTCTCCGTATGGCGGCCGCCTCCCCGGCATGCCGCAAGGAGAGGCACCGGTAACAGTATGCAGGATGAACGGCAACGCCGAAGCGGAAGAGGTTTACACCCTTCCACGGCCATTACGGGGCGGAAGCATGTAATACACGGCCGTTACGGGACGGCATTGCTTTGGCATTGCATTATCTTTGCCGCGGAGCAGCGAAAACAAGCTGCACCCGGCATAGCCGAACCTTGCGGTTTGTCTTTGCCCTCGTTTGCATTATCTTTGCACCGTATTTGCAATTCCGCTCCGAAATGAAGATAAACAAGACGAATGTTGCCCGCCTGTTGGACAAGGCCGGTATAAAGTACGAACTGATACCCTACGTGGTGGACGAGTCCGACCTGTCGGCCGGCCATATAGCCGAACAGCTCGGCGAGGATATAAACCGGGTATTCAAGACCCTTGTATTGCGCGGCGACAGGAACGGGTTGTTCGTATGCGTAATACCGGGAAACATGGAGGTCGATTTGAAGGCCGCGGCGAAAGTCTCATCCAACAAAAGTGCGGAAATGATTGCCGTAAAAGAGCTGCTTCCGCTCACGGGCTATATACGCGGAGGGTGTTCACCGGTAGGGATGAAGAAGCATTACCCCACATATTTCCATTCAACCTGCCGGGACTGCGACTATATATACGTCAGCGCGGGCGTCCGCGGTTTGCAACTGAAACTCTCCCCCGAAGAACTTGTAAAGTATGTTGGCGGAAGCGTTGCGGATGTGGCTGTAAAGTAACCTCCGCCGTATATGGGCGCGGATTGCCTTTCCTCCTTCTGCAGGAAGGGGCGAAGGGGTTATTTCTTGCCGGAGTTGTAATATTTGCACCACGGGCTTATGCCGCAATTAAGGCAATCGGGTTTGCGGGCGCGGCAAACATACCGCCCGTGCAGAATCAGCCAGTGGTGGGCAACAGGCAGCAGCGGGCCGGGAATATGTCTTACCAGAACCTTCTCGGTCTCCAGCGGGGTTTTCGAGTTGTTTGTCAGGCCTATCCTGTTCGATACCCTGAATACATGCGTGTCTACCGGCATGGCCTCCTTGTTGTATGCCACGGCGGCAATAACATTGGCCGTTTTCCTGCCTACCCCCGGCAGTTTCTGCAGCAAGTCCGTATCCGACGGGACAACCCCGCCGAACTCTTCCGTCAGCATCTTTGCCATGCCTACAAGATGACGCGCCTTGTTGTTGGGGTACGATACGCTCTTTACGTATTCCAGTACGGCCTCGGGCGATGCCGCCGCCATAACTTCCGGAGTAGGGAAAGCCTCGAAGAGGGCCGGCGTAATCATGTTCACCCTCTTGTCGGTACACTGGGCCGAAAGGATAACCGCAACCAGCAACTGAAAAGTATTCCCGTAATGGAGTTCGGTTTCGGCAACGGGCATGTTGCTGCTGAACCATTCTATTATTTTATCGTATCGCTCCTGTATTTTCATTCATCATCGGAATTTTCAGGTTCAGGACAATCTCCTGCATTTGAATATTTATCCCGAAGGCTCTCTGCCTTGTCTGCAGGGCGGCCGTTCCTACGCGAAGCCCGGGATGTCCGCACTCCTAATGTACCCGTCCTGTTAAAAAAGCGGCGTGCCAAACCTGTTTTTTGGCACACCGTCCGTATGGATAGCAACCGTTAAAGGGCTGCCTTGAACTCTTCCAGGAAACGTTTGTCGTTTTCGGAGAACATGCGCAGGTCCTTTACCTGATATTTCAGGTTGGTAACGCGTTCAACGCCCATACCCAAAGCGTATCCGGTATAGACCTTGCTGTCGATGCCGCATGCATCCAGAACGTTGGGGTCTACCATGCCGCAACCGAGAATCTCAACCCAGCCAGTACCCTTGCAGAAAGAGCACCCTTTGCCGCCGCACAGGTTGCACGATATGTCCATTTCGGCCGAAGGCTCGGTAAACGGGAAATACGACGGGCGGAGCCTTATCTTGGTGTTTGCCCCGAACATCTCTTTTGCAAAGAAAAGCAGGGCCTGTTTAAGGTCGGCAAACGTAACGCCCTTGTCTACATAAAGCCCCTCCACTTGGTGGAAGAAGCAGTGGGCACGGGCCGATATGGCTTCGTTCCGGTAAACCCTTCCCGGACAGATTATCCTTATGGGGGGTTGGGTCTTTTCCATTACGCGCGTCTGTACCGACGAGGTATGCGTACGGAGCAGGATATCGGGCGAACGCTGGATGAAGAACGTATCCTGCATGTCCCTTGCCGGGTGGTCTTCCGGGAAGTTGAGCGAAGAAAACACATGCCAGTCGTCTTCTATTTCAGGGCCTTCGGCAATGGAAAAGCCGAGTTTCCCGAAAATATCGCATATTTCGTTCTTCACTATCGATATGGGGTGGCGTGTCCCGAGCTTGACGGGATAGGCCGAGCGTGTCAAATCCACATCCTCGTCGTCCCTGCCGCTGTCGGCAACCGACTCTTTGAGCGAGTTTATTTTTTGTTGGGCCTCCTCTTTCAGTTCGTTCAACAGTTTGCCGACTTCCCGTTTCTGTTCGGCCGGCACATTGCGGAAGTCGTTGAACAGCGAAGTTATTTCGCCCTTCTTGCTGAGGTATTTTATCCGTAAAGCCTCTACTTCGTTAAGGTCGGAAGCATTCAAGGCCCCAATCTCTTCTTTAAGCCGTTTTATGGTATCTAACATGGTCCTGTCTTGAATTTCTGCGCAAAATTAATAATTATAACCGTTCTACAGCAGTATAAGTACAAATATTTCATGGTTGTTCCGGAAATTATTACTTTCGCAGAACACATGTCCGTAATATAATGAAAAGCGCAGCAGCAGAAATAGAACAGGCGGTAGCCGGGTATATGGCAAGGGAGATGTCTGTAAATGCGGGAGAAAGGATTCTCGTGGGTTTGAGCGGCGGGGCCGACTCGGTTGCCCTTACCGTCATATTGCACAGGCTCGGGTATGCGGTGTATGCGGCCAACTGCAACTTTTCGCTGCGCGGGGCGGAAGCCGACCGCGATACCGGGTTTGCGCGCTATACGGCCGAAAAGGCCGGTGTGCCGTTCGTGTCGGTAAAATTCAATACGGCCGAATATGCCGCCCGCAATAAAGTGTCGGTGGAAATGGCCTGCCGCGAGCTGCGTTACGCGTGGTTCGAGAAGGAGCGGGAGGCGCACGGCTGTTCATACATAGCCGTAGCCCACCACAGGGACGATTCGGCCGAGACCGTGCTTATAAACCTGATACGCGGCACGGGCATAGCCGGGCTTACCGGGATAGCACCGGTAAACGGGCGCATAATACGCCCTCTGCTCGGGCTCTCCAGGGACGACATACTGGCATACCTGTCGGCAACAGGGTACGGATACGTTACCGACAGTACCAACGCCGAAACGGTATATGTGCGGAACAAGATACGGAACAGTATTCTGCCGCTTATGCGGGAGATAAACCCTTCGGTGAGCGAAGCCATAGAGCGGACGGCCGGAAACTTGCGTCAGGTAGAATACCTTTACAGGTGCGCCGTAGAACAGGCGGTATCGCAAATGGTGCACCTCGAAGGAGGGAATGCCTGCATTTCCATTGAAAAGCTGAAAAAGCACCCTGCCGCCAGAACCCTGTTGTACGAAATATTGAAACCGTACGGGTTTACGCCGTCGCAGATAGCCGATGTGCTGTCGGGGGCGGACGGGGTGTCCGGGTCGGTATATTATTCCCCCACGCACCGCGTTGTCCGCGACAGGACCTGTTTTATCGTTACCCCGTCCGCACGGTCGTGTCCGGGCAACGGGACGGCGGAAAAAACGCCCGGGCTCTCCGATGTTCTGGAAGTGGAACATATAAATGACATGGAAGGGTTTGAAATCCCGCGGTTGCGCACTGCGGCCTGTTTCGACGCAGACCTTTTGCCTACACCCCTGCGGTTGCGCCGCTGGAAAGAGGGCGACAGTTTTGTCCCGTTCGGCATGAAAGGGAGGCAGAAACTGAGCGACTATTTCAACAACCGCAAATTCTCCGTATTGCAGAAAGAGTCGGCAATACTGCTGACAGCCGGCGGTGAGATAGTCTGGATAGTGGGGGAGAGGCAGAGCGACAAATACAGGATAACGCCCCGAACCCGCAGAGTAATAAAGTTCACGGTAAAATAACGCTTCCCGGTTTGCCGGTTGCCTGTCGGAGGACGGATGCCTTGAAAATTGAAGATGCGTCAAAACGCTGTTTACAAGGAAAATGGCAATAACCCTCAGGCGAAAACAAACAAAAAGTATCGGCAAACGGTTGTTATATAAAAATATTTGTTACCTTTGCAGGCAAATTGATTCTGCTCATGCGCGCAATCTGAGAAAATGCAGATGCAGGTCGCGCCCAAAAATCCAAAAATATTTCATGTTTCTTCAGAGAAGCACCCGTGCGGTTGCCGAATTGAAATAATGCCCGAGCAGAGTATGTTCTATTTATTTTATTAAAAATTTCATGTACAACATTTTAGAATTAAGAGACAAAACTCCCGAAGAGTTGCAGGCATTGGCTGTAGATATGGGGATAGAGAATCAGGCAGGGATGTCTAAAGACGATTTGGTATACAGGATATTGGACCAGCAGGCCGTAAATGCTGCATCGAAGAAAACGCCCGGACGTAAAACACGCGAAAAGGCCGAAAAGACCGAAGACAAGCCCGCGTCCGAAACTGTCGAACCGGCACAGCAGGATGCCCGCCGTCCTACGTTGCACAATGTGCAGCAGCGCAAAATGGTAGGCCGCAAGACAAAAATGAAAAAAGACGAAACCCCGGTTGCAGAACCGGACGAAAATATCCGCCCGGGCGCGCCGGTTGAAGAAACGGCAACGGCGGCATCGGAAAAGCCCGATGCGAAACCTCGTGTAAAATCGGTGCGTTTCTCGCATCCCGCACTGAAAAGCGATGTTGAAATACCCATTTCCGAGATAATGGGCGATGAAAACATGCCCGACAGCATGAAGACCGAGATACAGCGTATGGTAGAAGACGGGGAAAAAGGCGGGGCCAGAGCGGTTGAGGAGATTTCCGTACAGGTTTCCGACAAATCGGGAGTTCCCGACAAGGAGGGTGTTGCCGAAAACGCCGCACCCGAGGAAAACGACCCGCAAAAAGCATATATCCAGCAACGCCGGTCGCTTAACCTGCAAACCTTTTTCCCTCACAGCGAGAGGCAGAAATTCGTCCCGAGGGGCAGGGCTGGTCAGCAGTCTCAGGCGCAGCAGGCTACACCGCAAGGTGCTGCCCCTATGCGGCGCAGGCGGGTAGAGCAGGTGGAGATGCCGCAGTCCCAGTCGCAGGCCGAGGAGTTTCAGGCAAAGGCGGACAAGACTTATGACTTCGACGACTTGCTGACAGGCTCCGGCGTTCTTGAAATGATGCCCGACGGATACGGTTTCCTCCGTTCGTCCGATTACAACTACCTCTCTTCTCCCGACGACATTTACGTATCCCAGTCGCAGATAAAACTGTTCGGGCTCAAGACCGGCGATGTGGTAGAAGGCCCTATCCGTCCGCCCAAGGAGGGAGAAAAATATTTCCCCCTTGTAAAAGTAGACAAGATAAACGGGAGGACGCCGGAGTATGTAAGGGACCGTGTTCCGTTCGACCACCTCACTCCGCTTTTCCCCGATGAAAAATTCAACCTTACCGGCGGTCGCGGCGACGATATATCGGCACGTGTGGTGGACATGTTCTCGCCCATAGGAAAAGGACAGCGCGGTTTGATAGTCGCGCAGCCCAAAACCGGAAAGACCATGTTGCTGAAAGACATTGCCAATGCAATATCGGCCAACCACCCCGAGGTTTACATGATAATCCTGCTTATAGACGAACGCCCCGAAGAGGTTACCGACATGGCGCGCAGCGTCAAGGCCGAGGTTGTCTCTTCTACGTTCGACGAGCCGGCGGAACGCCACGTAAAAGTGGCAAGCATAGTGTTGGAAAAGGCCAAACGCCTTGTAGAGTGCGGGCACGATGTTGTAATACTCCTCGATTCCATAACCCGTCTGGCAAGAGCCTACAATACGGTATCCCCGGCATCGGGCAAGGTCCTTTCCGGAGGTGTGGATGCCAATGCGCTGCACAAGCCCAAACGCTTTTTCGGTGCAGCCCGCAATATAGAGAACGGCGGAAGCCTTACCATAATAGCCACGGCTCTTACCGAAACAGGGTCGAAAATGGACGATGTCATATTTGAAGAGTTCAAGGGTACGGGCAATATGGAGTTGCAGCTCGACCGTAAGCTCTCCAACAAGCGCATATTCCCCGCAGTGGATATCGTCGCGTCAAGTACGCGCCGCGACGACCTGCTGTTGAGCAAAGATACGCTCAACCGCATGTGGATACTGCGCAAATACCTTTCGGATATGAACTCTATCGAGGCAATGGAATTTATAAAGGACAGAATGGAGAAGACCCGTTCAAACGAAGAACTGCTGATTTCCATGAACGATTGACGGCGCGGGAGTATCCCCCGGCCGTTCCGGACAAACATGGACAAGGGCTGCACATACATAAAGGTGCAGCCCTTGTCGCGTAAAAACCGTGCGCATACTTTCTTTCTGTAGCACCGGAAAGATGACCCTCTCTAAGTGTGCAGCCTTATATTCATGGCCTATTCAGACGGCAGCGCGGATTGCCGGTGCCTGTAATTTTCCTATGTACTGACAGGCTGGGAAAAACAGAGCCACCCGCCCGTAGCCCAGCATCCCGTGGTGCCATGGAGACATTCCCGTAAGCAGTCCTGCACGGGCGGGAGTACTGCTTGGTGCAGCCGTATAGGCATTGCTGAAAAAATAACCGTCGCTTGCCAGCGAGTCGATGTTCGGAGTGATGATACGTCCGTTTCCGCTGCACCCTACCGCATCGGCACGCTGCTGGTCGGTCATGATGAAGATGATGTTGGGTTTCTGTTGCGCCTGTATGTTTTGCAGCGCGCAGAAAGTCAGGGCCGCTCCCGGCAGCCAGTATGCTTTTCCCGTCATCGTACCTCGTTATGGACAGTCGTAAATGTATATTTATGGATGTAGCGCATATCGGTCTTATCTTTCCCCTCCAGTTCAACGGGTTTCGGTATATGCCGCATCGGCAGGCCAGGGAACTGCCTCGCCGTTGAGCGTGGGACGCTGAACTTCGCAGTCGATAAGGTAGTCGGTAAGTTCCCTCGACAGTTCAGCCACCAGTTCGGGCTCATCGGCCGCAATGTTGTTCTGTTCGCCAACATCCTCCTTTATGTTGTAAAGGCGGCGTTCCCGGGTCTCCCAGAAATATATAAGGTGGTAGTCCCCTTTCAGGATTGCCGAGTACGAGCCGTACCCTTCGTTCTTGTCCTGGCTTTCTCCCCAGCGGTTCGGGAAGTGCCATACGTTTGTCCGTTCGCGGTTCAGGTCGGGGTTTTTC
>CASFRS010000020.1 GCA_949297125.1 uncultured Bacteroidales bacterium
ATACACTCGCAAAATTATCCTTAAAAAATGCTTCCGAACTTCTAAAATACCTGAGTCCTGTCAAAGGTCCATGAAGAATCCATTAGCTACAATAAAACAAAAAGAAACCGACCTCAAAATTACTTTTGGGTCGGCTTCCTTGTTTTTATGAAGAACGGAGCAAGGCTGGCGACGACCCTGCAATATGCCGCCCTAAAAAGGGAAGCCCCGCTACCACTTTGCGACCATCAAGCCCCGTTCCGGATATGCTTTTGCAAAGGTAACGAATCCTGTTAAAATTCTGCCGCTGCTTTGAGTATTTGTTACAATATTGCTGCAAACTTATTGGTTTTTTGTGCAGTTTCATACAATAATCGGCAACCCGCTATTATTTGTCCGTTCATCACTCCGCTGACTGTAAATCATGCCTGTCTCGCTTGCCGCTGCAACTGGCGTTGGTCTTTCTCTTTCTTCGGAAGGCGGAACTTATTCCCGACTAAGGCTGTTCCTTTCGCAGACTGTTTTGGCGGGAATAAAAGGAGTACACCCAAAGAGATCTTTAAAAAGGGTTATTGGGTGTATTGCTTGTAACTGGGCCTGTCGGCGGTGCGTCAGTTCTTATGAAAGCTGTAAGCCCATCTCTTCCAGCCATCCGAAAATCTTCCTGTACAGGGCCTTTCTTACCCCCGCGGCAGAACACAGCAGGTCGTGCATCCCGTCATTGACCCTTACAAGGTACACATCCTTTCCGAGACGCGGGCCCAGGGCGGCAATATCGGCAACGTTCAGAACGGCATCCGCGCGTTGCATCTCGGGAATCCAGTGCCCCGAAACGACACTTGAGTCGGAATACATGACCATAATCGGGCACGGGATGTCCAACCCCTCCTTAATCCTTTTCTGCGCCCTGTAAACGCCGCCCACCCAGCCGGCCGACACATCGGGCGAAACCATGCGTTTTTTCTCCGTGTCAAAGGCCCATTCTCCATGCTGACCTTCGAGAAGGCTTTCCCCATAACCGGTAGATATTCCCTGAGAAATCATCATGTCCGGGGCGAACTCCGATATTGCGGCTACGACAGGCATGGCAACCTTGCGCATGAACCACCCCATGTTAAGTTCCAGAAAAGGGCTGTTAAGGACGAGAGCCTTCACTTTCAGGTTCTCTTTCCGGTCGTTGCAGTAAAGCGAGGCAATAAGCCCTCCGGTTGAATGGGCCAGCAAAACAATCTCCCTGCACCCCTCATTTCCCATTATGGCGAGCGCCGTATCTATATCGGCATAGAACTCTTCCACATCCCTGAAGTTGCACATCCTTTGCCATTGCCGGTATGAACGTCCGTGCTTGCGTAAGTCGAGCGCGTAAAAATCATACCCTTCGGCATTGAACCTGTCGGCCATTTCCGTCTGGAAGAAATAATCGTTGAAACCGTGGATATAGAGCACACCCCTGCCGGTAGCCTCAGGGGCGTGCCGCTTAATCAGGGTGCAGACCACATCCCCTTCATAGTCGTGTCCCATGTCGAGCGTGCGGCAGACGATTCCGTTGCCCAACTCGTCATTGCGGTAATCCCCCGCTTCGGCAGGCGCAGCGGCGAAAAGCAGCAGCGCCTGCAATATGAAAAAATTCCTGTAAGAAACCATGGCGTAAAAATTAAAGTTGTCGCCCGTAGCAGCCAGGCAAGTATCCGGCGAAGCAGCCACCCTGCGCCCTTATCGGCCAGTACGGCCAGACAAAGCCTGCTGCTGTACGGTACGGTAAAGATAGAAATAAATTCCGTTTCACAGGCCGGCCGGTGTAGCTCCCCGAACAGGTAACGCACTTTCGAGGGCAGGAGTTTTCAAGTTTTGAAATCCCGTCTTTCTCCCGAATTGCGAATAAACGGCCGTAACATTTTGCAGAAAAGGAAAAAAACAGTATCTTTGCCCCCGCAAATAAAAAATGCAATACTAACAAATAATTAAACATCAGAGTATGAACCATTACGAAACCGTTTTCATTTTAACTCCCGTTTTGTCTGAACCTCAGATGAAGGAAGCGGTAGAGAAGTTCACCGGCCTGCTCAAGAACGAAGGAGCGGTAATCGTGAACGAAGAGAACTGGGGATTGCGCAAATTGGCCTATCCTATCGAGAAGAAATCTACCGGATTTTACCAGTTGGTAGAGTTTGACGCCGAGCCTTCGGTAATAGCCAAACTGGAAGTGAATTTCCGTCGCGACGAACGCGTTATCCGTTTCCTGACATTCAGAAAAGACAAATATGCCGAGGAGTACGCAGTAAAGAGAAGAAGTGTAAAATCCAACAAAGCAGAAAAGGAGAACTAAACCATGGCACAGAACGCACAGTCCGAGATAAGATATCTCACCCCCCCTTCGGTAGATGTAAAGAAAAAGAAATATTGCCGTTTCAAAAAGAGCGGAATAAAATACATCGATTACAAGGACCCCGAATTTTTGAAGAAGTTCCTTAACGAACAAGGCAAGATACTGCCGCGTCGTATAACCGGTACTTCGCTGAAATTCCAGCGTCGTATAGCACAAGCCGTAAAGCGTGCGCGCCACTTGGCGTTGCTGCCCTATGTTACAGATATGATGAAATAAAATTAGGGAGGAACAACAATGCAAGTAATATTAAAGGAAGACATCCATAACTTAGGATACAAAGGCGACGTCGTAAACGTAAGGAAAGGTTACGGCCGCAACTATCTCATACCTCAGCAGAAAGCTGTCATAGCATCCGAATCGGCATTGAAAATGCTGGCCGAGGATAACCGTCAGCGTGCACACAAACTGGCGAAAATCAAGGCCGATGCCGAGGCATTTGCAGCCCGTATAAACGGCGTGTCGCTGACAATAGCCACGAAGGCAAGCGAAACCGGAAAGGTTTTCGGTTCGGTAACGACCGTGCAGATAGCCGATGCGCTTAACGAGAAAGGTCTGGAAGTAGACCGCAAGACCATTGCGCTGAAAGAGCCGATAAAAGAGCTCGGTACCTACAAGCTTGCAGTAAAACTGCACAAGGAGGTAACAGCCGAGATAGAGGTTGTAGTTGTAGCGGAAGAGAAAGCCGAATAACCGGCAAGTAAAATACAGCATATACAAAAGTAGCGGAGCGGAGCGGCAAACCTTCGCTCCGCGTCGTATCCGTACGTTTCCGATGCAAGTCTCGCCATAGCCTCCCGGTATCGGGAATTCCCGTCTCCCGGCTGTCGTACCGCCGTGAGGCAGAACAGGAGATAACGATACCGTATAATAATATTTTGTTCTTATATGGGCAAATGTTATCTTTGCCCCATGCAACCGGGAAGATAAACAGTTGCAGGCATAGTCAGAACCGGAGCAGACGGCTTCCGAAAAAACGACAAGTTGTGAATCTTGTAATAGACGAAGGAAATACAACCGTAAAGGTGGCGGTATTCGATGCTTGTGAGGAACCCGAAAGGGTCTTTACGTTCAAATCGCCCGATGCCGCCGAGATAATGGCGGCCGTATGCGATTATCCCGTAACAGCGGCCATATATTCCTCCGTAACGGCGTACGACGCATCGTTGGCAGAGCGGCTTGGGAGGCTTACATCCCGGCTTACGGTAATGGGCCACGATACGCCGCTTCCTATAAAAATAAAATATGCAACACCCGCAACGCTCGGAGTGGACCGCATAGCAGGGGCGGTAGCGGCCTGGAGCGCCCGTCCCGGTTCAGACAGTTTCATAATAGATGCCGGAACGGCAATAACGTACGACTATGTCAGCTCCGACGGCGAATATCTCGGAGGGAACATATCGCCGGGTATAACAATGCGCCTGAAGTCGCTCAACCACTATACGGCCGGCCTTCCGCTGGTCTCCAAATCGACCGACTATCCCGAACGGGGGGACGACACCCGGAGCGCAATACTCTCGGGGGTGATGACCGGGGTAATAAGCGAAGCCTCGGCATATATAAGGCGGTACAGTAATAAAACACCGGGGTTGAACGTTATAATAACCGGGGGAGACAGCCGTATAATATTTGACAAGTTGACCCCGGAACTCAGGGCCGTTGCCAGGGAAGACGCTCTCCTGGTATTGAAAGGCCTTAACAATATACTGATCTATAACAGCATATGATTAGGAAAATATTCTTGGTTGCGATAACCATGATAGCTGCGGCATACCATATGCCGGCAAATTCGCAGACACCCTATTCCATGTACGGGCTGGGAATCCTCGACGACAAGACTCTCGGCGTAAATTCCGGAATGGGCGGAGTAGGGTACGCCATAGACAACAACAAGCAGATAAACCCCGCTAACCCGGCATCCTATGCTGCAATGGACTCCCTGACTTTCCTGTTCGACGTGGGGATGAACGTGAACGTAAACTGGATGAAGGAAAGCACTCTCAAGGAGACGAAGACAACGGCGAATTTCGACTATGCCGTATTGCAGTTCCCCATGGGCAAGCGTTTCGCCGCATCGCTCGGGGTGATGCCGTATTCCGATGTCGCTTACGACTATTCCAGCTATATTCCGTTGGGGGCATATTCCCGAACCGGTTCCGGGGGAATTACCCAGGTATATTTCGGGGCTGCGGCAAAAATATGGAAAGAGCTCTATTTCGGCGTCAATGCTGCCTTTATGTTCGGCAATCTGACCCATTCCACAACGGTCCTTCCTGCTTCGTCATATAACGTCATGGCCATGATCGACCTGGTGGAGTTCCATGTAACGGACTATAAGATAGAACTCGGGCTGCGGTATACGCAACCGGTAAACGAGAAGAATTCGCTAACGTTCGGGTTCGTTTACAGCCCGCAAAAGAAAATGCTCGGCAAAAGATATACAAACACCTATTCGCTCAGTTCGTCCGACAATTCCATTACCATGTCGGTGAGCGATACCACATCGCTTAAAAGCAGTTACGATATAGCGGCAAGCTACGGTGCGGGTATCGGCTACAAGTGGGACAACCGCCTTCTCCTCGGGGTGGATGTAACCTACCAGCCATGGAGCAAGGCATCATTTCTCCCCCTGTGGGAACGTGAGGATATGTCTGCAGATATCAAAGCCAACCTGCACGACCGCATAAGGATCTCTTTCGGAGGCGAGTATCGCCACGACCAGTATGCCCGTCAGTACCTGCGCCGGGTAAGGTACCGTCTGGGGGCGTATTACGATGACTCGTACCTGAAAGTCGGTGATGCCAACCTGCGCGAGATAGGAGCAACTCTGGGATTGGGCTTTCCCCTTTTGCAGGACCGTTCGATAGTAAACCTCTCGGCCCAGTATTTTCATCGCAAACTCTCTTCCGGTTCGGCCATAACCGAAAACGGCCTGATAATATCCGTAGGGATATCGTTCAACGAAATGTGGTTCTTCAAGAGCAAATTGCAGTAGGCGGCCTGCGGAACGGAAAAAACAGCATAACCCCAACCGGATTGTCTGATACAGAATATGCGTTACGGCGAAAAACATACCGCTTCGATATGCCGCACGATAATTGCGGCGGCAGTACTTCTCTGCGCCCTTCCCGGATGCGGCGGCGACAAGAAAGAGATAGTAGGCGCAATAACCAATCCGAAGGAGGTAAGCACCATATTCAGCCGCGATGTAACCACGCTGATATCCGATTCCGGGATAACCCGCTACCGCGTAGTAACAAAAGAGTGGTACATGTACGAGCAGTCCGATTCCCCGCGCTGGTACTTTCCCAAAGGGCTCTATATCGAAACATTCGATGAGGATTTCGACGTGGAGGCCTTCATCGAAGGCGATACGGCCATATACTACAAGTACAAGCGTCTATGGGAACTGAAGGGCGATGTGAGAATGGCCAACATAAACGACGAGCGCTTCTTTACCGAACAGATTTTCTGGGATCAGGACAAGCAGCAGGTATTTTCCGACAGTACCATACATATCGAACGGGGCGACAGGATAATAGAGGGGAAAGGCTTCCTTTCAAACGAATCCATGACAAAATACAAGATTCTCAAGACAACCGGGATTTTCCCGGTAGAAAAGCGGGAAACAAACGACAGTGTACGTAAGGATGCCCCGGCCATGCGGCAGAACAATGCATTGAAATATGCCCCACAGGACCGTCTCCGCCCGATCCCGGACAGTCAGGCCGCAGAGCGGAATCCCGCTTCATGAAGGGAAATACGGGAGGCGTCAGCAGAAGGGACCTGGCCGGTACCGCCGGTACAGCAGGAGGAGTGCCGGTACTTTGAAAACAGAATCGTGCTGCCGCAAAAAGGAAAACTGTATTGCCGTTTCCGCAAAGCGTTCCGGCAGCGTAAAAAACATCGCTTATATCATTGATATAAAAGCTAAAATTATTATCTTCGCGCCGTAAAAAATATTCAAACAGGAACAAACATAAAAAAACTTAGATATTAAATGGCTACATTACAGAAAATTAGGAATCAGGCAGGGCTTCTTGTCATAGTCATAGGTCTGGCTATGCTGGCATTCATCATAGGGGACTTCCTGACCTCCGGTTCTACATTCTTTCACATGAACCGCGACAAAGTTGCAGTTGTAAACGGAAACAGGATAACGGTAGAAGAGTTCCAGATGCGTGTAAACCGCGCAGTAGAAGAGGAGCAGATGCGCTATCGTACGCAATACAACCGTTCCATGCCCGAAGAGCGTTCGTCGCAGATAAACAAGGAAGTATTCGACAGGATGGTGTCGGAAATGGTACTGACCGATGCTACCCGGGAAATGGGTCTGGGCGTATCGGCCAGGGAACTGCAGGACCTCCTTACGGGCGACAATATATCCATGCAGGTGGTACAACTCTTCGGCGACCCCCGTACGGGCGAGGTCGACCGTGCCAGGATAAACGAATTCATACAGTTCCTGTTTTCCGACGACCAGTCGCAATACACCCCCGAGGAACTGCAGCGCATAAACGAGCAGCGCGCTTTCTGGCTGGATCTTGAAAAGAGCGTAAAGGAAGAACGCCTTATGACGAAACTCTTTACCGCTATACAGAAATCGCTCCAGCCCAATGACCTCGACCTCGAATCGTCTTTCAACGAGTCGCTCAACATGGTCGATTTCGTGTATGCCTCGCAGATGTACACCGCAGTCCCCGACTCGGCGGTTACGGTAACCGACAAGGAGATACAGGCCATGTACGACAAGAAGAAAGAGTCGTTCAAGCGCGATGCTTCGCGTCAGATAAAATACGTTGCCGTAAGCATCCTTCCCAGCGAAGCCGACTATAAGATGACCGAAGAGAAGATAAACAACTATAAAAAGCAGTTCGAGGAGACTTCCGATGTTTCCGGGCTGTTGAGTTTCAATACCGACGTGCCGTATGTCGATGCATATACTTCGGTAAAGAGCCTCACCGGCGTAATGAAGGACTTCGTATCGAAAGCCGGCAAAGACGAGGTATTCGGGCCTTTCTTCGAGAACGACTCCTACAAGATGTACCGTCTTATGGGGCGTACCACATCGCCCGATTCCGTGAAGGTAAGGCATATAATGCTGCGGGCAGACCAGGAATCCCTGCGCGACAGCCTTCTGGCAGAGATAAAGAAAGGCGCCGATTTCAAGGAGATAGCGTCGCAGTATTCGTTGGACACAAATTCGTCGGCCAACGGCGGCGAACTCGGCTGGCTTACCGAACCCATGATGGTAACCCTGGGCAAGGACTTTATGGAAAAATGTTTCAGGGGGAATGAAAGAGGTGCGTTCAAGGTGGAAACCAACTACGGAATACACATAGCAGAAGTGGAAGAACGTACCAAACCGATTGAAAAGGTAAAAGTTGCGCAGTTTGTACTCAATGTGCGCCCCAGTTCCGAAACATACGGCAACCTGTACAACAAGGTAAGCCAGTATATAGCAGTGAACAATACCCTCGAGACTTTTGAAAAGGGCGATACGGAGAAAGAGATTACGGTGCAGAATGCAGTTCTCCATCCCGATGATATAAACATAAATAACGTGCGCGATGCGCGTCAGGCTATAAAATGGGCCTTCAATGCCGACAAGGGCGATTTGTCGGAGATATTCAATATCGACAACAAGTTCGTGGTGGCTATGATATACGAAGAGGGTAAGGAAGGTTATGCTCCCGTAGAGGATGTAGAGCAGCAGTTGCGCTATGCTGTCATATCCGAAAAGAAAGGCGATATGATTGCCGATGCCCTTGCCGGGGTAGAAGGGGGTATAGACACGTTCGCATCGAAGATGTCGTCCAGGATAGATACCGTACGGGGGGCATCGTTCATGAACTCGGTAATAACGGGAATGGGATTCGAGCCTAAGGTGGCCGGCATAGCCCCCTATACCGAGGTGGGCGGCATGACCGCTCCGGTCAAGGGCAACCGCGGTGTCTATGTAATAGATGTAATAAACAAGGTTCCCGTAACGGCAAATTTCGACAAACCCACCGAAATACTCCGTTACAACCAGATAGTGCGTCAGGTGCTGTACGGACAGTTGCTCGATGTAATAAAATCGAAAGCCGACATAGAGGATAACAGAATAAAATTCTTCTGATAAGCAGATAAAAGTCAGTTGTTTACAAAGGGGACGTTTTCAACCTTGCATTTGAAGCGTCCCCTTTTACATGCAGTAAAGGAAAATGCAGACAAAAGAGGAATTATTGGGAAAAACGCCCGACGAACTCAAAACTCTGGTAGTGGGGTGGGGAATGCCCGCATTTACAGCCCGGCAGATACTAAAGTGGATATATGAAAAGCATGTATTCCGTTTTGCCGACATGTCGGATATTTCCAAGGCGAATCGCGAGAAGCTCGCGACGCTTGCCGCCATAGGGATAAACCCTCCTGTAGAAACGCTTACGTCGGCCGACGGCACCGAAAAGTATCTGTTCCGCCTGGACGATGCCCGGACGGTGGAAGCCGTATATATCCCCGACAAGGAGCGTGCGACATTGTGTATCTCGTCGCAGGTGGGATGCCGGATGGGCTGTCTCTTCTGCATGACCGGGAAACAGGGCCTGCAGCGCAACCTTGCGGCAGCGGAAATAATAAACCAGATTCTTTCCGTACCCCACAGCATGGAACTTACCAATATCGTCTATATGGGAATGGGCGAGCCTACCGACAACCTCGATGAAGTGTTGAAGTCGATGGAGGCTGTAACCGCGCCTTGGGGGCTTTCATGGAGCCCTAAGCGCGTAACCCTCTCCACAGTAGGTGTAAGGAAAGGATTGAAAAGGTTTTTGCAGGAAAGCAAGAGCCATTTGGCCGTAAGCCTCCATTCGCCCGATATGCGGCGTGCCGAAATAATCCCGGCCGACAGGGCGTTTCCCGCGGCCGACATGATAAACATGCTGCGGGAATACGACTTTTCGCACCAGCGGCGTCTTTCGTTCGAGTACATAATGTTTGCGGGAGTGAACGATTCATTGTCCGACGCCGAAGCGTTGGCGCACCTGATAAAAGGGCTCGATTGCCGTGTAAACCTGATAAGATACCATGCCATACCGGGTGTGCCGCTCAGCTGCGCAAGTGAAAAGGATATGACCATGTTCCGCGACGCACTCAACAGGAAAGGGATAACGGCCACGATAAGGGCCTCGCGCGGCGAGGACATATTTGCAGCATGCGGGATGCTCTCTTCAAGGCATAAAAAACACACAGCGGAGTAAAACGGAAAAGGTCGGTATCCTCAATGGGGGGAATACGGATAAAAATAGTATATTAGCATTTGCAAAACAGAATAACGAATAACAGTACAATTATATGAAAACCGGTAAATTACGCGTAGCGATAACACACGGCGACATAAACGGCATAGGGTATGAAGTGATTCTCAAGGCTCTGTCCGATACGAGAATGCTCGAACTCTGTACGCCGGTCATATACGGGGCGGCAAAAGTGGCATCCTATTACAAGCGTCTGCTCGACCTCAATCAGGTGCACATAAACACAGTAGCTTCGGCCGAGAATATCGCCCCCGATAAGATAAACCTTGTAAACTGTGTTGAAGACGATGTGAAAGTAGAAGTGGGCAAACCCACCGAGGCGGCCGGTGTGGCTGCCTACAAGGCTTTGGAAGCCGCAGTGGCCGATATGCGCAAGGGACTGGTGGATGTATTGGTAACGGCTCCGATAAACAAAAGCACTATACACTCCGAGCAGTTCGGGTTTCCCGGACACACCGAGTATCTGCAGGACCGCCTTGGCAACGGGCAGACCCCGCTTATGATACTTCTGAACGACCGTATGCGGGTTGCGCTCGTAACCATGCATATTCCGGTATCGGAAATATCGAGCAGTCTGACGCGGGAGGCCGTGCAGACGAAACTTGCCATATTCCGGAAGTCGATACATGAAGATTTCGCGATAGAAGAACCGCGCATTGCGGTATTGTCGCTGAATCCGCATGCCGGGGACAACGGGTTGCTGGGAAATGACGAAAAAGAGATTATAATACCGGCCATAGAAGAGTCGCGGAGGAACGGGATAATGGCTTTCGGCCCGTATCCGTCCGACGGGTTTTTCGGGGCTGCCGCATACCGGCATTTCGACGGGGTGCTTGCCATGTATCACGACCAGGGCCTTGCCCCGTTCAAAACCGTATCCATGGATGACGGTGTAAACTTCACGGCGGGGTTGCCGTATGTCAGGACATCGCCCGACCACGGAACGGCTTACGACATAGCCGGGAAAAACATCGCGTCCGAGAACTCCATGCGGCAGGCCATATACACGGCAATCGACGTATACCGCAACCGCAGGAACTATGCCGAAATAACATCCAATCCCCTTAGAAAACAGTACGTCGATAAAGGGGGAAAGGACGAAACAGTAAATCTGATGCAGGAAACCGAACAGCAATAGAACAATGCATTATGCAATAATAGCCGCCGGCGACGGTTCAAGACTGACCAATGAGGGAATACCCCTCCCCAAACCGCTTGTAAAAATAAACGGGGAGACACTTATAGAACGCCTTATAAGGATATTCAACAAAAACGGGGCGGAAAGCATATCCATAATAATCAACAGCACCAAGCCGCAACTTGCCGAATACATGGCAGGCCTTTTGCAGAAGGAAAAAAACATAAACCTGATAAGCGGAAGTACGCCCAGTTCCGTGCACAGTTTTTACGAGTTGCGCAAATTTATAAAAGGACCGTTCTGCCTTACCACTGTCGATACCGTTTTCGACGAAGACGAATTTGCCGAATATATTGCCATGTTCCGCAACAATACGGGAGCATACGACGGTGTAATGGGCGTAACGGATTATATCGACGACGAGAAGCCGTTATACGTAAGGACAACGCCGGCAGGCGAAATAGAAGGTTTCTATGACGAGTACTCAGAGGGCATACGCTATATATCGGCGGGAATATATTCTCTCAAACCGGTGGCGCTGGAGGTGCTGGACCGTTTCATGCTGTCCGGGCAAAGCCGCATGCGTAATTATCAGAGGGCGTTGGTGGAAGCAGGGCTAAGGCTCTATGCATACCCTTTCGGAAAGGTAATAGACATAGACCACAAGTCCGATATAGAAAAAGCCGAAAAGATAGCAAGACACGCATGACTGACGACATTGCCACAATCGCAGCCGTATACCGGTCGCACGAACATTCTCCCAATCTATCCGATGCCGACGCCCGGATAATGGATGCCGTATGCACGCGTCTGCAGGAGCGTGGGTATACAATCCGGCGCTATACCGAAACCCGGTTTTGCGAGACACCGATAACCGAAAAGGTGATTCTGAACATGTGCCGCACGCACGGTTCGATAGAAAAGCTCTGCCGTCTCGAATCGGAAGGGTGCCTGGTCGTGAATTCTGGACATGCAATACGCAAATGCACAAAACGCATGTTATGGGAAATCTCCGTAGCCAAAGGCATTGATACCCCGGCGACCTGTATTGTAGGCAGTAAAAGCGGGCAGCTGCCGTTCGGCGGTCAGTTCCGTCCGTGCTGGCTGAAACTGCCCGACGATTCCGTAACGGACAAGAACGACATAATATATGCCGGCACGCCCGAGGAGTACCACAAGGCCCTTTCCTTGTACCGCAGCAGGGCAATAGGCGAGATACTCGTCTGCGAGCACCTTGCGGGCGACCTGTTGAAGTTCTACGCGGTTGCGGGCGGCAGTTTCCTGTATACGCTCTATCCCAGGCAGAGCGGGTACAGCAAGTTCGGATACGAGGAAAACAACACAGCGGAAGAGTATTATCCCTATGATACCGGGCGGTTGGAGGAGATATGCGGCATAATGGGCCGCGAAACGGGGATAACCGTATTCGGCGGCGACTGTATAATAACTCCCGACGGAAGAATAAACATAATAGATTTAAACGACTGGCCGAGTTTCAGCCCCTGTGCCGAAGAAGCCTCCGAGGCAATAGCCTCGGCCGTGGCGGAAAAGATAGAAAACCGCGAACTACATGCAGAACGATAAGACAACACTGAAACAGACACTCAAGTCGGCCGATACTGAAGAGTGGCTCGACATCGTATTCTACCGGCGCATAGGGTATGCCCTTGCCCTTTTGTGCCGGCGGCTGCACATAACCCCCAATGCAGTAACGATAGTCTCCATAATAATAGGCGCATCTGCCGGGGTGCTTTACTATTTCGACGATATGCTGCTTAATGCTGCAGGCATACTTCTGCTTGTCATGGCCAATACGCTGGACAGTACCGACGGGCAGCTGGCCAGGATGACAGGGCAGTATTCCCGTCTCGGCCGCATACTGGACGGCGTAAGCGGCGATATATGGTTCATAATAATATACTTTGCCATAGCATACCGCCTGCGCGATTTTGACGGGTGGACCTGGCTGGTATACCCGCTGGGCGTAGCTGCCGGTTACTCGCATATAATGCAGGCAGCGATAGCCGATTCATACCGCGGCCTGCACCTCTTTTTCCTCAACGGGCGCGAAAAGAGCGAAATGGAGAGCGTGGAAACCCTTAAAAAAGACTACGACAAGCTTACGTGGCGGAAAAACTGGTTCAAAAAGCTGGTAATGGCCTTCTATATCAACTACACCCGCAGCCAGCAGCAGTTCTCTCCGGCCATGCGCAAACTCCGTTCCGACATAGAACGCTGTTATCCCGGAAGCAACCCTCCCGATACGTTGCGTGCCGAGTACCGGAAGGCAAGCCTCCCGTTGCTTAAATATACCAATATACTGACTTTCAATACCCGGGCAATAGTCCTGTTCATAACGCTTCTTATAAATGAAGTGTGGGTATATTACGTATTCGAGCTTACAGTAATGAATCTGCTGCTGGTATACATGATTTTACGGTATGAGAAAGTCTGCCGCAGGATAGATGAAAAAATAATGGAGCAATAAACGATATGATAAAAGGAATACTGTTTGACTACGGAGGAACGCTCGATACCGGCGGCCGGCATTGGAGCGAGGTAATATGGGACGGTTACAGGGCGACAGGCATCGGCGTGCCAAAGGAAGAATTCCGCTCGGCTTATGTATATGCCGAACGCGAGCTGGAGCGGAATCCGCATATAGCCCCCGATGATACCTTTTACGAACTGTTGCGGAAAAAGATAATAATCGAGATGCAGGAACTCGCCCGTACCGGTATCCTGCCTGCTGGCTATCCCGTGGAGGAAAAAGCCCGGGAGGCGGCACGCTATTGCGACGGTGTGGCACGCAGCCATGTATCGGCAGCAGCACCGGTCCTTTCAGAACTTGCCAAAAAGTATCCCCTGGTGATGATAACCAACTTTTACGGGAATATCCGCACCGTTATAGCCGAGTACGGAATCCTCCCGTATTTCAAGGATATAGTGGAATCTGCAGCAGTGGGGTGCCGCAAGCCCTCGGCCGACATATTCCGCATAGCCTGCAAGCGGCTCGGGACCGAGCCTGCCGAAACGCTGGTTGTGGGCGACAGCTATAAAAACGACATAGCCCCCGCCGTAAATCTGGGAATGCAGGCCGTATGGCTTAAAAATGAAAGTTGGAACAACAGCGAAGAGAGCATTGAATACGAAAAAATAATCAAGGCAATAGAAGAATTGCCCGGGGTGGTTTAAAAGTAGTAATTAGTGTTCAAAAGGTCGCATCGTACTAATATTTAGTTTTATATGAATCGCTAAAGAAATATCTTTGCAGGATATTTTAAAATGACTGTACAAGGTTTAAGGTTTTAAATAATAAAAACATGGAAATAGAAAAAGCTGAAGGAAAATTGGGAGTACTGGTTGTCGGTTTGGGCGGCGCAGTATCTTCAACGTTCGTAGTAGGTACATTATCCGTAAGGAAAGGGCTTGCCGAGCCCATAGGTTCCCTTACGCAGTTAGCGCACCTTCCTTTGGGAAAAGGCAATGAAAGACGCGAACCCCGCATAAAGGACGTAATACCGTTGGCAGACCTGAACGATGTTGTGATAGGAGGTTGGGACATATTTGAGGAAAATGTGTATGAAGCAGCCAGACATGCAGAGGTCCTTACGGAAAAAGACATAGATAAGGTAAAGGACGAACTGGTTGCCATCAAGCCGATGAAAGCCGTTTTCTATCAGGAATATGTAAAGCGCCTTCACGGTACATGGGTAAAGAACGCCGCTACCAAATACGAAGCCATGGAACAGTTGAAAGCCGACATGGCCGAGTTCAAGCAGAAAAACGGATGCTCCCGCCTTGTAGTGATATGGGCTGCAAGTACCGAGGTATATATACCTATGGGGGACGTGCATAAAAGCCTTGCGGCATTCGAGCAGGGAATGAAGGAAAACAGCCCCGAAATATCGCCCAGCATGCTTTACGCATATGCAGCGGTATCGTCCGGCATCCCCTTCATAAACGGCGCACCGGCATTGACGGTAGACATGCCGGCAATATGGGAACTTGCCGACAAGATGAACGTGCCTATCTGCGGAAAGGACTTCAAGACAGGACAGACCATGATGAAGACAGTGCTGGCCCCGATGCTCCGCATCCGTATGCTCGGGCTCAGAGGCTGGTTCTCCACCAACATCCTCGGCAACCGCGACGGAGAGGTTCTGGACGATCCCGATTCGTTCAAGACAAAAGAAGTCAGCAAGTTATCCGTGATAGACACCATACTCGATTCGGAAAAATATCCGCAACTTTACGGCGACATATACCACAAGGTGCGTATCAACTATTATCCCCCCCGCAAGGACAATAAAGAAGGGTGGGACAATATCGACATCGTGGGCTGGATGGGTTACCCCATGCAACTCAAGGTGGATTTCCTCTGCCGCGATTCGATACTTGCAGCTCCGCTGTTGCTCGACCTCGTACTCTTTACCGATCTGGCAAAACGTTGCGGCTTCAAAGGGATACAGAGCTGGCTTTCATTCTACTTCAAGAGCCCGATGCACGACTTCGAGACACAACCGCTGCACGATCTCTTTGCCCAGTATGTAAGGATGTGCAACACCCTCCGCGTAATGATAGGCGAAGAGCCTTGCGATTATCTCGGATAACGTAAAAAAGAAAGGTCCTGCATGACACCGCTTCCCGAAGGTGGTGCTGTATGACCGTTTATAGAAGAGAAGCCTGCCGAAGAAAATCGGCGGGCTTCTCTTTTTGCAATGTGTGTAACGCAAAGGGTCGGGGAGAGCCCGCCGGGAGTTCCACGGAGTAAATGAACGGAAGAAGGATACCGAAAGCGGCGGGCCTGGTTTTGTGCAGCAAGAAGTACGGGGGAGACAGGCGATGCAGTCTCCGTCGCGCCTTTTAAATAAACGGCGCGGGGCACGATCGGTTTGAGAACGTGCCCCGCGCTTTATAATATCAGTACGCTGTAATTATGTCAATTCGGCATAATTGATAACGACATCGGCACGTATGCCGAAGGCCTGAAACTGTTGAACCGCTTTTTGCTGAAATAGCTCGACCCGTTGGAGCCGATACCTCCGAAGCAGAATATCGTGCCGCCGACATTCTCGTATTCTCCCTCAAAATCTCTGGTAACAATCAGCCTCAGCATTTCCGTGTCGCCGTTCCTGCCGGTCTTGTACATTGCGCTTCCGCTTATAATATAGGCATACCCGGCATCTGCCCCGCACATATAGGCCGATGTATCGAAACTGCCCGACAGCGATACGCTTGCCAATATGTCGTTTTCAATCCAGTAAAGTCTCCGGGTCTCTTTATCGTAAACGTACAGTTCCCCGTTCCTGTCATGTGTATAGCTGTATTCTCCACCTATGGCAGCCGTATGCATGTTCTCTGAAACGAAATCGAATTTTATATTGCCGCCCTCCCGGTAGATGCTGTACTTCTTTATCCCTGCCGCAGATACGAGGTATACCGTGTTCCCGCTTACTTGAGCCCCGATGATATTGCTGTCTGTTGTCCCTATGATACTCCAGCCCCCGTTCTCAAGCAGATATATGGAACTGTTGTAAATGTAGAACAGAGAACCGTCCCAGCCGAAACCCGTACCTCCGCGGCTGATGTCCGGCAGTTCCGTTACCGTTCCCGTTTTGGGATCATAGCAGTTGAAGTCATTTGCATAGCTGCTGTTCTGTGCCGTTCCGCCGAAGATGTTCCTGTATTTAAAGCCGGCGCCATAATAGAGCTTGCCGTCATACACAAAGTGGACCGAGGCTGCACCGTCGTTGTTCAAGTCGTTGTAGGCGGTAAACGTGTTCCCTTGCCGTATTACAAGTTTATTGGCGGTTTCCTTATCGCCTACCTTGAAGAAACCGGAAAGTTCGTCCTTTCCCGAAACATTTACATAGGGATTGCATACCTTGTATTCGTCCCTGTTTACCCCCATTATAAGAGTAGAGCCGGAGCTGGGGGCATAGAACCATATGTCGCTTGCCGACTGGTCGTCCCTTATCGCGCCGCCTTCCGAGCCTCCGAACAGGGTGCAGTAAATCTCCCCGTTTTCAAAGTAGAACTCGGTGAAACAAGCCGGCTTTACGGCTTCGGTATTCCCTTCCTGTGTAACCGATATGACCTGCACAGGGGAAGTTCCCGATGAATAGGTGGTTATATCCTCGTCATACCGGTATATCCTTATTTCCCCGCTGCGGCTTTCAGCAGAGGTATTATATGCGGCAATTACATCAACGGTTTCTTTTCCGCTGCCTCCCATTAATGAAAGTTGCAGCCATTTGTCGTCGGTTTCGGCGTACCAGTCAGAACTGCATTGGACGGTAACGCCCGAAAAATCTCCGTTATATCTTAAATTTACGTTTCCATTGCTGCTGGTGTTCTCAGGTGTTTCGTGAGGATTATTCCCGTCATCATTGCACGATTGGAATAATGCCGCCATGCAGAAGAGCGGAATCAGGAAAAACAGGTTCTTTTTCATAATATATTGGTATTTAGGGTAAATAAAAGCCTTATATGAATATAGAGGGCCCTCAGCACATAAAACTATCGGGAAAGGCAAAAATCTGCCTGAGAATTATGTTAAGGTTTCCTGTATAAACGAATCGTCCCCGCAAAAAACGGAACCGGTAAAAAACGCCGTGCCGTTTTCCGGATATTAGAAATTAAGGATGCGCGACATTTACATGTTCCCTATACAAAAATAATGAAAATATTTTAATACGTTAATACTTTGTCGGTCTATCTTGACAGATTCCGGCAGTGATTGCCCTTTAATATCACCCCGTACCATATCATCTACGCCTGGCGGCATGCAACCCTTATCTGCTTGATAAACACCCGGCAACAGATGCTTCTAAATTATCTGGCCGTCTGTTTCCTTATATTCAGGCAATCATTCCGAAAAACAATTATATATGCCAATAAATAACAAATTCCTTAATCAAAAGCAAAATGCGTCCTGCAATGTATGGAAATTTCACTATATTTGGTCCGGCGAGGGGTGTTTTTACAAGTTCGGCAGTATCGGCTCTTGTCTGCCGCCCTGCTTGTACAAAAAATATATTTATACGCGAGGATGATATATTAACATAAGTTATAACAGTTACGATTATGAGAATTTCCCTGTCAGGAAGCATTTCCCTTTTATTATTATCGGCACTGTTGCTGCCGGTTATGACCTCATGCAATAAAAACAAGGAAGAGGATGAGATTACACATTTCTATCTTATTCAAAGCAAGGAGATGTCCCGCAACTATGAGGATAATATGACATTAAGGACAAAAGTCATATATTACACATACGGGACAGAAACGGAAATGACATTCCATGGAACGGAAACTGCGGCAAAAGAGATGTTCAACTCCAAGTGCGACTATATGGGGACGGCGGAATTCGTCGAAGGCATCGAAGTCAAGGATAATACCGAATGCACGTTCGATCTGATACAGACCCTTACGACGGTGGGGGTGGAACCTCCGATAATAGCCTCACGGAGAGTAACATTCCAGACAAACGGTGCAGGAGGAGAGTGAAGACGGTAAATCATCGTCTGATAAATTTAATTACCTTTGTGAAAACCGGCAAATACGGTATTCTCCGTACAGACATAAACAAAACCTGCCGATATGGGAAAAGAACGGATAGCTTGGGTCGACTTATTAAAGGTAGTAGCATGTTTCCTTGTAGTATTCTCGCATAACTGCGATCCGTATGTAGCGGTATTCGACATCGACAGAAGCTCGTTTCTGGCCGGAGTATTCTCCGGCAGCCTGACCCGCAGCAGCGTACCTCTGTTCGTGATGATGACCGGAGTTCTGCTGTTGCCCGTAACGCGTACAATGCAGCAGTTCTATCGCCGGAGGATAGGGCGCATACTTCCCCCTCTGATATTCTGGTCGGTAGCGCTGCCGCTGTTTTACTGGCTTTATATAAACCACGTCTCTCCATCGGCTAATCCGGCTATAAGTCCGTCCGATTATACTTTCCCCGCGACAGTACGGCGAGCCGCCACTTTCATTTTCAACTTCAACTATACCACAACCCCGTTATGGTACCTTTACATGCTGGTAGGGTTGTACCTTATAATCCCGGTGCTGAACGCATGGCTGGTGCAGGCCCGGAAAAAGGACCTGCAACTTTTCCTTTCCGTATGGTTCTTTACCCTGTTCATCCCATATATAAAGATGTTTGCCCCTGCCCTCGGATATGAAGGGAACTATGGCAATATGGGGATATTCGGCGTCTGCGACTGGAACGAGTACGGGGCGTTCCATTACATATCGGGGTTTACAGGATACCTTGTCCTTGCATACTATCTTGTAAAGTATCCGTTGAAACTGAGTCTTGCAAAAACGCTGCTTTACGGCATACCGCTATTCTTGACCGGATATGCCATAACATCGTTCGGTTTTGTCGAACTCCAGCGATATTATCCCGGCAACTACGCCTATCTTGAAATAATATGGTTCTTTACCGGGATAAACGTCTTTATGATGACTCTGCCGGTATTCGTAATAATACAGAAGCTCCCCGTGCGGCCGAACAGATGGCTGGCGCGTACGGCCTCCCTTACATTCGGCATCTACCTCTGCCACTTCTTTTTCGTGCAGGTGGGGTATGACCTGCTGACGTCCGTATCTCTTCCCGTCCCTGCAAAAATAGTGTCGGGCGCGATATTCGCATTTGCCGTCAGCGCACTTCTCGTAGCGGCAATGAAACTCTGGCGGCCAACCCGCCTGTTTGTAGAGTAGGAAACCCTGTCGCCGCATAACATAAAAGAAGCATCCTTGCGTGGTACAGTCTGCAAGGATGCTTTCTCTTTTCAGCCAGCGGCAGGGGTTATGCCCGCACCGCTTTATTATAGCAGGGGTGCAAAACTTCTCCCCGAAGAGGTTTAATAAGCGAACAGGGGGTAATCCTTCATCGTCTTGTTTACCTCTTCCCTGACGCTCCTGATAACTTTTTCGTCTTCGGGCGAAGAGAGAACCGTATCTATGAGGTCTACAATCTTAAGCATCAGGTCTTCTTTCGCGCCGCGGGTGGTTATGGCCGGCGTACCTACCCTTATACCCGAAGTAAGGAACGGCGAGCGGCTGTCGAACGGGACCATGTTCTTGTTTACCGTAATATCTGCCGAAACAAGTACGCGTTCGGCGACTTTACCGGTAAGTTCGGGGAATTTCGTCCTGAGGTCTATCAGCATGCAGTGGTTGTCCGTACCTCCTGATATGATTTTGTACCCTTTGTCGATAAAGGCTTTGGCCATGCAGGCGGCATTTTTCTTGACCTGCGTCTGGTATTCTTTGTACGAGGGCTGCAATGCTTCACCGAAAGCTACGGCCTTTGCCGCTATGACATGTTCCAGCGGCCCTCCCTGTACGCCGGGGAATACGGCCGAGTCGAGCAAGGCCGACATCTTCTTGATTTCCCCCTTGGGAGTAGTTTTGCCCCACGGGTTGTCAAAGTCCTTGCCCATAAGGATGATACCGCCTCTCGGGCCGCGCAGGGTCTTGTGTGTCGTGGAGGTAACTATGTGTGCATATTTCAGCGGGTTGTCAAGCAGCCCGGCAGCGATAAGGCCTGCAGGGTGGGCCATATCTATCATGAAGATAGCGCCTATTTTATCGGCAATCTGGCGCATGCGGGCATAATCCCATTCGCGCGAATATGCAGATGCCCCGCCAATCAGCAGTTTCGGGCGTTCTTTCAGGGCAACCTCTTCCATCATGTCGTAGTCTACATAGCCGGTGTCTTCTTTAACGCCGTATTCGAGAGTCTGGAACATAAGACCCGAAAAGTTTACGGGGGAACCGTGCGAGAGGTGGCCTCCGTGCGAGAGGTTAAGCCCGAGGAACTTGTCTCCGGGTTTCATTACGGCCATAAAGACAGCCATGTTGGCCTGAGCGCCAGAGTGCGGCTGGACGTTTACCCATTCCGCACCGAAAAGTTCCTTAAGCCTGTCTATTGCAAGTTGCTCCGATTCGTCCACAACTTCGCAACCGCCGTAATATCTTTTACCGGGGTATCCTTCGGCATATTTGTTGGTCAGACAAGAACCCATGGCCTGCATTACCTGTTCGCTAACGAAGTTTTCCGAGGCGATAAGCTCTATGCCTTTCATCTGTCTCTCTTTCTCCCTTTCGATGATGTCGAATATTTTTTTGTCTCTCTCCATATAAAATATATTTGGCATGTGATAAGTAGGCGCAAAGTTACTACTTACAAAATTACCCCCAAAGAAAAACTCAATAAATTTATCCCGTTCTTCATGTAGACAGAGCCCGACTTTATCTCGGCATTCTCCTTTAACAGAACGTATTCGCCGGGTTTCCCGTCGACGGTTATGCCCACTTCGTATCTGAAATCGATGGTGAAACGCGATATCTTAGCCGCCAGGCCTACTACGAAGCAGGCCGATGCCGGATTGATTCCGTTGTTTACAATAAGGTTGCAGTTGCCCGATGTCGCGGATTCGTTGTCGAAGTCGAAACTGTACCTGAACTTGGGCCCTCCGAAAAAGGAAAACTCGTACGGAGGCTTTTTTACGAAACTGTACCCGTACAGCAGCGGGACGTCTATCGTTACGGTGCGCTTCGATATTTCGGAAACTTCGTTGGTACTGTTGTCGAACAGCCCGGTCGGGATTGAGGCGCGCGTGCTGAAATAAGATGCCCCGGCTTCAACCTGCAGATAGTGCCGGTTGAAGTTTGTCCTGCCGAAAAGTGCCAGGCTTGCCCCTATGCCCGATTCGTAGTCGGGGGCATACTCTTGCTCCGCCCAGTCTATGAACAGCGCCCTGTGGCTTGCAAAAGGGGCGTTTACGGCAGCCCTTATCCCGAAATTGAAGCGTTTTGCGGTATCTTCGTTTTTCGGTTCGGCAGCCATGCGGCAAAACTGGAACAGCAGCAGGGGCAATATGTATAGCCATTTGCTCATCGTTTCCCTTTTTTCCTTTTCATTACCGACCACCCGAAGCGGCCGATCTCCCTGCCCAACAGGTAATAATGCCCGTGCGAATATGCAAGCAGCCCGGCTTTTTCAAGCATGAACCTGCCCGATTCCGAATCGATATAACTCTCGTCGGCAAGCACATCCACCACATTTGCCAGGAACATGTCGTGCGAACCCAGTTTCAGAATATCCGCAACGTTGCACTCTATACACAGAGGCGATTCCTTTATGTACGGGGCTTTCACCGCCGGAGCCATTATGGGGGTGAGGCCCGATTCTTTCCATTTGTCGAAATCCGCGCCGGAGCGAACCCCGCACCAGTCCGTGGCGCGCGCCATTTTCTCTGTCGTTAGGTTCAAGACAAAAGCCCTGTTTTTTTCTATTATCCCGTGCGAATACCTTTCGGGACGGACCGAGACGTAGCACATCGGCGGGTCGGTACACACCGTTCCCGTCCAACTTGCCGTAAAAAGGTTGAATTCTCCCTTATCCGCACCGCAACTTACAAGCAGTGCCGGCAACGGATAAATCATGGTGCCCGGTTTCCATATCTGATGCGCCATTTCCAAATTGCTTCAGAAGGGAATCAGGTAAGTTTTATATCTTCGCGGTTTATAACCTGCTCGCAATATTTGCATTTAACCTTTACCGACTCTTTGTCCCTGATGTAAAAGACCGTCTGCATAGGCTCGTTGTTGGTGATGCACTTGGGGTTGTTGCATTTTATTATGCCGTGCAGTTCGGCAGGCAGTTCTACTTCGTGCTTGTCAATTACCTCGTAGTTGCGGATTATGTTTATTTTTGCTTTGGGGGCAATAATGGCTATTTTGTTTATCTCCTCCTCGTCAATAAAAGTGTCGGCAATCTTTATTATGCCTTTTTTGCCAATCTGCTTGCTCATAAGGTTGTTGCCTATTGTTATGCTCTTGTCCATATCCTTGAGCTTGAGAATCTCTACAACCTTGAAGAGTTTGTCCGAAGGGATGTGGTCTATTACGGTGCCGTTTTCGAGAGCCGCTACTTTAAGCTCTTTCTTCAATTCGCTCATAACGCTTTCAGATTAAATTTTAATACCCAGAACTTTGCAAATAATGGCCTGCCGGGCGTATACGCCGTTTCTGGCCTGTTCAAAATAATAAGCCTTGGGGTTGTTGTCCACATCGGTGGATATTTCATTTACCCGAGGCAGCGGGTGCAATACGCGCAGGTTCGGTTTGGAGTTCTCCAGCATCTGGTTGTGCAGCGTATAAATATCCTTCACCTTTTCATAAACCATCAGATCGGTAAAACGTTCCCTCTGCACTCTCGTCATATACAGGATGTCGGCATTGTTTATCACCTCTTCGGTAAACTCGTCGTGTTCAAAATACCTTATTCCCTTGCTGTCGCAGAATTTCTTGTAATCGTCGGGTATTTTAAGTTCTTCCGGCGCCACGAAATGGAACGTAGGCGAGAAGTGCGACATGGCCATTATAAGCGAATGGACCGTCCTGCCGTATTTGAGGTCTCCCACCATGGTTATGTTCAGGCCGTCAAGTTTCCCCTGCGTCTTGTATATGGAATACAGGTCGAGCATCGTCTGCGACGGATGCTGGTTTGCCCCGTCCCCCGCATTGATTATCGGCTTGCTCGAAATTTCCGATGCGTACCTGGCAGCCCCGTCAAGGTAGTGGCGCATGATTATCAGGTCTACATAGTTGCTTACCATCATTATGGTATCTTTCAGGGTCTCGCCTTTAGTGGAACTTGTGGTGGAAGCATCGGAAAACCCTATGATTCTCCCGCCCAGGCGGTTCACGGCAGTTTCAAAACTCAGCCTTGTACGGGTAGAAGGCTCAAAAAACAGTGTTGCTACGACTTTCCCTTCAAGCAGCCTGCGGTTGGGGTTCTCTTCAAAAAGGCGGGCATTCTCCAGAACCTCCAGAATATCATCTTTGGAATAATCGGTTATGGATACCAGACTCTCATTCTTCATATAAGTACAATAAAAAACAGTTTCAAAAGGAAATACCTTACAAATATACGCACATATACGCACACGGCACTCCCCGTTGGTTTTAAGTACGTGAAACACCCTGCGCCGTATTTGCCCAGGAATCGGTATAACTGAATACAAAGCTATAAAAAAAATACAAATAACAATCCATCGGGCTGCCTTAAAAACTCCATTTGCCGCCATGAACGACGGAAGCCCAACCGTATATGCGGGACATGGCCGCAGCCCGGGAGATTCCGCCATACAGCACCTGTTCCCTTCATTGTTTTTCGTTGCCATAGAATTGCCTTTTACAGTGGCGGGAATATGCAATTTCCCGCCCCGTCAAGGATATGGAATTTACTTGGGTAAAAGACCGAGGGCGAAACCCGAAAGCCGTGCCGCAGATTGCACGTTATTTCGTTCCAATCACAATCTGTTGTTGCCTGTTTGTCCCCAATAAGGAGTTCCTATATCGGCCGCACCAACCGCAGGGTTTTGCGCTTCAATATCGAAAGACATGCTCCAAAGGGGCGAAAGAGCGTGTGAGATGTGGTGCGGATAAAGGGGGCGGCCGACGGGAATTTACTTGGGTAAATGACCGAGGGCGAAACCCGAAAGCCGTGCCGCAGATTGCACGTTATTTCGTTCCAATCACAATCTGTTGTTTCCTGTTCGCCCCAAATAGGGGGTTCCTATATCGGCCGCACCAACCGCAGGATTTTGCGCTTCAATATCGAAAGACATGCCCCAAAGGAGCGAAAGAGCGTGTGAGATGTGGTGCGGATAAAGGGGGCGGCCGACGGGAATTTACTTTGGTAAAAGACCGAGGGCGAAACCCGAAAGCCGTGCCGCAGATTGCACGTTATTTCGTTCCTTTCACTATCTTTGTTGCGCAATAACCAACATACGCAATGACAAGTCGAAACAAATCAAATACGGGCTCCGGAAAATCGCGGCAGGCACGGGTGGTAAAAATAATGTGGCGGCTCTTCTTCATTATGGTGGCTGCCGTTGCACTTGTATTCGTACTTATAGCGCGCGGTTGCATAGGGTATATGCCGCCGATAGAAGAACTGGAGAATCCAAAGGACAAATTTGCATCGGAGATATATTCGTCCGATATGGTAGTGTTGGGAAACTACTACCAAAGTCAGGGGAATCGTGTCTATACCGATTATCAGGATATTTCGCCCGGCCTTGTAAATGCGCTTGTGGCAACCGAGGACGTCCGGTTCTACGACCACTCCGGAATAGACTTCAAGGCTTTGGCAAGAGCCGTATTCAAGCGGCTTCTGTTTATGGGCGAAAGCGCAGGAGGCGGCAGTACCATAACCCAGCAGCTGGCCAAGCAGCTCTACTCGCCAAATGCCGAGAACAAGATAGAACGCCTTTTCCAGAAACCTATCGAGTGGGTCATTGCCATACAGCTTGAGCGTTTCTATACAAAGGAAGAGATAATAAAGATGTATCTGAACAAGTTCGATTTCCTGTACAATGCCGTAGGTGTGCAGTCGGCTGCGGCCGTATATTTCAGCACTACGCCCGACAAGTTGAAAATCGAGGAATCGGCCATGTTGGTGGGCATGTGCAAAAATCCGTCGTACTATAACCCCATACGGCATTACGAGCGTACGTTGGGGCGTCGCAATACCGTATTGCAGCAGATGCAGAAAGCCGGCTACATAACCGCGCAGGAGTGCGATTCGTTGCAGAAAATCCCCTTGAACATAAAGTTCAGCCGGGCCGACCATAAAGAAGGTCCTGCGCCCTATTTCAGGGAAAAGCTGAGGCTTATGCTGACGGCGAAAAAACCCGAACGGAAAGATTACCGCCAGTGGCAGAAGCAGCAATACATAGACGATTCCATGGCATGGGCCGACAATCCCCTCTACGGGTGGTGCGAGAAAACGCGCAAGCCCGACGGGACAAAATACAATATCTATACCGACGGGTTGAAGATATACACCACAATCGACTCCCGTATGCAGAAATATGCCGAGGAAGCCGTAGAAGAACATATCAACAAAGACCTTCAACCCAAGTTCTTCAACGAACTGAAAAACAAGAGAAACGCGCCGTTCTCCGCCACGGTATCGCAGGCGGAGATAGAAGATATGCTCGACAGGGCCATGAGGCAGAGCGACAGATACCGGATAATGAAAAAAGCGGGAAAAAGCGAATCGGAAATCAAGGATGCCTTCGCTACGCCGCGCGACATGCAGGTATATACGCTCAACGGCATAAGGGATACCCTCCTTTCGCCGATGGATTCAATCCGTTATTACAAATCGTTCCTGCGTGCCGGGTTCATGGTGATGAACTCCAGGACGGGGCATGTAAAAGCATATGTCGGAGGCGTGGATTTCAACCGTTTCCAATACGATATGGTATCGGCCGGACGCCGTCAGGTAGGGTCTACAATCAAGCCTTTCCTCTATACTCTGGCAATGGAAGAGGGCTTCACGCCGTGCGACCTTGCGCCAAACGAGCAACCGCACATAGTCGATCCCTATACCGGAACCGTCTGGTCGCCCCGCAACTCTTCCGACAAAAGGGTAGGGGAAATGGTAACCCTGCGCTGGGGGCTGGCAACGTCCAACAACTGGATATCCGCATGGCTCATGTCGCAGTTGTCGCCCGAAGCGTTGGCGAACCTGATGCATTCGTTCGGTATCCGCAACTACATCGACCCGGTAATATCGCTGTGTCTCGGTCCGGCCGAAGTGTCGGTAGAAGAAATGGTAACCGCATATACGGCATTCTCAAACAAAGGTATACGGGTCGATCCCTTGTATGTAACAAGGATAGAAGACAACTTCGGCAATGTAATATCCACCTTTACACCGCGTATGACGGAAGTAATAAGCGAAAATGCGTACTATAAAATCCTTTCCCTGCTTCAGGATGTAGTAAATTACGGTACCGGTTCAAGAATCCGTTTCCGTTACAACATAACCGCGCCCATGGGAGGAAAGACAGGTACGACAAACAACAATTCCGACGGTTGGTTCATGGCATTTACACCCCAGCTTGCAGCAGGCGTATGGGTCGGCGGGGAGGACCGCTCTATCCATTTCGACAGAATGGCGCTCGGGCAAGGGGCTTCCATGGCTTTGCCCATATACGGGCTGTTTATACAGAAAGTCTATGCCGACCCCTCGCTCGGATATACGCAGGAGGAGAATTTCGTGGTTCCGCCCGAGTTCTCCGACCCGTGCAAAGGCTCATCCTCAAGCGCTGTGCAGATCGAGCAGCCCGGCGAATACGAGGAGGTAATAGAAGGAATATTTGAATAGGGGTGCTTTGCCTGACAGATAAAAACGGGAGCAGGTACACATCTTTACCGTACCTGCTCCCGTTTTTTTGTGCTGATTAACCCGGGACGGGCTTGAAGCGTTATTTCCGTGCACTCCCGGCAAGCATGGGCATTCAAGCCCAAAAGGGCCGGAAATGCCAGACGGATAGAGGAATTATTCGCAATACACCTCCCTGATTACAATGGCGCGGGAAGATGTGCCGGGCAATTCTCCGTCGTTGGTAGCTTTCAGTATCTGATTCCTGTTCGCCCCGTAGAAAAGCAGCATGTCTATGGCTCTGTTGGCCCGTGCGTTCCTCAACCTTATGTTTATGTTTTTAGAGCCGGTCGCATTATCGGCGTACCCGCATATTTCATATGTGTTGTCGGGGTTGTTTTTCATGATTTCGGCCACTTCCCGCAATTTCCTCAGGTCTTCGTTGCTGAGGACCGACGACCCTATGGGGTATTCGATTGTTGCCAGAACCCTGCTCCCTGCTACGGTTGCAGCTGGCTCCTCCTTGACTGCCGCGGGAGCAGGAACCTTCTGCAGAGCCTTGTTCTCTTCGGCAAGGGCAGTATTCTCCTCCTTCAACCGGCCGTTTTCGGCAAGCAAATCGTTGTATCGGCTCTCCATGTCATTTAAAGCAACGCGGTATCCATCTATTTCGTTCCGGTAAACATCCGGGTTGAAGGCTGCCGTACCGCGCGGTTTGAACCTGTAAGAGAAGGAGAGCCCTACCGAGCCGAAAAAATCCCCGCGTCTTATTTTATAGCCGTTCCAGAACTGTCCGTCGAACGAGTTGGCCACCCATCCCGCTTTAACGTCTATGTTCATGTCCCAGCCGGCCGAAAGCCGGAACCTGTTCTGGATGCCTATATTTATGGTGGGAGAATAGATATTGTAATCGCCGCGGGTATTGGTTGCGGCATTTACCTTGTTGCCGCTGTTGACCATAAGGCCTGCGCCACCCGACAGAATCAGGTCGTAAACCCTGTCGTCCTTTACCTTCCCGAGCGAGTTCAGAAGGCTGACAAAGACGTCTATGTTCGGGTTGAAGGCAAAAAAGCGCTGAACCTGCAGCTCTCTTATGCCATATCGTGTTTTTGACAGATCCCATGTTTCGCCGGGCACAATGAAGTTTCCCCCCTCGCCGTTAAGCACTGCCCCTTTGTATTGTGCCGCATCCACTCCGAATTTCATACCTATCCACGGGGTAATCCATTTCCCGAAGAAGAGCGAGCCGCCATACCCTATGCGGTGTTTGAAATAGAGTTGGTTGTCCTCCTGGCCCATGTAAACGTTGGCATTGCCGCCGAAAGAGAAGAACCAGTTCTGTTTCCCCTTGTTTACAACAAACCCGTTTCCGTCGGGAATACCGGCCTTCGGTCCGGTCTGGCCGTAGGCGTCCGCCATTGTCGAACCGGCTATGAAAATGGCTAAAATCAAAACCGTCCTTTTCATCTTGTCCAAATTAAAATACGAGTTATGTGCCGGCCTTGAGCGCAACCTCTCCGGCACAGCCTGCCGGGAATGGAAGCCCATATCCCAATACAAACTTACGTAAATTAATCAAACAATCAAAAGGTTATATGAAAAAATGGGAAACCCGGCATTTTCCGGCGATTTCGGCATTACAGGACTGCGAGCGTGTCGTTTTTCAATACCGGCGCAAGCCTGTCGGCGATATCGGAGTATTCTTTGGTGCAAAGAAAACGGTTTATCGACTCGATGTGCCCGAAATGGTGCAGGTCTGTCCCCAGAAAAGAGACGTACCCCCTGTCTATAAGCCACAGGGCCGTCTCCTTTTCGGCCTCGCCGTAATATCCGCTGAGCGACAGGATGTTTATCTGGAATTCGCACCCTGCCTCTATAAGTTCCGTATATACCTTCCGTTTGCGCTGGTAATACGAGTAACGTTCCGGATGGGCCAGTACGGGTCTGATATCCTTCAGTTGCAGTTCAAAAATAATATTCTTCAGGTCGAAGGCCGGCTGGACAAAAGAATTTTCTATCAGCAGGTGCCTCCCCGGCATCAGTATGTAACCGTCGTTTTTCAATATTTCGCCGAACTTTCCGTCCATCCTGTATTCTGCCGAATAGGAAACCGGTATGTCCATGCCGTTTTCAGAAAGGGCCTTCCCCAACTCTCCGTAAGCGGCTGCAATGGTTTGCGGCGTATTTTCAAAAGTCTCCTCAGTTACGTGCGGCGTAGCGATTATATTTTTGATACCCCACTGCTGCATGGTCTCGACAAGCGATACGGAAACTGCCGTATCCTTTGCCCCGTCGTCTATCCCGGGCAGGATATGGCAGTGGATATCGGTGGTAAAACAGAGCTTCTGAGGCTCGGTATATCTATTTTTTCCAAACAGCCCGAAAAACATCGCAAGAAGAATTATGGCGTAAAACAAAAGCCGGAGCGGCAGCAGGAAAAGACCGCCAGCCGGTTAGCCCGCCCCTTGTCGGGGCGGCACAACAAAAATATCTATTTTTACCGTAAAAACATAAATAAAAAAGATAAATGAAACTACGCCGTAAAAACTTTTGTCTTATTGAAAAATTATGACTACATTTGCACGCCATTACGAAAAAACTCTGCGTGCTACCAACACGCAAAACAGTAGAGAATTAAGGACAACAATTAAAATTATTATAAGATGAAAAAAGGACTTCATCCCGAAAATTACCGCGAAGTGGTATTTAAAGACATGTCGAACGAAGATATATTCATAACCCGTTCGACAGTTGCAACGAAAGAGACTATAGAGATCGACGGTGTAACATATCCTTTGGTAAAACTTGAAATAACCAATACTTCGCATCCGTTCTTCACCGGAAAGCAGAAGCTCGTGGACACCGCAGGACGTGTCGACAAGTTCATGAGTCGTTACGCAAAACACATGGAAGGGAAGAAGAAATAATCTTTCATATAAAGAAAAAAGAAGCAGGAGAGAATAGCAAAGTTCTCTCCTGCTTCTTTTTTTCAGCCGGTTGCCTTTGCCGCCATCCGCTTTCAGCACCGCACCATTGCGGTTTAATGAAAACAGCCTCCGCGTCCAGCGGATACAGCAACGGTCGGCATGGGGGACAACGCTATCTTACGTCTATCTTTTTCGGTTCCTTAGGTTTCGGCACGGGCTTTTTCGGGATTTTTACAGTCAGTATCCCGTTCTTCTGGCAAGCGTCAATTTTGTCGTGTTCGACATTGTCGGGCAGAGCCAGCGTCTGCCTGAACTGCGAACAGGTAAATTCCCTGCGCAGGTACTTGCCCTTTTTGTCCTTCTCTTCACACTCCTTTTTATCCTCAACCGTAATGATAAGGCGGTTTTCATCGTCTATATGAACGTTGAAATCGTCTTTCGTAAGGCCCGGGGCAGCAATCTCAACTTCGTACATTTTGTCGTTTTCAATAATGTTTACAGCCGGAGTTGCATTTTTTGCATGCTGTTCAATCCATTCGTTCCCGAAAAAATCGTTGAAAATAACCGGTAACCAGTTCTGTGCTTTCTTTACAGGCATCATGATAAAACCTCCTAAAATTAAATTATACCAATAAAAATGACCGACCGCCGCAACCTGTACGGCAATACAACAATCAAACATGGCGTATCCCGTTTTTGTTCGGGAGCGAATAAAGAAAGATTGAACGGATAAAAAGAAATAAAGCCGGAGCGAATGCCGTGCAAGCCCGGGGGGCTACTCCGTTATGGCTATATCGTAACGCAGGAGGTCATATGTAATTACAAACGGGTAGCCGTTGGATTTGTTTCCGGCCGTGTTCCCTTCCAGATAAAAGTAGCGTTTGCCGCTGTCGAAACTCGGGGTTTCAAAATGTCTTGTGGTATTTGGAAGAAGTTCCCCGGTAAGGACAACCTCCCTGTAGTCCAGCATTTCGCCCTTCGGCGTTTTGTAATAAACCCGCAACTTGATATATGTGATAATATCGTCCGTATTGTTGCGGATAATATAGAGTTCGTTCTTGTCGGAGAGCCTTTTTTCAAAACCCATTATATCAATCGCATGCGAAAAGTCGGTTGCGGCAACTTTCCCTTTTTTATCCTCGCGTACATCATCCGGGGCCGACACTCCCTGAAGCGGGATAAACAATGCGCACACTGAAATAGCGGCAGACAGCAATATCGTATGGAGGGATGCGGGGGTCATGGTATTGTTATTACGATACAAATATACGCAAAGGGACGAAATAACGTGCAATCTGCGGCACGGATTTTGGGATTCGCCCTCGGTCATTTACCCGGGTAAACTTCCCGTCGGCCTCACCCTTATCCGCACCACATCTCACGCGCTCTTTCGCCCCTTCGGGAAGCAATTGCCGATATTGCAGCATAAAGGCCAACGGTATGTCCGGCAGGTTAAAACACCTTATCCTCAAGGGTAGATGCTGCTAAAATATGGAGAAAGGGATGAAATAACGTGCAATCTGCGGCACGGATTTTGGGATTCGCCCTCGGTCATTTACCCGGGTAAACTCCCGTCGGCCTCACCCTTATCCGCACCACATCTCTGTTCTCTCGCTGTTTTTTGCGGGGGGGGGACGCGAAAATATCCAAAATGACATCCGCCGCTTTTATCCTAACGATAAAATAAATAACTTTATACTCTCTTTTTAACGGCAGACAGCAGCAATGGTAAAGTGTGCTATAACTTCGGTACTGCTGGCAATAGCAGTACTTGTGCCGGCGCAGAACGGCATAAAGACAGGGCTTGACAACCTTTTGGAACACCCGTCGGCAATACTTAAATGCGGAAGGGTAGGCGTAATTGTGAACCAGACTTCCGTTACATCGGACGGGGTGCACCTGATTGACGCACTGATTGGGCGCGGCGTAAACATAACCGCGATATTTGCTCCCGAACACGGTTTCCGCGGTACGGCCGATGCCGGTGAACATGTATCGGACAGTAACGACCCCGTAACGGGGCTGCCGGTCATATCGTTGTACGGGAAAAACAAGAAACCTTCGCCCGAACAGCTGGCCGGAGTCGACCTTTTGCTGTTCGACATACAGGATGTCGGAGCACGTTTCTATACATACACCTCCACAATGTACTATGCGATGCAGGCGGCGGCCGAAAACGGCAAGAAGTTCGTGGTGCTCGACCGTCCTAACCCCAACGATTATGTAGACGGGCCGGTAATAATACCGTCGCAATACTCGTTTGTAGGCACAATGCCGTTGCCGGTAATGCACGGCCTTACCGTCGGCGAACTTGCACGCATGATAAAAGGCGAGAACTGGGGAAATACTGCAAGCCTCGATCTCGCCGTAATCCCGTGCAGCGGCTGGAAACACGGTGACCCGTATTCCCTCAAGATAAAACCGTCGCCCAATCTTCCCGACGACAGAAGCATAGCCCTCTACCCGTCGTTATGCCTGTTCGAGGGAACGATGATAAGCGTAGGGCGCGGTACGACATACCCGTTCAAGGTTATAGGTGCGCCCGTAAAGTCGTTGGGAAACTTTACGTTCACGCCCGAAGCGTTGCCGGGGTTCGACAAGAACCCCATGTATAAGGGGCGCGTCTGTTACGGCGAAGACTTGCGCGATGCCGTCTCCCCCCGCGGGTTCACACTCGAGTATATTCTGCGTATGTACAGGCTCAGCGGCAAAGGGGCGGAGTTTTTCACGTCTCCGTCGTTTTTCGACCGTCTTGCCGGCGACCCCTCGATGCGGCAGGATATAATATCGGGCAAAAGCGAAGAGGAAATCCGGAGCGGGTGGAATGCAGGGCTCTCCCGCTACAAAGCCGTGCGGAGCAAGTACCTGCTCTACGGGGATGCCGTACGGTAAGCCCCGGCTGGCAGGGAATCCGGCAAACCGGTGCAGGGAAAAAATAGTTTTGCCGTAAGAGGATATTGTATTATCTTCGTGCGGCAAATAAAAAACCTACCTAATGGCACTTATAATACCTCGGCAGTATAAACTCAAGCTCCTTCCCGAAACGACCGAAGAAGCCATCCGTAAAATAAAGCTTTCATTCCAGCACAAATTGGCCAAGCGCCTTCATTTGAGGCGTGTTACCGCGCCGCTTTTCGTCCTTTCGGGAACCGGCATAAACGACGACCTCAACGGTGTGGAGTCGCCCGTGTCGTTCAATATTAAATGTATGGGCGAAAAAGCCGAAGTGGTACATTCCCTTGCCAAGTGGAAGCGCATAAAGCTCGGGACATACGGGATACCGCCCGGATACGGGCTTTATACCGACATGAATGCTATCCGCTGCGATGAAGACCTGGACAACCTCCACTCTCTGTACGTCGACCAGTGGGACTGGGAAAAGACCATAACGGCAAATGAAAGGAACCTCGACTATCTCAAGGATACCGTAAGGGAAATATATTCCATGCTTAAGGAACTCGAACAGGAAGTCTACGACGAGTTCCCGCATATAACGCCGCAACTTCCCGACGAGATAAAATTCATAAACTCCGAAGAACTGTTGCAGCTCTATCCCAAGCTCACGCCCAAGGAACGGGAGGCAAAGATAGCCCGCCGTTACGGAGCCGTTTTCATAATAGGGATAGGAGGGGAGTTGTCCGACGGGAAACCGCACGACGGACGCGCCCCCGATTATGACGACTGGATAACAGTAAACAGCGACGGCTACCACGGCCTTAACGGCGATATAATACTCTGGAATCCAATATTGGAAATACCGTTTGAAATATCGTCCATGGGCATAAGGGTCGATAATGTTGCCTTGAAAAGCCAGTTGGAATTGAGAGGGTGTCCCGAGCGCGCCGAACTTGAATTCCACAAAATACTGCTCAACGGCGAGTTGCCGTTGTCGATAGGCGGGGGGATAGGAGAGTCGCGCCTCTGCATGTTCCTCCTGCAAAAGGCGCATGTGGGGGAGGTTCAGGCAAGCATCTGGCCCAAAGAGCAGATAGAGGAGTGTGCCCGCCACAACATTATGTTGCTGTAAATCCGTTGCAGGCAAAAAGCGCATCCGCACAAATAGCGGGAGTTCAAAAGAAGAACGGCAACGCCTCTCCGGCATTTTCATCCGCCTGTTTGCTGCAGCTGCACCGAATAACGATAAAAACCATGGGAGATGTACCTCGGCATCCCCATGGTTTTTACAGTATGGCCCGCTTATCCTAATTCTTTATTCTCCAGGTATAGTTTTTGGCCATTGTCCTCCTCCCCATATATCTGAACCGCCAGTCAATAGCAGGAGAAACAATATCGTACAGCGTTGCGGCGGCAGGACGGACAGGCGAACTTAAAACCTTTGCATTGCTGCAATATACGGCCCACTCCGTAAGCCACCATAAAATCAGCAGTCCCGGCGGGCAAACGGCCAGAGCCGTATTTGAAAACGCCGCGCCGCAAGCGACTGCTGCAACAACCGAAAGATAAAAGCCCCACGATACCGCCTTACCGAAGAACATGGCCGGCGAAAACGCCCCTTTCAGCAGTTTGCCTGTAAAGTCCCTCCTCAGCCTCATTTCGGCAATGGCAGTCCCGGCATCTTCGCAACGGCACTCCACAAGTGCCTCGGGCGAAAATTCTGCACGGGTGTTCTTCCGTGTCATAAGCCGGTTTATAAACACATCGTCATCGCCGTATATTATATCCAGATGTTCCGAAAATCCCTTTGCCTTGAAGAACAGTTCCTTGAAGAAAAACATGTTGCTCCCCTCACCCATATACGGACGGTTTATTGCGGCCCTGCCGAGAAATTTCATTTTAAAAGCAAGCCTGTAAAAGCCGAGATACCATTCGGGTTTCACGTCCGAAACCTCTTTTGTATTCCCGATTACAATTTCAATATCCGTCGTGAAGTTGCGCATCATTGACCCGAGCCATTTGTCGGAAGCAGGGCGGCATCCGGCCTCCGTAACAGCCACGATATCGTATCTGGCAGCTTTCATCCCTATTGTTACCGCAAGTTTCTTGCGGCTCAGCGAATGCGCTCCCACGGGGACAAACGTGCAGTACAGGTTGTCGTGTTTCCCTGCCAGTTTCTTTATGTAGTCCCTGACATTCTCCGAAGCACCGTCGTTGACCACAATAACTTCAAACCGGTCGTAATCTTGTTCCAGTATTGCAGGCAAAGAGAAGTCGAGAGCCTCGATATCGTCTTCCGTGTACAGTATAACCGAAACTGGCGGACGTGCTGCCGAGAACCATATTTTCCCCTTTCTCGCCCGTCTGGCATAGCGCGGGCACCGCATCATCGCCGTCAGTTGGAAAAGAGTTCCGGCAGCAAAAAAGAAAACGGCAGATATTGCGACAACAAGTTCCGCCGTTGAAAAATCAAGAGAAGACAGAAAAGGATACTCCATTGCATTTCATAATTTCCGCCCGCAAAATTACCAACATTTTCCAAATCCCAAACCCGGCAGGCACAGATAAAGGGAATACGCGCCAGCCTCCATGCCGATCTTGTCCGGAATCTCTCCGTATCCGTTTTCCCGTATTCCGTTAAACCGCTCACCGGCATGGGTTTTCTGGCGTATGTCCAGGTAAAGGCTACGCAAAAAAGAGTTGTAATAGTGTAAATTCAGTATAAAATATTACTTTTGTGCGGCAAATGAAAAGATGTAGGAAAACACCGTTAAGGCACGGCTTTGACAAACGGCATACTGTTAATATATGAAAATACTCCATATAACATACGGATTTCAGTTGGGAGGCATAGAAACAATGCTCCGCAATATTGCCGATGAACAGGTAAAAACCGGGCACGACGTCAGCATAATAGTGATAAACGATATTGTCAATGGCGAACTTAGGGAAACTTTGGACAGCCGGATAAACTTCATATGCCTGAAAAGGAAAGTCGGTTCGAGGTGCCCTCTCCATATATTCAGGCTCAACCGCGCCATACGGGCAATAGCCCCCGATATAATACATCTTCATTATTCCTCCATAGCCCGTTATCTGATCGACCCCCTGCACAGGCTAAAAGTGTGCGTAACCCTGCATGCAATGTGTACAAGGCAAAATTCGGAGTACTTGTACAAGACAAAACACATATATGCAATATCCGATGTAGTAAGGGAGGATATAAGGGAAAAAACCGGGTTGGACTCCGAAACGGTCTATAACGGGATAAAGCCCGAACTGATAAAAACAAGAAAGGAGAGCCTCCGGCCCGGGAAAGAATTCAAGATAGTACAGGTAAGCCGTCTGGTACACACCATAAAGGGACAGCATATACTGTTGAAGGCGGTGTCGCAACTTGTGGACAAAGGGTATAGGAACATAAGACTCGATTTTATAGGCGAAGGCGAATCGTTGGAATGCCTGTCCGGCATGGCAAAAGAGGCCGGTATAGAAAATAACGTACGTTTTCTGGGAGCGCAAAGCCAGTCCTACATATTTACGCATCTGTGCGAATACGACCTGTTTGTCCAAGCATCCCTGTACGAAGGGTTCGGGCTTACGGTAGCAGAGGCCATGGCGGCAAAAGTGCCGGTACTGGTATCCGAAACCGACGGGCCCATGGAGGTCATAGACTACGGCAGATGCGGATACAGTTTTAAGAACGGCGATGCCGAGGATTGTGCGGACAAGATAGAGATGTTTATAAACGGACGGAATGATGCCGGAATAACGGAGGCCGCATACAAGAGGGTGCTGGATACTTTCGATGTAAAGGTAACGGCCGCCGATTATATAAGCAAATATAAGGAGATTATATCGCAATAGGCTCATAATCCCGACAGTACCGGACAGAAAGATATGCTTGCCCTCGATGGAAAAAAGATAGTTTTCAAGTATGCCAAATGCCAGCAGTGCGGTATTTGCAGGGAGGTATGCCCTACGGCATCGATATCGTTCACGCCGAGGAAAGACGGAACGCAGGAGATAAGTATCGATGACCGGACCTGCATATTGTGCCGTAAGTGCGTAATCGTGTGCCCATCCAACAGTACGGCCGATACAGAGGGCTACTTCGATGGATTCCCGCAAAAGGAATATTATCTTGGATACAATGCCTACAAAAATATACGGCGGGAATCCTCTTCCGGAGGCGTATGTAAAACATTGATAGTCGAAAGTCTGCGGCGCGGTTTAGTGGACGGAGCATATTCACTTGTAAAGACCGGTCGGTATCCGTATGCCGAAGGCCGTTTCTTCACGCAGGAAAATAATCCCGGGTATGCCGGATTGCCTAATTCCGTGTACCATTCCGTAATGGCCTGTACAAATATAAGAGAGATAAAAAAATGCGACAAACTGCTCGTTGTAGGAACATCATGCCAAATAAGAGCAATAGAAACAGAAGCGAGGCAAAAATGTAATACTCTTATAAAGGTCTGCATATTCTGCAAACAACAGAAAACACTCGATTCCACCCGTTTCATCGCAAAAATGATGGGAACCACGATACCCTCCGAACTGAACTTCACCGTACGGTATCGCGGAGACGGGTGGCCCGGAAAGGTGAAAATAAACGGAAAGGAGAATGCTTGGGGCAGGGTGGCGCAAATACCTTTCGGCCGACGTCTGTGGACAGTGCCGGGGTGCAATATCTGCGGCGATCCGTTCGGAATAACCGCAAATGCCGACATAACCCTTATGGACCCGTGGACTATAAAGCGTCGGAATGAATATGGCGAAACACTGGTAGTATCCCATACCGAAGCAGGTCGGCAGCTCATGTCCGGCATACCCGAACTGAAACTCGAAAAAAAAGAGTATGACGAAGTCCTCCCGGCATTAGGTATTGATGATATACTGCGCAAACAACAACTCGTACCATATTTTAAAGGCGAGAAATGTACGATGAAAATAAAGATGGCAGGAAGATTGGAAAAAATACAACGCTTTTGTTTGCAAACAACAGTAGAATTACTGCCAAAAATGCCGTCGCTGTTTTACAGAATCCTTTGCAAATTGCCCGACCTGCGGAATATGCTGCTTGGCAGGCCGTCCCGGGCGTAAACTTGCGGAATGACCGGAAAAAACGTATTGCCGCTTTTGTCAGGAACTATTCTGCAATATGCCTGTACGTGTTTATACAAATCAAAAAAAAGAGTACCTTTGGAGGGCAAAAAACATGCTGCCGGAATAAATGCATGTCCGTAAATCCGGTCGGACAAAGAGCGGCGCGGCCGTAAATATTGCCCCATAACAGACGGAAGTTCTCCGCAGCAAGCCCCGGCAGACAAAAATTGGACAGACCCGAACATGAAAATATCTGTATTGACACGGCACGCGCCAACCAATTACGGTTCATTGCTGCAAACCATAGCTACACAAAAGGTCCTCGAGAGGTTGGGATGTCGGGTTAGTATAATCGATTATGTCCGTAAAGACGAAACCGGGCTGAAAGGGGTGCTTACGCAACTGAGAAGAAAGGAGAAGTGGAGTGGCAACCTGTTAAAAAAACTGCTTTACATAACTCTCCGGTATCCATCGGAGAAGCTTGCCGAAATAAAATTTGCGGCGTTGCGCAGGCAAAGCCTGAACCTTACAGAACGTTTCACAACAAGCGCGGAACTTGAAAAATACGCATCAGACAGCGGAAACGGCATATATATGACGGGCAGCGACCAGGTATGGGGCAGGGTGGCCGACATGAACTTCGATCCGGCCTATTTCCTGGATTTCGTGCCGCAGGAGAAGAGAAGAACAGCCTATGCCGCGAGTTTCGGGAAAACAGAGTTTACGCCTGAGGTGTTGGCCGAGTGTAAAAAATATCTGCTGCGCTACAATTATATTACAGTCAGGGAGACAAGTGCCGTAAAAATACTGGAAGAGCAAGGCGTTCCGTGTATGGGTCAGGTCCTCGATCCTACGCTTATGCTGGAGCCGGAAGAGTGGGGCATATCGGGCCGGGGAACGGGTAAATCACGGTATGTGCTTGTATATCAGATACACAATAATCCAAGCCTTGACCGATATGCGAAGCGGTTTGCAAAAAAGGCGGGGCTTCCCCTGTATCGGGTCTCCCCGTCTTTGCATCAGATAAGAAGGGGAGGGAGGTTTGTCTATCTTCCCGGAATAAACAAGTTCCTGACCCTGTTCAGGGATGCCGAATACATAATAACCGATTCTTTTCACGGAACGGCACTTTCGATATATTTCAACAGGCAGTTCATCGAAATACTGACAGACGAGAAAACCTCTACAAGGAATCTTAGCATATTGAAACTTACCGGATTAGAGTGGCGTATAATAAAGGACTACAACGATTTTTCAATAATGGGCCGCCCAGTCGATTACAATCCCGTAAATGAAAAACTCCGTAACGAACGGAAAAACTCTCTGGAGCTCCTCTCGGAAATGATAGCCGGATAAAGACCCCGAATAACTCTTCCTGTCATATCCCGCCCTTAATGCGGGTGCACAGTAGCTGTCGCATTGTTTCCGCAATATGAAATAAGTGTTATATTTGCACGGTGGTATTGCCGGAGGAATGCGCGGGTGTTATCTTCCCGATATCGGCCGGACATGTTCCCGGCACGTGTACCCGCAAGTATGCTTATGTGTCCGGAACAGTGGGAGTTAATGGGTATGTGCGCGGTTTTAGGTCTTACATGTTCCCGTTATTTTTTTGTGTTTATACAGATAAAACATAATAATATGTGTAGAATGCCGTTATTAAAAGATACAATATATAAAAACGCAAGAGGTATGAATCGTTTTGTCCTGTCTTCATTCTTACTTTTATCCGTCCTTGTGTTAGGCTCATGCAGGAGCGTTAAGGACGCAATCTATTTCGACGGTTACGGAAGCGTCGACTCTCTTACCGTAATGGACATAATCCAGGACAAGACCGAGTATGCCCCCTTGATAGAGCCGGACGATGAACTGAGCATAATAGTCTCGGCCGAAAATGTGGCGACCGTGGCGCCCTTCAACCTCCCCGCAATAAACGTAAAGGATTCCCAGACGGTCGATCTGGTCGCATCCGGGCAGTTGCAGACATATATAGTCGACAGCGACGGAGAGATAACCTTTCCCGTATTCGGCAGGGTAAAGATAGCGGGAATGACGCGCAAGGAAGCGGAAGACTGCCTGCAGGGGCTCATATCGCAGTATGTGATAAATCCGATAGTAACAATCAACATTCTCAACAGCAAGATATCCGTAATAGGGGAGGTAAACAGTCCCGGGCCCAAACCCCTCACGAGCGAGCGGCTTACCATACTGGACGCCATAGCTCTGGCAGGGGACCTTACCATACAGGGAAACAGGACCAACGTCCTGCTTATAAGGGAAGACGACGGAAAGCGGAACTTCTACCGTATCGACCTGACAACACCCGATATCTTCACCAAGCCTTACTATTACGTAAAAAAGAACGATATAATATACGTGGAGCCTAACAAGGAACGCCAGCAGATGGCACGGTACAATTCGCAGAAGCAGACCAATATTTCCATTATCTCCACAACCCTTAGCGGCATATCCATAATATCTTCTTTGATAATGGCTTTCTCACTCAAATGATGTAAACAGGCGTACCCATGGATAACAAGAGCAACGATTCGATAGACTTTACCGCAATAATAAAGAAATATATAAGGAACTGGAAACTCTTCTTCGCAACGATATTCGTATGCGGGGTAATAGGGTTCTTTTACATATGGCTGGTACCGCCAACATACAAGATAATCGCAAATGTTTTGGTAAAGCAGCAGGACTCGGAAGGCGGAAGCGGGAACATGCAGAATATCCTTATGCGCAGTTTCGGGGCGGGAATAGGGGGCGGTAACGTCGACGACGAGATATACGTAATAGCCTCGCACACCAATTTGCGCAATACGGTAAAGCAGTTGGGGCTGAACAAGGTGCATTATGTAAAGAAAAATTTCATAAAGAAAGTAGACGCCTACAAAGATTACCCTGTCGATGTCTATGCTCCCGAGAGCATGCTGGATACCCTTTCCGTACCGGCGGTATTCAATGTCAATGTGTCGAAAGACGGGGAGATAACGGTAAAAACCAAAATAGCCAAATATAAGGCCAAAAACAAGACCCGGAAACTCCCGTTGGCGATAGAGACCCCCTACGGGCTTTTTACCGTTACGGCAACCGACAACTTCGTTCCCGGGGATAAACTGAAAACCGGGATTGTGGTTTCAGGGTACGGGATAGTAGCGGAAAACTGGGCCAAGATACTCGATTCGTACATTCCCAACAAGCGCACCAATATAATATCCCTGTCGGTAGAGGATGCCAATATACAACGCGGAAAAGACTTCTTGAATACGCTTATCGACCTTTACAACCGTCAGGGCCTCGAGGATAAGAACATAGAAGCGGCCAAGACGGGCGCGTTCATAGATGAACGGCTTGCGATAATATCGAAGGAACTGTACGATATAGAGACGGAAATAGAAGAATACAAGGTCGACAATAAGATACTCGACGTAATAGAAGATGCCAGGGCTGCATATGCGCGCAGGGAGCAGTATGCCGATATCCAGTTGCAGGCGGAGATGCGCAGCCATATCGTGGCGATAGTGGAGGAATTCATCAACAATCCCGAGAACAAGAATTCTCTGCTGATATCAACTTCGGGGGTAGTCGGCGATTCGGAGATAGCCAAATACAACAATCTGCTGATTACCCGCAGGGAACTGCTGCGTTCGGCAAAGGCCGACAACCCTGTTATAAAGAAACTTGACGACCAGATTGACCTTGCATGGCAGAACATAAAGGATTTTATCGCTGCATCGAAAGAAGAAAAAGAAGTCTCGTTGAACGACATCAGGCAACTCGAAGACGAGATGCAGGATAAAGTATCGCAAGCCCCGGCCAGAGAAAAAGAATTTCTCAACATGAAACGGCAGCAGGCCATAAAATCGGAGTTGTTCATGTTTCTGTTGCAACGGCGCGAAGACAACCTTATAACATTGGCGGCCAATACGCCCAAAGGACAGATAGTCGATCCGGCATACAACCTGAACAACCCTGTCAGCATGTCGAAAAAGATGGTACTGCTGATATGGCTCTTCATAGGGTTTGCAATAGCTGCCGGATATTTATACATAAAAGACCTGTTCAGGACGAAATTCTCGACACGTGAGGAATTGGAGAAATTGACCGCACTGCCGTTGTTGGGCGAGGTATCGTACAACGATAGCGGGCGCAACATAGTCGTTTCATCAGGGGAAAACACCTCCATATCCGAGCTCTTCCGCCTTATCCGTTCAAACCTGAACTTCGTTCTGGGCAACGGCGAAAAAGTGATATTGGTAACATCCAGCGTAAGCGGCGAAGGCAAATCGTTCGTAAGCTGCAACCTTGCAGCATCTTTGGCCTTGACCGGGAAGAGAGTGGTCGTTGTAGGGCTCGATATCCGTCAGCCCAAATTAGGGGAATACCTGAACATCGGCGGCCGTGCCGGAGTAACAAATTACCTGGCATCGAACGGCGTATCCGTAAACGATATAATACACAAGGAGCCTTTTGCAGCGGGATTGGACGTGATACTGGCCGGCCCCGTACCGCCTAACCCGGCCGAGTTGCTCCTCTCCGACAGGCTTGAAGACCTGTTCAAGGAACTGAAAAAGAAATACGATTATGTAATAATCGACTCCGCCCCCGCAGGTATGGTTTCGGATACGTTCTCGATAGACCGAGTGTCGGATATCAGCATATATGTCTGCCGCGCCGACTATACCGGGAAAGAGAATATCCGTTACGCGGAAAAACTCTCACAGGAGAAGAAATTGAAGAACCTCTATCTTGTTCTGAATGCGACTAACGCGAGGACAGGATACGGATACGGGTACGGCGATAATAAAAAATAGCACAAATCATGCTGCTGGTACTGCTGCTTGCAATAATATGGTTTGCGACAGGCAAGAAAAGATTGTCTCTTCTTGCCTTTTTCGCGTTACTGACCAATGGTTTCATGCTTGTGCCGCAGGAGGCCTATACGGTTGTGGCGAACCTGAAGCCCTCCGATTACGGCATTCTCTACTGCCTCTCCGTAGCCGCGATAGCATATGTCAGAAACAGGAACTACTATAAAGGGGAGGCATATTTCCCCCCGTTTACCAGAGTGTTGCTTCTGTTCCTTGCCGTTTCTTATCTGGTAAGCGTTTTCCTGTATCATATCCCTGCGTTTGAATCTTTGAAATATGTAAGGAAGTACATGTTGTTGCTGGCTCCGGCCGTGCTGTGCCTCTTTTCAAGGGAGGAGCTTGAGGATACGGTAAAAGTGCTTTTTAAAGTAACTCTGGTGCAATGTTTCCTGTATCTGTTGCAGCCGATACTGAAAACACAGATTCTTACAGGGCACTCGACGGAAGGCGTTACCAGTTTCTTCGGACTGTTTTCAATTCCACGTTATTACAACGTTCCGGTATACCTGTGGTTCTTCCTCTTCTATGCATGTTACAGGAAAGGGGTGGACGAAAAGAAGCGCCTGCTTCAGGTTGCCTTTATGTTCCTGCCTGTTCTTGTTTCCATGCACCGCAGCCATGTTGCGGCCTACATTGTAGTATTGATACTGGGGTATGCGGTTGTGAGGATGAGAAAGATGCTGCCGCTGATAATAGGGCTTATGATAATAATAATCCCGTTTGCGGGGATAATATCCAATAATGTGGAGCGGAACAAATCCGTTATGGATATAGCCGGTGCATTCGAGATAGGCTATGAAGATTTTGACCCCGGCAATGACGGAGAAGCAACGTTTACGTTCAGGATAATGCACTTCCTTGAACGCTTCGACCGTACCATGGAAAAACCCGAAACCGCAATTTTCGGGTTGGGTTATATGGCTGACGGGTCAAACTATGCTAATGCCAATTTCGATTTTTTCATCGGGCTTGAAGACGAGGAGACGGGCGACGTGATCCAGTTCGAGACTGCCGATATAGCGTGGTCGGAAATGATAGTGCGGTTGGGGCTTGCAGGCATAGCGGTGTATCTGCTGTACTATATAGCGTTGATGCTGCGTTTCTTGAAAGAGAGGGAATCGGAATACGGCAGGTCGGCATATTGCGGCATGGCGGTGTTGCTTATACTGTCGTTTACATCGGTAATGATAATGGATATGTCCAATATGGTGCTGTTGCTTGCCGTATATGAAATATTGAAAAATAAAAACAAGGAGGAGGTTATCCCTGTACAGGACGCAAAATGACGGAGGGCAGGCAAATATTGAAAAACTCGGCTACGGGCGTGATACAGTTCGTGGTAGTTGCCGTTCTGACACTAATCTGTATGCCGGTGTTCATGAACAGGCTCGGCATAGAGGCTTACGGCATATTCTCCGTCGTAACCATAATAGGCAACCTCAACTTCTTCTCCACGTTCGGGTTAAGCAATGTCCTCCTGATATACCTCTCCTCGCAGGGGAAGTGCGAAGAGTCGCGGAAAGACATAATAGTCGTGTTTATGCTTATGGCTGTATCCGCCGTTATGGTAAGCGCTCTTCTGCTTGCATTCCGCACGTCCGTAATAAACTTTATAATACCGTCGCTTTCCGATGCCGTACTTGCCGAAACCAAGGTCCTTTACACGAGCCTTGTATTCGCCAATATCCTTCTCATGCTGGGGCAGGTCGGGGTGTCTGTTGTCGATTCCTGCCAGAAGATATACATAACCAATATACTCCAGTTCGTATACAACCTTATATACTGGCTGGGCCTGATATTGACCGTGTCGTTGGGCTTCGGACTCAAATATATAGGTGTGCCCCTTCTTCTGGCGGCAACGGTGTGGTTCTACCTGGTGTTCTGGCAGGCGAAAAAGGTATGGGGCAATATGGCGATAACCACAAGGCTTCTCCCCGATCTGAAAAGGCTCGTAAAAAAACATCTGTCGTACGGGGTTAAAATCTTCACTTCCGGATTGCTGGGCTTTATGGTAGAGCCGCTTTCAAAAATACTCCTTTCCGTATTTTTCGGTCTGACGCCTACGGCATATTACGACATAGCGCTGAAAATCAAGAATCATCTGATAAGCATATTCAACAAACTGCTATATCCGCTTTTCCCGTATATTGCGGTAGCGGAAAAGGGCGAGCGGTTAAACTACATAATATCCGACTGCTCGAACAAACTGCTGTTGGGGGTACTCTATATATCGGCGGTTTGCATATTCGTCTTTCCGGTACTTGTAAAATACTGGCTCGGAGGTGAATACAATATTGCCGTCCTTACATATATAACGGTAATATCGGTGTCGTACATGCTGCTTTCCCCTCCCATGATACCGATATACTATTATCTTCAGGCCAAAAACCACCCCGACAAGAACGTGTATATCCATTTGTTGAATGTCATTTTCAACCTGCTCACATTTTTCGTCCTGTATAACTATATCGGGGCGTATGCGATACTCGTATCCAACTTTATGGCGTATTTCGCTTCGTATCTGTTGGGGCTCTTTTACATGCGCGTATACGTAAGCTACCGCATTGCCAGAAACTTGAAGTTTTATCTCCATACGCTGTTATGGATTCTCCTGACGGCGGCAATATGTACGGTGGTGAAGTATGCCGTTCCGGAAACGATAGGCGATATATTCGTATACCCTGCGCTAATTACCCTCCTGTTTGTCGCCTTTACGCGGAGAGGGTTACTTGTAGGTCCGACAGATGTGGCAATGTACATAGGGTGTCTCCCGAAAGTGAAAAATATAGTAAACCGCATATTATTTACCAAAAAACAGATATATGACGCCCAAGCGTAACATATTGGTATCCATAGTAACCCCGTCCTACAACCAGGGCCGTTTTATAGAAGAGACGATAAGAAGCGTCCTTGCGCAGACATATCCCAATATAGAGTATATAATAACCGACGGCGGTTCTACCGATAATACCATGGATATAGTGGAGCGCTACAGGGAGAAGATAAGCGTTGTCGTACACGAAAAGGACAAAGGGCAGAGCGATGCCATAAACAAAGGGTTCCGGCTGGCACACGGCGAACTTGTGGGGTGGATAAATTCCGACGACGTACTGGCCTACGATTGCGTTGAAAAGATAGTGGAACTCTATTGCGAGCATCCCGACGGCGCGATATTCTACGGCTCGGAGATAGACGTAATAGATGAAAACTCCAGAATGCTGAAAAAGTGGGGAAGCAGGATTCCCGACAGGGACTATCTGCTGCGCCGCAGGTACGATGTCGTGCAACCCGGTTCATTTTACCGGGCCGATTTGGTAAGGGAGGTCGGTTTTCTCGATGAAACCGTACACTATTGCATGGATTTGGATCTCTTCCTGAAGCTCCTTGCCAAAGGTAATATATATTCTTACGATGCTTCCGCTTTGGCCGCCATAAGGTCGTGGGGAGAAACCAAAACTTCTACCGGACGCCAGAAGTTCCTCAAAAACATATATGAAGTATTGATTAGGCACGGTGCATCGCAATACGACAGAACCGTAATAAAAACCCGTATCGATACAGCAATATTCAATATCAAAGACTTCCTCCTGAAATATTTCCCGTTTGTGAAAACGGGAAAAGAGAAGTTGTGGAAATAACAATGCAATCCGGTACCCGTGAGGTATAAGCGAGTTGGACGCCCTCACTGCTCCGGCCGTACGGCGGGCATCCCTCACGGGCGGAATAGCAGAAAACCTCCGAAACGCCCGTATTTGCAACACTCTCTGCCGTAAGCCAAAGTTTAATGAATTTATCACGTTAGGGACGGAAATTTTTTGTACCTTTGACATTTTATCGGAGACAGGGGGTCGGCACGCAAGGCAAAAGCCATAAGGGCTGCCGTCCGGCCATGTCAGTTACAACACCCCTTCCCCTGTTGCCGTAAATGCGTATGCAGCGCTATGCCGTGTACGTGCTTAAAAAGCAGGAATGTAGAATATGTCGGATAAAGAGAGGATATTACTGGTAAACAAGTTCTATTACCCCCGCGGCGGAGACTGTATCCAGATGATGGCGGTAGAGAGGCTGTTGAAGCAGCAAGGCCATGAAGTTGCGGTGTTCGCCATGCAGTATCCTGCGAATACCGATTCGGAGTATTCGGGGTATTTCCCCCCGCAGGTTGATTTTTCGGGCAGTGCGGCAGACCGCATCCGTGCAGCGGCACGCGTGCTGGGGTACGGCGGTGTGCGCAGCCGTTTCAGACAGATGCTCCGCGATTTCTCCCCCGCCGTGGTTCACTTGCACAATATCCATTCTTATTTGTCGCCGGTAGTGGCCGAAGAGGCGAAAAGGCATGGATGCCGCGTAGTCTGGACGTTGCACGACTATAAGCTGGCATGTCCGTCGTATTCCTGCCTTTCCGACGGGAAACCGTGCGAAGCCTGTTTCGCCGACAAGACAAGCGTCATGAAAAAACGCTGTATGAAAGGGAGTATGGCAGCAAGTATCATGGCATACATCGAGGCAGAAATATGGAATATAAAACGTCTGTGCCGGGCGACCGATACATTCATCTGTCCCAGCCGTTTTATGGCGGAGGCCATGATTCGGGGGGGGGTACCGTCCGGAAAGATAGAAGTGCTGAACAATTTCATCGACATGGCTGAAATCGTAACGCCCGCATCAGCCACTGACGGAGACGGACGGGGCGACTACTACTGCTATGTAGGGCGTCTGTCGGCGGAAAAAGGGGTGGAAACGCTTCTGAAAGCGGCGACAACATTGCCGTACAGGTTGAAAATAGCAGGAACAGGTCCTTTGGCAGACTACCTGAAAGCGGCATATGCAAGCCCCAATATAGAATTTCTGGGGCAACTCGGGCGTCCTGGCATTATGGAGCTGTTGGCCTCGGCGCGCTTTTCCGTCATGCCGTCGGAAGTGTATGAAAATAATCCGTTGGGGGTCATAGAATCGCTCTGCTCAGGTACTCCGGTTATAGGGGCGGACATAGGCGGAATACCCGAACTGTTGGACAGGGACAACGGAAGGCTTTTCAAGCCATTCAGCGTGGAGAGTCTCGTGCAGGCAATAGAGGAGGTGTCCGGTATCGGAAAATTCGATTACGGCAAAATAGCCGGAGAGGCACGCAAACGTTTCTCGTCGGATAACTATTATAAAAAAATAACGGAAATATATAACGGAAAATAAATGCCGCCCATATCCCTGCGATTGTTCTAATACATGGAATCCCGGGCGGCGGAAACAGTAAAATAAATATAAAATAAATACAATTTTCCTTTCCGGTATCCGTTTTATAAATATTAGGAAAGGACAATAGACAGCAGACATGAATATCCCGGCACCAACCGATATAAGCATAATAGTAACATACCGTTGCCCCATGCGTTGCAAGATGTGCAACATATGGCAGAACCCTACCGCGAAAGAGGAGGAAATAAAACCGGAAGTGCTTAAAAAACTTCCCGAGCTCAAATTCATAAACATAACGGGGGGCGAACCTTTTGTAAGGGAAGACATAGAAGAAATCGTGGCGATAGCATTCACCAAGTCTCCGCGCGTAGTAATCTCCACATCGGGTTGGTTTGAAGAAAAGATAATAAAGCTGGCCGAACGCTTTCCCAATATAGGCATACGTATAAGCATAGAGGGGCTGGCGTGCAAGAATGACGATTTGCGCGGGCGGCAAGGAGGGTTCGACAAAGGGTTGCGCACGTTGCTAAGGCTGCGTGAAATGGGCATAAAGGACGTCGGGTTCGGCATAACCGTATCCAACAACAATTCCGAAGACATGCTCTCCCTGTACCGCCTTTCCAGACAGCTGGACATGGAGTTTGCAACTGCCGCATTCCACAACTCCTACTATTTCCACAAATACGACAATACGATAACTAATATCGAAGGCGTTTGCGGGAATTTCGAGAAACTGATAAACATGCAGATGCGAGAGACACATCCGAAATCGTGGTTCCGCGCCTACTTCAACATGGGCATAATAAACTACATAGAAGGCAACCGGCGCATGCTCCCTTGCGAGGCGGGGTCGGTAAACTGTTTTGTCGACCCGTCGGGCGAAATATATCCTTGCAACGGGCTGGAAGAACAGTATTGGAAGGAGAGCATGGGGAACATAAATACGGCATCGACGTTCCAAGAAATATGGAACAGCCCTCAAGCCGAAAAAGTAAGGGCGAAAGTCCGCACCTGCCCCAAAAACTGCTGGATGGTAGGGACTGCCTCGCCGGTAATGAAAAAGTACATACGCCACCCGTTGAAATGGGTGCTCCGCAACAAACTCAGGGTGATGACCGGGCGACCCGTATGCATAGACAAAAAATACTGCGACGTAGGACAAGACCCCAGGCAAGGCACGTTGTATGCCGCCCGTAGGGAAGGGGACGGTACGGCAGTCGGAGAAAAACATAAACAGTAACGGACGGTGGCTCAAAGCAATCGCAAATACAGGGTAGTAGTAACCGGGACAAGGGGGATTCCGCATATAATGGGCGGCGTAGAGACCCATTGCGAGAACCTGTATCCCTATATTGTAAAAGCAGGGTACGACGTAACCGTAGTGCGGCGCAGTTGCCATATAAGGGAGTCTGAACCGATTAAAGAGTACAAAGGAATAGGGCTCAAGGATATATACGCTCCGCGCAAGAAGAGCGCGGAGGCCATAATACATACGTTCCTTGCCGTACTGTATGCGAAAAGAGCGAAAGCCGACATATTGCACATACATGCAATCGGCCCGTCGTTGATGCTGCCTCTTGCCAGAGTGGCGGGTCTCAGGACTGTTGTAACCCACCACGGGGCCGATTACGACAGGAAAAAATGGAACAGGATTGCCCGATACATGCTGCGTAAAGGCGAGAAGTTCGCAGCCCGGTATGCCGACCGCCTGATTGTAATATCGCAGGGCATAAAAAACGATATGGCCGTAAAGTACGGGAGGGATGAAACAACGTTGATATACAACGGGGTGCCCGAAGCCAGGATACGGAAAACCACGAACTATATAGCCGCTAACGGCCTTGTTCCCGGAAAATACATCCTTGCCGTAGGGAGGTTTGTTGAAGAAAAAGGTTTCGACGACCTGATAGATGCGTTCGCGCTGCTGAAGCCCGAGGGGTACAAGCTTGTCATAGCAGGCGATGCCGACCATGATACCGATTATTCCGTACGTCTGAAAAGGAAGGCTCTTGGACAAGGCGTGGTACTGACCGGTTTTATCAAGGGCGAACCGCTGGAGGAGTTGTTGACGCACGCGCGCCTGTTTGTCCTCCCGTCGTATCACGAAGGGTTGCCCATTTCCCTGCTGGAAGCCATGAGCTATGGCAGGGATGTTCTTGTAAGCGATATAGAGGCGAACCGCCTGCCCGAACTCGAACCGTCCGACATGTTTGAAACCGGCTCGGTGGAATCGCTGAAAAACGCCATGGGGCGCAAACTCCGGAACAGGAATGGCGAAGCCCGCAAGTACGACATGGGCAAATACGACTGGGCGAATATAGCGGTGCAGACGGCCGGGGTGTACGAATCCATATTGAAAGGCGACAGATGAAAAAGGCGTTCATATATATCATCCTGCTTCTCTCTGCGACGGTATCATGCTCGGATGGCAATGACGGCGCAGACATATGCGGGCGTTGGCAGCTCAGACAGTCGGTGTATCCTGCCCGTACGGTAACGACCGATTCGGTTTTTTACAGTTTCGACAGCGGGGTATTCCTGTTGCAGACCCTTCTGCCGTACAACCATGAATCTGAACAGAGTTTCGGCAGGTACGCAATAACGGGCGATTCGATAATAATGACCGTACCCGAACCTTATCTCGGACAGGCCAAGGCAAACAGGCATTACGACTGGCATACTGCGGAACGCCGTTTTGCCGTACGGACACTTACCGGCAGCACTCTGGAACTCTCTGTCAATGCTTCCCGTACAGGGGCGGATACCATATACGTGTTCCGCAAATACAACTGATGCGCGCCATGAACAGAATAACAGCGATAATCCTTGCATTCATGACATCCGCGGCCTTTGCCGGGGATTTTTCCATGCGCTATTCGGTGGAAGCCGACGCCTATGGCGGAGGCGGGAAGTTCATGCCGTTCTATATGATGAACAATACGTCGGGAGTAGTATCGTACAAGCCCAACAGCGGGTATTTGCGGGCGGGCGTATTCAAGGATGCCGTAAAGGACAAGAGATTTACGTATGCGTTCGGCCTTGAACTGACAGGAGGGTACAGAGGCGATGCCGACATATATATCCAGCAGGCCTATATCGACGCCCGGCTGAAATCGTGGAGCATATTTGCAGGAGCCAGGGAAGAATATTCCATGTTGTGGGACAAGGCGTTGAGCAGCGGGAGCATGATATGGAGCGGTAATTCGCGTCCCATACCGCAGGTTTACATAGGCCTCCCGCAGTTTACGGAAGTCCCGTTTGCAAAAGGGCTTTTCCGCGCAAGAGGAGGCGTATCGTACGGGTGGTATACCGATTACCTGTATCAGAAAGAGATGCGTTCGCCCGATACCCGGTATACGCAAGGGCTGCTTTATCACCGGAAGAACCTCGTGCTTGAAATAGGCCGTGCCGACCGTTCCTTTTACGGGACGATAGGAATAGATATGGCCGCGCAGTTCGGCGGGACGGTAAAAAACGTCCGCAGGAACGACGGCACGCATTACGATGTAAAGTTCAATTCCGGCATAAAAGAGTATTTCAAGGTAATGGTACCCCTTTCCGGGGGCGACGATTCCCCCCGGATTGACCAGGTAAACGTTACCGGCAACCATGTGGGGATATACATCCTGTCGGTAGGGTACAGGAAATCGGGGTGGGACGTAAAGGCCTATTACGAGCATTATTTCGACGACCATTCGGGGATGATATTCAAGAACCGGTGCGACGGCTTGTGGGGTGTGTCTGTTACGACCGACAAGAGTTTTCCCGTTGAGGGGTTCACTTTTGAAATAATGAATGCCACCAGCCAGAGCGGTCCGTTCCTTTACGATGCTACCGAGGCCATACCGGTTCAGGTAAGCGCCGGCGACCACTATTACGGACACATGCTGTATAACGGGTGGACGCACCGCGGGCATACGCAAGGGACGCCTTTCATAACGTCGCCGCTGTACAACGGAGACGGCTTTCTCGGGATAACCAACAATATAAGCCTGGCGTACCACGGCGGGATAAGGGGTACTATAGTTGACGGGCTCAAATACCGTGCGCTTGCATCCTTCCAGAAAGGGTGGGGTACGCCTTATGCCCCTTCAACCGATATAACGCGCCAGTTTTCGGCATTGCTGGAGTTTGCATATACCCCGCGGCAACTCATGGGCTGGGATTTCGTGTTTTCGGGGGCTGTCGATGCCGGGACGCTTTTCGGCGATAACTGGGGCATTAGGGTTGGTGTGAAAAAATCGGGGACGCTGGTCCCATGGCCGTTGAAAAACCGAAAGAAATGACAGCGATCCCCGGGCGTTATGCGGCGGGTGCTGCAATTACACAAGTTCAGTTACAGTGCAGGCGGCATGCAATCCGTACCCGCAACAGTATGCGGATGAAATAAAAAAGGAGTGCACAGGATATATTCCGGTGCACTCCGCCTGTTTGTATAACCCTGTATGGAAAGGGCTATTTCATTGCAAGTTCCGACTGGGCCTTTACGAGTTCTTCAAAAGCCATTACGCCGCTTTTCGACAGTTCAACGTTTATGGCCTCCCCGTTTGCTCCGTAAACGTTGACATGGTTGTCGTCCACAAAGGTCAGGAATTTCTTGCATTCGCCGTTTACTATTGCGCTCCAGCTGTCATCGCTCTTGTCAAATACGAGTTCTACGGTTTCGTTGGTAGCCTCGTCGGTAATGGTGTAGCCGTTCTCGTGGCTGTTTATTACATATTTCGAGTTTTCTCCATCTATGTATTTTGTACCGTATACAGGATTTGTCCCTTTCCAGAATTCAATGGAGTTGATAACAAGAATATCTGCCAGAGCACATACCGAATATGCCGGAATAATAGTGAAGCAGAAGAACACCACTTCGTTGACCCATTTGTTCCCGCTTATGCTTTTGTTCCAGTCCAACAACTTGTGCGACAGTCCGAAAGAACCGATACACGAAGAGAATGTCAGGCAACCGCACAGCAGCATGATAATTGCCGCATTAAAACTGTTCCTTTTCATAACGCCTTGAATTTAAAAATTAATATTACAGCATTTATATAAACGCTAAGATATAATAAAATATCTACAAGTGTCTGCTTATAATTGTTAAATAAACTGGTGTCGCGAATAATTCAATCTTATCAATACCACAGGAACCGATATAAACAGAAAGGGCGTACCGATTAACACCGGCTTGCCCCGATGCTTAAAACCATAAAGTTGTGGGCCTATTTTAATGCGCGGCGCTTTATCGCGGCAGAAGTCAGTATGCCGATAACCTTTTTTGCATAGTATGAAAAAACAACCGTAGCCCCGATACCGGTAACACAGACAACCAGATAGCGGATATTCGCATCGGCAATATAATTTTCCGGATTCAGTTTTTCAATTATGCGAAAAAAGATCATATGACACAGATAAATCTCAAGGGAAATATTGCTGAGGAAATTGAAAACTCTGTTTTGCATCCATTTGTGTCTGTTGCCGACAGCGTAAATCAACCATAAAGAACAGACTACCAGCATGGGGATAACGCAGTGCAAGGTCCATTTTGACTGAGGGATGAGAAAGTACAGTATATTTGCGGCAATACAGACAAACAAGAGCCAGTTGCCGAGCCTTGCTGCAATATCGTGAAGAAAATCCTTATAAAGGAAGCAAAGACCTCCTGCAATTAAAAAAGAGGCCGAATACAATATGTTTATCCTTCCCGGATTCCAGTTGATGACACTCTCCGTAAAGAAGTATTCCTGGCATAAGAAGTTAATCACGAGCGATACGGAAAATACCGCCCATGCCCTGGTCTTATTGTCGATCAGAAATACAAAAAAGGGGAAGAGCATGTAGAACAGGAATATAAGTCCTATAAACCATCCCACGCCTATAACATCGAAACTCGACTTGGGCAGCAGGCCGAATACCAGGGTGCAGTTCATAAAACCTTGGGCAAGCGATATTTTGGAGAAGTTTAAAACTACGTCTATAATGCTCAGGAATGCAAAAAAGGGCAATATCCTCCAATATCTTTTGGTATAAAAATCATTTGGCGATATGCTTCCGTTTTTCATCCTCTCGTAATACCCGCAGCATACGGAAAAACTGCTGATTATCAGAAACAGCATTACAAGGTTTGTAAACCATGGTATCAAAAGCGATGTAACGAATCCCATGTCGGGAGCCAATCTGGAATTTGCCTGATAATGCATCATGGCAATACCTATTGCAGACAGGGCTCTCAGCCCGTTTATGTTGTCGTATCTGATGTTCTTCGGTGTGGAGTTCATGATAAATGAAATACAGTAAGTTCAGGCCGTATCGTATATGGCCTGTTTTTTACAATAAGGGGCGATGTAGAATATAATATATGTTCAGTCAACGATAATCTTTTTTGCGTTCGCTTTATCCGTAACAAAGTTGTAAAAAAGATATGGAACGACCAATATTCCATAATCGGTTATTCCTTTTTTATATTGCTTCTGTAATAGTCGTAAAGGCCGAGAACCTTATCCACATAAGCCGAAGTCTCCACACCCTTGAAAACCCCGAAACGGCATACGGGGTCGTTGTAATATTCCGGATTATTCTTCATAAGGATTGCCTTGCCTACGTTGTCGTTCCAGACTTCGGGGTTCATGCCGTACTTGTCGGCAAGGGCAATGGCGTCCAGAACGTGCCCTATGCCGGAATTGTACGAGGCTATGATGAATTTCAGCCGTTCGTCCTTGTCCTTGACCCTCCCGGCGAACGACCGTTCGAGCGAGGCTATGTATCGGCAGGCTGCGGCAATATTGTGTTCGTTGCTGTCCGTGTCCCAGCCTTCATCGCTGAACCCTTTTGCCGTTTGGGGCATAAGCTGCATTATTCCCCTTGCTCCTGCCCAGGAAACAAGAGTGGAATCGAACTTCGATTCCGAGTAGGCCATGGCCGCAAGCAGTTTCCAGTCCCAACCGATTGTGGCGGCGTACTTCTTGAACAGGTCGTCGTATGGCGAAATTATGCCGTCCTTGAGCGAAATGGCCGATCCGGCTGTCGATATGCGGGAGTGTCCGAATTTGTTTATCCTGAAATATTTCCTCATATCGGACAGATACTTCTTTTCAAGATTGTTGGCCTTGACCCACGAGTCGATGCTGTCGGCCAGTTCGCTGTTCTTCTTCATTACCAGCCATGCGCTGCGCTGTTCAAAACTTACATTGACCGATATGTCTATGTTCCTGTACACCCCTTTGTACAGAGTGGCGGTAAGGTTGTCGGCGATAGTGTAGTCTATTTCCCCCTTTGCAACAGCATCTATAAACTCGTCGATAGAGGCTGCCGTGTCGTTAATGGCGTATTTCATGGTTATCTTCCCGCCGAGCTCCTTGCCCAGGTTCTGTGTCCGCAGTTCGTACTTCGAGCCTCTCTCGACATAAACGGTTTTCCCGATAAGGTCCGGAACCCGGTCCAGTCTCGACGTGTCCCTGCGCTGTACGAGAACCTGATGCGTAACAGTTTCGGGCCCGCAATATCTGAAAAGGAACTTCCTCCTGAGCAGGACAGGCATGTCGTAGGCTATTACATCCCCTTTGCCCTCGCGCAGGAGTTCGGTAAGTTCTTCAAACTTGTTGGCCGTAACTATTTCCATTTCCAGGCCGTGCAGGTCGGCGAACTGTTTGGCCAGGCTGTATTCGTACCCCATCTCTTTGTTGCGGTATATGAAATACGATGTGGGATTGTACATGGTGATGACCCTTATTACTCCCGACTCTTTGATTTCGCACCAGTTCCTTGCTTTGCTTTTCCTTTGTCTGTCGCTTCTGTTGCAACTGCCGATTGCGAGCAAGGCCGCCAGGGCGGAAAACAAAAATATCAGGCTGAAAGCTTTGAATTTCATCAGGCTGGGAAATTGAATGGTGTAACAATAAAACGTGTAGCATCATGAACCGGAAGCACTACCCGGCAGCTAACCGCTGTCGGGTGGCATCGCATCTATTGCACGCTTTCCGTTTCAGAGGCTATATCGGTATAAAGACGCCCGTTCAGGTGATCCGTTTCGTGCTGGAATATTACGGCGGTATAACCCGACACGGTTTCTTCTCTTTCTTCAAAGGTCTTGCTGTCGCGATAGCGGAGGGTTATTTCGGCCGCCCTTGCAACGCGCCCCCTCATTCCCGGAACCGACAGGCACCCCTCGATTCCCGATATTTTGTTCCCGGAGTAAAAAACAATCTCCGGATTGACATATACTTCAAACGGCTCGCCCTCTTTGTCGAAACGTTGTACCGCAATTATCCTGCGCAGTATCCCTACCTGAGGTGCGGCAATTCCCACACCTTCATTATCGGGGTCATTTACAGTGGCCAGCATGCGGTTTACGAGAAGGGAAAAATCGGGCGAAGTGAGCATCTCTTCCTGAACCGCAGCCGATTTGCTGCGCAGCAATACCGAATCGGCTGGGTTATCGACGGTGTACAGACGCATTATGCCCGTCCCGCCGGCATGGATTACCAGCAGTTCATTTTCCGAAAACACTCCGGTTACCGATTTACACCCCGAGAACGCACACATTGCACTGAAAAATATACTTAACGGTAATAGTTTTAAGCGAAAAGACATAACCCCTCCAATAAATAAAACATAAAACAAGAAATGCCGGATTCCCTGCCGGCGGTATGCCGTGTCTTTCTCCTCGCTTGTCCGGTCTGCGGGTCGGAACGGCCGGCACCACTTTGCTGCCTGTGGCAGCGAAGACAGGCCTCACTCGGCATAATCAAATTAAAACTCTGTTTTATTTGCTTCTGCTCTCGTTTGCACTATCTTTGCAGGTTGAACGATGACAGTCTGCAGCGGGCTGCCCCGCGATATGCGTAAAAATGAGTCCCGCCTCTGGCTGTCGCTAACACAAAGATACAAATATAAATTAAAATGGTAAAGCACATAGTATTATTTAAGGTAAAGGAGTTCCCTACTCCCGAAGAGAAGCGGGCTTTGCTCGAACGGTTCCGCGATGCCCTGTTGGCACTGCCTCCCAAGATTCCCTATCTCGTATCGATAGAAGCCCAGATAAATGAAAACCCGGCCGAAAGTTTCGACCTGGCGCTGACAACCGTATTTGAGAATTTCGACGACCTTGCGGCTTATGCCGTCCATCCCGACCATGTGGCGGCCGCGTCCATATTCAAGTCGGCGGCTGCTGGCAGGGCGTGCGTTGATTATACATTTTGAGTTTTGAAACGGAGCAGATGGAGAGGATAGTGATATATCAGGTGTTGACGAGGTTGTTCGGCAATACCGATTCGACCTGCAAGCCTTCGGGTACGATAGAGGAGAACGGTTGCGGCAAGTTTGCCGACTTTACCGATGCAATACTCAAGTCCATCAAGGAGTTGAGCGTAACCCATATATGGTATACGGGAGTAATAGAACATGCAACGGCAACGGACTATTCGCGATACGGCATAACCCCCGACAACAAGTATGTCGTAAAAGGTCTGGCCGGCAGTCCGTATGCGATAAAAGACTATTACGACGTGGACCCCGACCTTGCGACGGACGTTCCGGACAGGATGCGGGAATTCGAGCAGCTTGTCGGGCGCACGCATGCTGCGGGAATGAAGGTGATAATCGATTTTGTGCCCAACCACGTGGCCCGCAGGTACGATTCCGATTCCACACCCTCCGACAGGCGTCCCATAGGAGCAGACGACAATACTAAACTGAACTTCTCATCCTCAAACAATTTCTATTATATGCCCGGGACTAAATTTTCCCCCACGTTTTATATAGGCGAGGGGAAGACCCGCTATAGCGAGTCCCCGGCCAAGGTAACCGGTAACGACTGCTTTACCCCGTCCCCGTCGGTAAACGACTGGTACGAGACAGTAAAACTCAACTACGGAATAGACTACATGAGCGGAACGAAACATTTCTGTCCATGCCCCGATACGTGGATAAAAATGCGCGATATCCTGCTGTTTTGGGCGTCCAAAGGTGTGGACGCATTCCGTTGCGACATGGCAGAAATGGTCCCTGTAGAGTTCTGGCAGTGGTGCATAGCCGAGGTGAAACAGGCGTACCCCGAGATTATTTTCATAGCAGAAGTGTACAATCCGCTGTTGTACAGGTCGTATACCGAAACAGGCGGGTTCGACTACCTGTACGACAAGGTCGGGCTGTACGATACGTTGCGTGCCGTATTGACCGGGATGCGTTCGGCCGAAGCCATAACATGGTGGTGGCAGTCGTTGGGCGAGAAACTGAAGGACAACATGCTGCATTTTACCGAGAACCATGACGAACAACGCATGGCTTCGCCCCAGTTTGCCGGAGACGCCCAACGGGCTTTCCCGCTCTTTGCCCTGTCGGCACTTGTAGACAGGTGTCCCGTAATGCTCTATTTCGGGCAGGAACTGGGCGAGAAGGGGACCGACGCCGAAGGCTTCAGCGGTGCGGACGGAAGGACAACGATATTCGACTATTGGAGTCTGTCAACCGTAAGGAAATGGGTGTCAAAGGGTGTCAGGGGACTTTCGCCTAAAGAAAAGGCCCTGCGGAACAGATACAAGAAACTGCTCGCCGTGGCAACCCGCGAGAAGGGAATAGCCGAAGGCGGGTTCTTCGACATGATGTATGCCAACCACAACGTGCCCGGCTTCGACATATCGCGCAACTATCTCTTTGCCCGTCGTTCGGAGGAGGCTCTGTACATTATATGTACCTGTTTCGGTCCCGGTTCCGTAAGCGCCGACATACGCATCCCGTCGCACATGTTTGAATACTGGGACATGGAAGAGGGCGATTATCAGTGTACCGAACTTTTTACCGGAGAATCGCGGCAGGCGGCCATTCTTCCCGACGGAGCGTTCGGTATAGCCGCATCCCCTTACAGTACAACAGTTTGGAAATGCGTCAGAAAAAAATAGAAAAATAAAACAAAAAGAACCGCAGTAAATTATTACTTTTGCAGTTCCAAGTATAACAAACGGTAAACCAAATAATCTATATGGTAAAAGAAGCTCCGGTGAAAGTATTTGCAGGGACAAATACGCGCCAATTGGCCGAAAAAATATGCAACAGTTTAGGGTGTCCGCTCGGAAATATGAATATACAGCATTTTGCCGACGGCGAGTTTGTGGTATCGTTCGAGGAGTCGATAAGGGGATGCGAGGTCTATCTGGTACAGTCCACTTTCCCCAATTCCGACAACCTTATGGAACTTCTGTTGATGATAGACGCGGCGAAACGCGCATCGGCGAAATCGGTAATAGCCGTAGTCCCGTATTTCGGCTGGGCACGTCAGGACAGGAAGGACAAACCCCGCGTGTCGATAGCCGCAAAACTCATAGCCGACCTGTTGAGCGTAGCCGGAATAGACCGTCTCATAACCATGGACCTGCACGCCGACCAGATACAAGGTTTCTTCAATGTGCCGGTAGACCACCTTTATGCGTCGTCCGAGTTCGTCAAGTACATAGCTTCCCTCAAACTCAAGGATATGGTAATAGCTTCTCCCGATGTCGGTGGCTCGAAGCGTGCCAACTCGTATGCCAAATACTTCGGCGTGCCTTTGGTATTGTGCCACAAGTCGAGGGCAAAGGCCAACGAAGTGGAGAGCATGACAGTAATAGGCGATGTGCAGGACAAGAATGTGATATTGGTGGACGATATGGTTGATACGGCAGGGACGATAACCAAAGCGGCCGACCTTATGATTGACCGCGGGGCGAAATCGGTACGTGCACTGGCAAGCCACGCTGTAATGTCCGACCCCGCATCGCAGAGGGTAACCGATTCAAAAATGACGGAGATGATATTTACCGACAGCATACCGTTCAACAAGAACTGCCCCAAGGTACATATAATAAGTATTGCCGATATGTTTGCCGAGACAATACGCAGGGCGCACAACAACGAATCGATAAGTTCGCAGTACATAATCTGACAATATCGGATTGCTGGTTCAAGAAACGGACTGTTAAGATAAATAACAGTATAAAAGAGAAATTTCCTTAGGGGAAATTTCTCTTTTTTTGTCCGTGAGGGATGTATTTTGCTTGTGTGTATACTCTTGATATTTAGTGTATTAAAGTTCTTGTGATGCTAATTGTCGTGTAAAAATGGAACTAATTCCCGAAAAATGCGTACTTTTGCGCACCGATACAAAAAAACAATCATATGAAACTTCTGAGAAAAGAATTTATGCGTTTGGCGGTATTTATATTCACGGCAACCGCACTTGCCGGGTGTATAAAAGACGAACTGCCCAACGCGGAAGCGGACATATTGGACGTGGTATTGAGCGGCGAAGACAATGAACGCATATTGACAAAAAAGATAGATTTGAATTCGGTAACGATATTTGTCGACCCAGCATTCAACGTAAGCAACATAACCCCGGTATATATCCTGTCGGAAGGTGCACGCATAACCGAGGGGGGCGACATAACCGACTTTACTTCTCCCCGGAATGTAAAAGTCCTGTCGGAAGACGGCAAATGGAGCAAGACGTACAGGGTTATATTTGCTGCAATGAAGCTTCCCACGGAGTACAGATTCGATTATTGGGAGCAGAAGAGCAGCAACCGGAATTATGAAGAGGCTTTTGAACGGGTAGACAACGGGTACGGCGAAATAACGAACCTGTATATGTGGGCATCCGGAAATTCCGGATATGCGATAGCCAACTCGAAAGCTCCAGCAAACGGTTATCCCACATTCAAAACTCCCGATTGCCAGGAGGGTCTTTATGCCGCATGCATGCAGACACTGTGGGTAGGGCCGGCAGGGCAGGGCAGTCCTATTGCGGCCGGCAGTCTCTTTATCGGAGAGTTCTCCGGGAAGGGGATAAACATAATGCGCGAGCCGATGAAAGCGACGCGTTTCGGCCTTCCGTTCGACAAGAAACCCAAAACGTTCAAATTCTGGTTCAAGTACAAGTCGGCAGGCGACATGTATACGTACGACAGCGACGGGAACAAGACCGGATTGTACCCCGACCCGCTTACGGGCGACACGCGCGATTACTGTGCGGCATACGCAATCCTCTTCGACAACGTAAAGGCTGCCGAGATTGACCCCGAACACCGCAATTACCTTGACGGCAATTCTATCCTGTCGAGCGAGGCGGAGGTCGGCAGGGCGATACTTACCGACAATGACAAGTTCGGGACAGGCGATGCTTACATGTACAAGGAGATTCCCTTCACGTACAGCAAGAACGTCGATCCCGACAGGTTGAAAAACTACGAATACAGCCTGGCGATAGTGTTCTCGTCGAGTTACTACGGTGCCAGTTTCATCGGTGCGCTGGGAAGCATAATGTGGGTAGACAACGTAACATTGGAATGCTATCCCGAAGAGCCGGGAACAGGAGGAGTTAATCAGTAATGACCTAAAAAGCGAGAAAGATGATAAAAAACAGTATAATGGCCATTGCCCTGTCGGTGATATCGGCAGTATATGGCAACATTGAAGCCAAAAATTTCGAGTTCAGCGCAAAAGCCGGAATCAATCTCGGGGGAACCTCCCCGATGGGACTGCCTGCCGAGATACGGGCAATAAACATGTTCAAGCCCACATTCGCATTCTCCATAGAGGGCGATGTAAAACGCAATTTCAACGAAAAGTGGGGGCTTATGGCAGGAATCCGCTTTGAAGTCAAGGGGATGTCTACCGATGCAACCGTCAAGAACTATCAGATACTCCTTCAGTACGAAGGTTCGCCGATAGAAGGGGTGTTTACCGGCAATGTCGAGACAAAAGTGAAGAACAGTTACATAACGATACCCATAGCGGCGGTATACGATATATCCAAGCGGTGGTCGCTCCGTTTCGGCGGGTACATGTCGTTCATGGTGGACGGCGAGTTCTCGGGCAACGCATATAACGGCTACATGCACGACGGTTCGCCGATAGGCGAGAGGATAGACAACGTAGACGCCCCGTACGACTTTTCGGAAGACATGCGCAAGATCGACGCCGGGGTACTGGTAGGGGCCGACTTCGTAGCATACAAGCACCTGCTTATATACGGCGACCTGGCATGGGGGTGCGTTCCTCTGTTCGATAAAGATTTTACGGCCCTGAGTTTCAATATGTACAACGTATATCTGAATCTCGGATTCGGATACCTATTCTGATAATAAACAAGATGCCATTAAACATTCCGGTAAATCTTCCGGCAGTCAAACTCCTGCGGCAGGAGAACATCTTCGTCATGGATTCCCAGCGGGCCGAAAAACAGGATATCCGTCCGTTGCGGCTTGTAATCCTCAATCTCATGCCGCTGAAGATAACTACCGAAACGGACCTGATACGCCTTCTGTCCAATACCCCTTTGCAGATAGAGGTGGATTTGATGAAAATATCCGGGCATGTTTCCAAAAATACGCCGATAGAGCACATGATGGCCTTTTACAAGGACTTCAACGCCATAAAAGGCGATACGTACGACGGGATGATAATAACCGGCGCCCCTGTCGAGCAACTCGATTACGAACAGGTAAACTACTGGGACGAGTTGGAGGAGATTATGGATTGGGCGCGTACGCACGTAACATCCACGTTCTATATCTGCTGGGCGGCTCAGGCGGCACTTTACCATTATTACGGTATCCCCAAGTATCCGCTCGACTCCAAGCTGTTCGGCGTATTCAAGCATACCGTAAACGACAAGCAGAACCCTATATTCCGCGGGTTCGACGATGAATTTTACGTGCCGCACAGCCGCCATTCCGAAATACGCCGCTGCGACCTGTCAAAGTGTCCCGAACTGACAATCCTTTCCGAAAGCGACGGGGCAGGAGTGTACATGATAATGGCCCGCGGCGGGCGCGAGGTGTATGTAACAGGCCATTCCGAATATTCGCCCAACACTTTGCGCGACGAATATTTCCGCGACAAGGAAAAAGGGTTGCCGATACAGATTCCGGAGAACTATTTCCCCGACAATGACCCGTCGCGCGAACCGGTAGTGAGGTGGAGAGCGCATGCAAACCTGTTGTTCACCAACTGGCTGAACTATTTCGTGTATCAGGAAACCCCGTACGATATAAAAACGATCAGGTAAAGGTATGCGCGAGAGACGGCCGATAGAGTTGTTGTCGCCAGCCCGCGATATATCCACCGCAAAAGAAGCGATACTCCACGGGGCCGATGCCGTATATATCGGTGCGCCCCGTTTCAGCGCACGGGCGGCTGCAGGCAATACGGTGGAAGATATAGCCATGCTTGCCGAGTATGCCCATACGTACAGGGTAAAAGTATATGTTGCGCTCAATACCATACTCCGCGATGACGAACTTTCTGAGGCGGAACGGATAATCCGGGACCTGTACCGCGCCGGGGCCGATGCCCTGATAGTTCAGGACATGGCGGTAATGAAACTCGACATTCCCCCGATACCTCTTCATGCAAGCACCCAGTGCCACAACGCAACCCCGCAGAAAGTCCGTTTCTTGCAGGATGCAGGGTTCGCGCAGGTGGTTCTGGCCCGTGAGCTTACTGTAAAAGAAATTAAGGAGATTGCCGGTTGCACCGACGTTCCCCTTGAAGTCTTCATACACGGGGCGTTGTGTGTAAGTTACAGCGGCCGTTGCTATCTGAGCAGGGCATTGAGCGGACGGAGCGCAAACCGCGGGGAGTGTGCGCAATGCTGCCGCCTTCCGTACGAACTCTCCGATGCCAATGGACGGACCCTTATCAAGGAGTCGTATCTTCTCTCCCTGAAAGACATGAACCGCAGTGAATACGTGGAGGACCTGCTTGACGCAGGGGTAACGTCGCTGAAAATCGAGGGGCGTCTGAAGGATGCCTCCTACGTAAAGAACATAACCGCATACTATCGCCAGCTGCTCGACGGCATATTCGCCCGCCGCCCGGAATACCGGCGTTCTTCGTCGGGGAAAAGCATTATAGGCTTTACGCCCGACCCCGATAAAAGTTTCAATCGCGGGTTTACCCCGTATTTTTGCGACCAGCCGTCGTTCGGTATTGTCTCATCGCGCTTTACTCCCAAATCCACAGGCGAATATATGGGCAGGCTCGTGCGGAGCGAAGGGAGAGGGTTAAGGCTTGCCGGCGCTTCGGCAATGCATAACGGCGACGGTGTGCTTTACAGGACGCCGGGCGGGGAAACGGGAGGCTTCAGAGTAAACAGGGTTGCCGGAAGTGTCATATATCCGGCTGAAGAAATGCGCCTTCCGGCAGGAACGGAAATATACCGCAACCATGACATCGAGTTTGAAAGGAAGCTCGCCCGCCCGACAGCCGAAAGGTATATCCCGCTGACGGCCATGCTTGCATACCGGGACGGAGAATTGCTTCTTGTCCTTACCGATGATTCAGGAATTTCGGTAACGGCAAAAGAGTTATATCCCGATGCGGAAAAAGCCCGGAATCCTCAGGACGACAACCAGAGGAAACAACTCGCCAGAACGGGAGGAACCCAGTATCGCTTTGAAACTGTCATCCTTGACGGCACGGGACAATATTTTATTCCGTCGTCGGTTCTTGCCGCACTGCGGCGAAAGGCAACAGACGAACTGTCGTTGCAGAGAGCCGCCGGTTACGTGCGGGAGAAATCAGTCATGCGCGGCAGCCCGCAATATCCGTGCAGCGAACTTGCCTATACAGCAAACGTTTACAATAAAAAGGCCGAAGCGTTTTACAGGGAGTGCGGAGTAAAGGCCGTATCCCCTGCATATGAATCCCGCCCCGAAAAAGGGGTGCCGCTCATGCGGACAAAATATTGCATAAGGCGCGAATACGGGCAGTGTCTGCGCTACAATGCGCCGTCCGGATGGGAAGCCCCGTTGTGGCTCAGAAACGGAAATACCCGCCTGCGGCTCGATTTCGACTGCAAGGAGTGCGTGATGACCGTAACGAAACCGTAGCGGCTTCTGCCGCAGGCCTGTCCGTGCCGGATAAGCGGGGGACAGTGGGTCGGCAGCGAAAATTTTCAAGGCAAGACTCCCTTCCGGTATTTGGAGTGTCAAAAAAACTTACAACCGATAAAAACTTTATTTTAAATACAATTCATAAGGAGATATTTTTTAATTTTGCAGACTGAAAAACCTATATATACAGTAAAGTCTATGTCGGAACTTAAGAAAATAAAAAGCGCGTTAGTCTCCGTATATCACAAGGACGGATTGGATGAGATAATAAAGGAGTTGGATGCCGAAGGCGTTAAATTCATATCTACGGGAGGGACTAAAAGTTTTATCGAGTCTCTCGGAATAGAATGCACGGCCGTGGAGGCCCTTACGGGTTACCCCTCTATCCTCGGCGGGAGAGTGAAAACGCTTCATCCCAAGGTGTTCGGCGGAATACTCAGCCGCAGGGACGAAGAGAAGGATCGTGAGCAGACCGCACAGTACGAAATTCCCGAGATAGACCTTGTAATAGTCGATTTGTATCCGTTCAGCGAAACGGTGGCATCGGGAGCAAGCCAGCAGGATATAATAGAAAAGATAGACATAGGCGGAATATCGCTTATAAGGGCAGCCGCAAAAAACTTCAAGGATGTTGTAATAGTAGCATCGAAAGCCCAGTACGCACCTCTCACGGAGATGCTCGGCCGCAACGGTGCAGCTTCAACTATCGACGAACGCAAATGGTTTGCAAAGGAAGCGTTTGCCGTATCGTCGGGTTACGACACTGCAATATTCAACTATTTCGATGCAGAGGAGCAGTCGGCTTTCCGTGCGGCAGCCGACGGGTCGAAAAGTCTCCGTTACGGGGAGAACCCGCACCAGAAAGGGGCTTTCTACGGGAACTTCGACGAGATGTTCACCCAGTTGCACGGCAAGGAGATATCGTATAACAATCTGTTGGACATAGATGCCGCAGTATCGCTCATATCGGAATTCGATGAAACCACGTTTGCAATACTCAAGCACAACAATGCGTGCGGGCTGGCATCGCGTCCCGTTCTGTCCGAGGCATGGAAAGACGCGCTGGCAGGCGATCCGGTATCGGCATTCGGAGGTGTGCTCGTAACCAATGCCGAGGTAGACAGGGAGACGGCCGAAGAGATAAACAAGATTTTCTTTGAAGTGATAATCGCCCCCTCGTATACCGACGAGGCATTGCAGGTTCTCGAACAGAAAAAGAACCGCATAATACTGGTACAGAAGAGAGGCGTGGATACGGGCCGCCAGTTCCGTTCATTGCTCAACGGGGTATTGGTACAGGAAAAGGACCTTCATGCAGAGAAACCTGAAGAGTTGAAGCAGGCAACCGACAAGGCTGTAACGCCCCAGGAGGCTGACGATCTGCTCTTCGCCAACAAGATAGTGAAGCACAGCAAGTCCAATGCCATAGTACTGGCCAAAGGCAAGCAGCTTTATGCAAGCGGCGTGGGCCAGACCTCAAGGGTCGATTCTTTGCGCCACGCAATAGACAAGGCCAAATCGTTCGGGTTCGACCTTAACGGTGCGGTAATGGCATCCGATGCCTTCTTCCCGTTTGCCGACTGCGTGGAGATAGCCCACAAGGAAGGGATAAACACCGTTATACAGCCGGGCGGTTCGGTACGCGACAACGAAACGGTGGAATACTGCAATAAAAACGGAATGGCAATGGTCTTTACAGGCATAAGGCATTTCAAACATTAATACCCTAAAGAAAAAAGGACAGAAACATGGGACTGTTTTCATTCACCCAGGAGTTGGCCATAGATTTGGGAACGGCCAATACCATAATAATAAGCAACGGCAAGGTGCTTGTCGACGAGCCTTCGATAGTGGCTCTCGACAAACGGACCGACAAACTGATTGCCGTGGGGGAGGTAGCGCGTCAGATGCATGAAAAGACCCATCCCAATATAACCACTATCCGTCCATTGCGCGACGGAGTAATAGCCGATTTCTATGCTGCCGAACAGATGATACGCGGCATGGTGAAGAAGATCGATTCCAAAAAACGGTGGTTCGCCCCGTCGCTGCGTATGGTAATATGCGTTCCCTCGGGCAGCAGCGAGGTTGAAATACGCGCCGTGCGCGACTCGGCCGAGCATGCAGGAGGCCGCGACGTGTATATGATATACGAGCCCATGGCAGCCGCCATAGGTATAGGGTTGGACGTGGAGGCTCCGCAAGGGAACATGATAGTGGATATAGGTGGCGGAACAACTGAGATAGCCGTGATATCGCTCGGCGGTCTCGTTTCCAACAAATCCATAAAGGTGGCAGGGGATGATCTGACGGCCGACATACAGGAATACATTGCCCGTCAGCATAACGTCCGCATAGGCGAGCGTACGGCCGAGGACATAAAGATAAACGTAGGTTCTGTACTTACCGAACTTGACAATCCACCCGAGGATTATATAGTGCACGGCCCCAACAGAATGACCGCACTTCCCATGGAAGTCCCTATAAACTATCAGGAAATAGCGCACTGTCTTGAAAAGTCGATATCCAAAATAGAAGCGGCCGTGTTGAGTGCACTGGAACAGACCCCTCCCGAGGTCTATGCCGATGTTGTCCGCAACGGCGTATATATAGCCGGCGGCGGGGCGTTGTTGCGCGGGCTCGACAAACGTCTGACCGACAAGATAGGGATACCGTTCCATGTAGCGGAAGACCCGTTGCATTCCGTGGCAAAGGGAACAGGCATAGCCTTGAAAAACATAGGACGCTTCAATTTCCTGATGAGGTAGAAACAGAAAAAGGCGAAGGGCAGGGCAGCATGAGAGAAACGGTATGCGCAGACTAATAGAATTTATAGTTGCATACAGCAACATATTCATATTCTTGATATACGCGGCAATATCACTTACCATGCTGTTCAGTTTCAATCCTTACCAGAGCAGCGTATTCTTCACTACGGCAAACCGTGCAGTAGGGAAATATTACCAGTATACAGGGCGTATATCGGAATATTTCGGGCTTCGCGATATAAATCTGGAGTTGCAGAAACAGAATTCCTCGCTTAAGATAGAAGTGGCCCGCCTCAATGAAGAGTTGAAGAAACTGAAAGGAGAGGCGGCATACGAAACCTTGTGCCGTACCGATACGGTAGTCGGGCCGGTAGCTTACGGCATAGCGCAGGCCGTGAACGTAACTACGGCCTATGCCTATAACTACGTAACCGTAAACAAGGGAAAATCCGACGGGATAACCGACGGTATGGGCGTAATAAACCGCGACGGGGTAGTGGGTATAGTAAGCGCCGTATCGGACAATTACGCCGTGATAATATCCCTGCTCAACCATAAACTCAGGTTGAGCTGCAAGATAAAGGGGAGCGGGTATATAGGGTCTCTAACGTGGGACGGGCAATCGCCCGAATACATGATGCTTGAAGAATTGCCGCGCCACGTTACGTTTGAGCGGGGCGACACGGTGGTAACCAGCGGATACTCGTCGGCCTTCCCGGAAGGACTGCCGGTAGGGACGGTCGAAGATTTCTACCGGGAAGAGTATGACGACAACTTTTATTCTGTGCGCGTGAAACTTACAACAGACTATTTCCGGCTGGGGGATGTCTGCATAATAGGCATTCCGTCGGAAGAGGAGCGTACCGTACTTGAAAAAGACGCATACAGGCAATGAACAGAAAATCTCCTGCATATTACGTGGCGATTTATACCGTGCTTATGCTTATGCAGATAAGCATATTCGGGAATATAGCCATATTGGGATACGCAACGCCGTTTCTGTTCATATACTTTATAATGAAACTCCCGTCGGCCCTTTCCCCCAACTGGGTAATGACCGTCTCGTTCATTACCGGGCTTATTCTCGATATTTTTTTCAACACCCTCGGGGTCTATTCCCTGTCATGTACAATAACGGCATTCCTGCGCCGCCCGTTCATAACCCTGGTAATGCAGCGCGAGGAAGAGGCTTCGGGTATCGTCCCGTCCGTAAAGGCTCTCGGTGCAGCCCCATTCTCGGTGTATGCCCTGCTGACGGTATTCACATTCTCGGCATCCGTATTCACGATACAGGCGTTCTCGCTCTTCAATCCCGGAAAGCTGATATTGCAGATACTCTCCAGTACGCTGATAACATACGTTTTTGTATATGCAATAGAAAGAATATCGGTTAAGTAACGATGAGAAAAGACTATATCCTTGAAAAACGCAAATATGTAATCGTCGCAATAATACTTACGGTAGCGCTGATATACGTAATCCGTCTTTTCTCGTTGCAGGTCATCAATGTCGATTACCGGCGTTATGCCGAAGGGAACGCCTTTCTGAAGAAAACCCGATACCCGTCGCGCGGGCTGATATACGACCGGAACGGCAAACTGATAGTCTACAACCAGCCGGCCTACGATGTAATGATGATACCCCGCGAAGTCAAGAACCTCGATACTCTCGATTTCTGCAACACCCTCGGCATAACCGTAGAAGAGTTCCGTCAGAGGCTTGCGGCAATGAAGGACAGGCGGAAGAATCCGGGTTATTCCACATATACGCCGCAGATATTCCTTTCCCAACTCTCGGCCGAAGAATACGGGCGGTTACAGGAAAAACTCTACCGGTATGAAGGATTCTACGTGCAGAATAGGATAATCAGGCAATATACATACGATGTGGCAGGCAATCTGCTCGGCAACGTACGGGAGGTTTCGCAGTCCGACATAGAGGCCGATGGCTACTATGCAAGCGGCGACTATACGGGCGATCTCGGGGTGGAGAAATCGTATGAAAAGATTCTGCGTGGCGAGAAAGGGGTGGAAATACTGTTGCGGGATGCTCACGGGCGCATAAAAGGCCGTTATGAAGACGGCCTCTACGACGTGGCCCCGGTTTCAGGACGCAATCTTACACTTACCATCGATGCCGAACTGCAGGAGTACGGCGAGTACCTGATGCAGGGCAAGATAGGTGCGATAGTGGCAATAGAGCCGCAAACCGGCGAAATACTGGCCATGGTGTCGTCCCCCACATACAGGCCCTCCTCGCTGATAGGGCGCGAGCGTGGCAAGAACTACGCGGCATTGGTACGCGATCCTTATAAGCCTCTGTACGACCGCTCGATAATGGCCGCATATCCCCCGGGGTCGACTTTCAAGCCGACGCAAGGCATGATACTGTTGCAGGAAGGTATAATATCGCTCAACACGCTCTACCCGTGCCATCACGGATTCCTGTCTGGAGGGTTGAGGGTAGGGTGCCACGAGCATTCCTCCCCAATAGCGCTGCAGCCGGCACTGCAGACCTCCTGTAATGCGTTTTTCTGTTACGGCTTCAAGGCCATGATGGATAACCGTACCAAATACAAGACCACGGCCGAGGCGTTTACGTTATGGAAGGACTATCTCGTATCTATGGGATACGGATATAAACTTGGGGTAGACCTGCCAGGAGAAAGACGCGGGTTCATCCCCAACAGCGAATATTACGACAAATACTACGGCCGCGGCCGATGGCGGGGGCTTACAGTCATATCGGTATCGATAGGACAAGGCGAGGTCCTGGCCACACCGCTGCAGATAGCCAATCTCGGAGCGACAATCGCCAACAGGGGATATTATGTGATACCGCATGTGGTGAAGGCAATCCAGGATACGGTAATAAATCCCGTATATCTTGAACGCCACCGTACTATGGTTGACCCGCAGAACTACCAGTATGTGGCCGAAGCCATGCGGAAAGCCGTAACGGACGGTACGTGCAGGATAGGAGAGATACCGGGTCTTGAGATGTGCGGAAAGACCGGTACCGCCCAGAACCCTCACGGTCGCGACCATTCGGCCTTTATGGGATTCGCGCCGAAAGAGAATCCGAAGATAGCAATAGCCGTATATGTCGAGAATGCCGGATTCGGAGCAACGTATGCCGTACCTATAGGAAGCCTGATGATAGAAAAGTACCTGAACCGCAGCATATCGCCAGAGCGGAAATATCTTGAAGAGCGGATGGCTGCGTCAAACACGATAATATACAGTGGAGTCAAGAAGCATTAACATATGGAGCCGTATTGACAAGGTGGTGCTTTTGCTCTATGCCGTACTTGTAATATGGGGCTGGTTCAGCATATACGCCGCGAGTTACAACTACGACGACATAAGCATATTCAGCCTTGACGGCCGCGCGGGGAAACAGCTGATGTGGATAGGGTGCGCGTCGGTCATAATATTTGCCATTATGATGACGGAGAGCCGCATGTTTGAGGCATGGGCTTATCCGTTGTACGTCTTCATGATGTTCCTGTTGGCCCTTACCATACTTATAGCTCCGAACATAAAAGGTTCGCATTCATGGATAGTAATGGGGCCGGTAAGCATACAACCGGCCGAATTCGCGAAATTCGCCGTATCGCTTGCGCTGGCCCGGTTTATGAGTGCGTACAATTTTGTCCTTACCCGCAACTGGAACCTGCTCAAGACGGTACTTCTGATACTTCTTCCGCTCTGCCTGATAATACTGCAAAAGGAGACCGGAACGGCTCTCGTATACATATCCCTTGTGCTGATGCTGTATCGCGAGGGAATGTCGGGATTCATACTTATGGCAGGCGTGGGTTCCATAACCTATTTTGTCCTGGCAATGAAATACTCGTCCGTGTCATGGGGTATAACCCCGGCCGGCCAGGCCATAGTCCTTATTCTGATATTGACGGTGATGATAGCCATGGCGTGCAGGCTGTATGCGCGGCGCGGGGCATTCAGAATCCTGTTCCTTGTAACAGCCCTGACGGCAATCGTATTCGGGACGATAAACCTGTTCCGCCCGGTAAACTGGGTGTACATGCTGTTTGCCGCTATTGCGGCAAACAGCATATGCGTGCTTGTGCTTTCGGTGAAGTCTAACAATCCCAGATTGCTGCATTCGATTTCGGTAGCGGTAATTTCCATAGTATTCCTCTTCTCGGTAAACTATATCTTCAACGAGATGCTCGAGCCTCACCAGCAGACGCGTATCCGTGTAGCATTCGGCATGGAAGACGATCCCCGCGGGGCCGGCTACAATGTCAACCAGTCTAAGATAGCGATAGGTTCGGGCGGATTCTTCGGTAAAGGCTATCTTTCCGGAACGCAGACAAAACTGAAGTATGTACCAGAACAAGATACTGATTTCATATTTTGTACAATAGGCGAGGAGATGGGATTTGTCGGCTCTGTCCTGCTTATAACGCTTTTTGTCGCGCTGATAATACGGATAATAACAATAGCCGAGAGACAGCCGGGAACATTCGGGAGGGTCTACGGGTATTGCGTGGCATCGATACTTATGTTCCACCTGACAATAAACATAGGTATGGTAATAGGGCTGTGCCCGGTTATCGGAATCCCCCTGCCGTTCTTTTCCTATGGCGGGTCATCGCTATGGGGGTTCACAATACTGCTGTTTACGCTGTTGCGGATAGATGCCGCGCGGATGGAGCGATACAGGTAGCACACTCCATCTGCGCGTTCCACGATTCTGCCGCCACGGAAGCCGTAACGGTATAACTTCTGCACGGGGGAGGCGTGCGAATAAAAAAACCGTTCCGGGAATATGACCCCAGGAACGGTTCCCATGTATGGCAGCAAGGCAGGGAAAGTGGAGAACCCTTTTACGTGCTTTCTGCCTCCCTCCTGCTGTTTCAGTAACTCTGGCTGAACTATCTTTTTTCGTTCTTCTCTTTCATGGCAGCCATTATCTTGGCTTCCAGTTCATCGGCAAGTTCGGGATTGTCCTGAATGCACCTTTTGGCAGCATCGCGCCCCTGGCCGAGTTTGGAATCTTCATATGCGAACCATGATCCGCTCTTCTTGATAATTCCGTATTCCACGCCGAGGTCTATAATTTCGCCCGACCTTGAAATCCCTTCACCGAACATTATGTCGAATTCCGCTTTTCTGAAAGGAGGGGCAACCTTGTTCTTCACAACCTTTACACGGGTCTGGTTGCCTATAACCTCCTCGCCGTCCTTAATCTGTGAAATCCTCCTTATATCCAGCCTTACCGAGGCATAGAATTTCAATGCGTTGCCACCCGTGGTAGTCTCGGGATTCCCGAACATTATGCCTATCTTGTCCCGCAGCTGGTTTATGAATATACAGGTGGTGTTGGTTTTGCTTATCGTGGAAGTGAGTTTGCGGAGTGCCTGCGACATGAGCCTGGCCTGAAGGCCCATTTTCGAGTCGCCCATTTCCCCTTCAAGTTCAGCTTTGGGCGTAAGGGCTGCAACCGAGTCTATAACCACAATATCTACAGCCGAGGAGCGTATAAGCTGTTCGGCAATCTCAAGGGCCTGTTCTCCGCTGTCAGGTTGCGATATCCACAGGTTCTCCACATCCACACCCAGTTTCTCGGCGTAGAATCTGTCGAAGGCGTGTTCCGCATCTATTATAGCTGCTATCCCTCCGTTTTTCTGGGCTTCTGCAATGGCGTGTATTGCCAGCGTGGTCTTTCCCGAAGATTCGGGACCGTATATTTCAATGACCCTGCCGCGCGGATACCCGCCGACACCGAGGGCTGCGTTGAGGGCAATAGAGCCGGTGGAGATAACCGAGACTTCCTCTACGCGGTCGTCTCCCAGTTTCATTATCGAGCCTTTGCCGTAGCTCTTCTCTATTTTATCCATTGCCGCCTGCAAAGCTTTCAGCTTGTCGGCCGAGACAGCAACTTTCACCTTTTTGTCATCATTCTCCATAAAAGTAGTTTTAATAAATATTTAAGACAAACATTATTTATTCTCAATGCAAATTTAATCCGCCGTATGTGCAACATATATGCACATGCGGCGGATTGTTGCTGATAAATCAAATAGAATCATTCTTATGTTCCTCAATCTGGCGGTTCAGAACCACTATGGCTCTCGATGCAATCACATCCTCTCTTTCCAGCGCCGCAATATTCTTTATAACCGTGGAGAGTTTGTAACTTTCGGTTATGGCCTTTCTCGTGGCGTTGTCGAGTTTGAAGGAGAAAGGCTTTTTCCCTTCATAGCTTACCGTAACCGGTCTGTTGCCGGCAGCTACCACAAAATCGGCAACAGGACGCATTTTAGGCTCGCTGTACGTAATTGTCTCGATGTTCCTGCCGTCTATGTAATACCTGTAGTTGCTTGCCCCGTCGTAGGGGACGGCAGAGGTCATGGCATAAGTGCCGTCGGGCAGGGAAACCTTTACCGACTCGTGCTGCAGGGGGTACGCGCCGCAATATACGCTGAGCAACTGCATCTCGCCCTTCTCCGTAACCTGAATGCGCAGGCACGACTTTTCCTGGCTCAGTTTGTTCGGGTTGTTCTTGTAAACCAATAGCCCTTCGGTTTGATATTCGTCATCCTTGATAAGGTCGAATTCGCCAAGAAGCCTTTCCTGCTCCTCCCGGTATATCGGCATCAAACTGTCCACCCGCTTCAGAATCTCTTCATTTAAGGCCCGTTCTATTACTCTCGACAACTGCAACCCAGCCCTTATTTCGTCGAAAGCCTTTGGACCGAGAATTTCAATGCTGTCTATCATTGACTTGGCCTTGTCGTACTGGCCCGATTCATACAGGGCCTTGGCTTTCATGTAGGCACTCCTGGCTTCCTTGTCGTTTCCCGAACAGGATACGCAGAAAACCGTAACGGCAACAGCCAGAAAACGGAAGATTCTATACTTCATACCAGATATGAAACTGTTTTTTTAAGAATGAGCCGGACGCAACAAATCGTTTACGGTCTTGACCGGATTGAAAGTCTCTATCGGAACCTCAACGAAAACGGTGTTCCAGTCCGACATCGCGCCGTTCCACAATCCCGGGCGTTCAAGAGCCTTGAGAACTTTCCCGCTTTTCGATTTTTCCGATATGAATCCCGTGTTCTTATCCACGAAACCGGGCAGGTTGTATTTGTTCCCGTTCCAGTCTTTCACGGCGCATACAAGGTCTACCGGATTAAAATGTGTGGAATTCTCGAATGCGCTTTTAGCCTCGGCCTGCATCATGTTAATCTGGCTGCTTTCAAGAATCTGAGGAGAATAAGTCCCGTCCTCGTTATAAGCAAGGAACGGACCACCGCCCGGTTCTCCCACATTCTTTACCATGCCGCAGACACGCAGCGGCCGACGCAGTTTCTTCAGCAGGTACATGGCCAGGTCGCTGTCTTCCATGTCTTTAATCTCATGGTGGCGGACCATGAGGACTTTCTGGACAAATGCGATTATCTCGCGCAGGTCCTCAATTGTGTAGTTCCCTTTTTCAAGCATCCTGCCGTAATTGAATATCTTTTCCTGCAACGAAGCTATTACGCCGCCCAGAGCTTTCTTGTATTTTACGGTAATCCCTTTTTCCCTGTCGGGAACTACATTGTCTATGTTCTTTATGAAAATTATATCGGCGTCTATTTCGTTCAGGTTCTCTATGAGAGAGCCGTGTCCGCCCGGTCTGAAAAGGAGTTTGCCCCCGTCTCTGAACGGTTCGTTGTTTTCATCGGCGGCAATAGTATCCGTCTGCGGCTTTTGCTCCGAAAAAGAGATATTGTATTTGACCCCGAACTTTTTCTCGTAGAGGGGAAGGACCTCCGAAACGAGTTTCTTGAAGAACGGGAGATGATCGTGCGAAACAGTAAAATGGATATTGACCGTACCGTCCGTATTTTTCGCGTACATTGCGCCTTCGGCCAGGTGCTCCTCCATTGCCGTCCGCGGTCCGTCTTCGTCGTATTTATGGAACAGCAGCAACCCTTTCGGCAGCCACCCGTAATTCAGCCCTTGTTCCAGAAGCAGGTTCTTGACAACGCGTTTATATTCGCCGTCCCTTATCAGGTCGGCTACGCCCGAGCCGTTCTCGTTTTTTATGCAAGCGTCGTCAAGAGCCTTGAAGAAGGCGAACGATTCTATTTCGGAGAAGAACTTCTTTTCAAAATCTGTGGTGGGCTCCATGTACGGGGCATCCAAAAAAGCGAAAAGGTTCTTGAACATCCTGCTTGCCGCGCCCGAGGCCGGTACGAACTTGACAATCCTTGCCCCGCCTTTCGAGAACTCTTCCCACTTTGACACATATCCGTCGCATTCGCTGTCGGACATCCTTACAATGCCTTCGCCTACCGTAGCTCCCTGTTCAATTTTAAGATAGGGAAACCCCTTTTTAAACGACTCCAGTTGTTCTTCTACAACTTCCAAAGCTATCCCCTTGCTTTCAATCTGTTCAAGATCTCTTTCGGAAAAATGGTACTTCATACTATTATCTTTTTATTTGGCGGTATTGTGTGCCGTCATGGTTTGTTTTTTTGTTCAACTCTATCGGACAATTGCCCGCTTTCCGTAGGCCATGGACCGCGAAACAGCGGGCAACCTGCATAGCCGCTTTCCGCGTCCGGTCCCTGTGGCCCCGTAGCAAGCCCATTGCGCCATAGGCCCGGCTTATACGGGACATGGTTTTAAAAAAAACCGGCCGGGCCGGGTCCTCCCCTATATCCTACAAATATAGTAATTAACAATTACAACTCAATGCCGTTAGTGTAAAAATTAATATATTTGGGCAGATTTTACATACGGCACCGACATGCAGAAGCAGAGCATCCTCGACGATAGCGAGAGACGTGAGTTCATCGTATCGTATGCCCGACTCAGGCGGCAGACAAGCGATATCATAGACCCTGAAAAGTTCAAGGCCATAAAAGAGACGATAGTGTCGGCAATAGAACTCGGCCGGTACGGCCGAGACAAACACGGCAACAGCCTCCTTTTGCGGAACATAAATACTGCCCTTATCCTTTCGCGTGAGGTCGGGCTGGAGTCCAATACCCTTGTAGCCATACTGCTTTACAATATCGTTGCCGAAGGGGTGAAGAGCGTGGAAGATGTGGAAAAGGAGTACGGCGCCGATGTTGCCACGCTCATCACGCGGCTTATAAAAACCGAAAGCCTCTATTCCCGCAATACTACGGTAAAAAGCGACAATTTCCGCAAGCTGTTCCTCTCTTTTGCCGAAGATGCCCGGGTTATAATGATACTTATAGCCGACTGTCTCTGCCTTATGCGAATGATAAATACGCATCCCGACAACGACTACCGGGTAAGCATCGCATCCGAGGCGTCTTACCTCTACGCCCCTCTGGCGCACCGTTTAGGGCTGTACAAGATAAAATCGGAACTTGAGGACCTTTCGCTGAAATATACGAACCGCGAGGTCTATGACATGATAGCTTCCAACCTGAACCAGACTAAGGCCAAACGCGACAAATATATAGCCTCCTTCATAGCTCCTATAAAAAAGATGCTTGAGGAAGAAGGCTTCAGGTTTGAAATAAAAGGGCGGACAAAGTCCATATCCTCCATATACAACAAGATGAAGAAGCAGAAGGTCGAATTTAAGGATATCTATGACCTGTTTGCAATCCGAATCATACTCGATACTCCGTTGGAGAAGGAGAAATCCGACTGTTGGAGGGTGTTTACGCTGATTACCGCCATGTATACCCCCAATCCCTCGCGTATGCGCGACTGGCTTACCATACCCAAGAGCAACGGGTATGAATCGCTGCATATAACCGTATTGGGCCCTGAATCCAGGTGGGTGGAAGTGCAGATACGTACCGTGCGGATGAATGAAATAGCGGAGCAGGGTCTGGCGGCGCACTGGAGGTACAAAGGTGTGCGTAGCGAGAGCGGGCTTGACGATTGGCTCAACAGCATGCGCGAAGTGCTGGAGAGTTCCGATGAAAAGGCGACGCTCGACATAATAAAGGATTTCAGCAAGGACAATTACGACAAAGAAGTTTTCGTATTCTCGCCTAAAGGCGACCTGTACAAATTGGGGCGCGGGGCTACCGTGCTCGATTTTGCGTATCTTATACATACCGGATTGGGAAACCGGTGCGTGGGGGCAAAGGTAAATGAACGCAACCAGCCGATAAAATACCAGTTGAAAAGCGGCGATACGGTAGAGATTCTGACTTCGTCGCAGCAGACCCCCAAGCAGGACTGGCTGAAGATTGCCGTATTGCCCCGTACCCGTTCCAAAATACGCCAGTCGTTGAAGGAAGCCGAGAACCGCGAAGCAGAGTTCGGGAAAGAGATGCTTATGCGCCGCTTCAAGAACCGGAAAATAGAGCCCGAAGAGTCGCTTATGACAAAATTGATAAAAAAGCTCGGGTTCAAGGTAGCGACAATGTTTTATTCCGCCCTCTCGCAAGGGCGCATAGATGTAAACGATGCGATAGACAAGTACGTCGAGATACAGAAAGAGGAGACGGAAGGCCTTGCCGTCCAGCGCCCGGCAGAAGAATACGTGCAGCAGTCCCATATCGCGGCCGACGGCGAGGACATACTGGTAATAGACGAATCGCTCAAGGACATAGACTACAAGCTGGCGCGTTGCTGCAATCCCATATACGGCGATGAAGTATTCGGGTTCATTACATCGCAGGGAGGGATAAAGATACACAAGAAAGAGTGTCCCAATGCCCCCGACCTGCGCAAACGTTACGGATACCGCATAGTAAAGGCCCGCTGGTCGGGCAAATCGGGTACGCAATATGCAGCGGTACTCCGTATAGTAGGGCACGACGATATAGGGATAGTAACCAATATTACCTCCATAATCTCAAAGGAAGCAGGGGTAACAATGCGCAATATCTCTATCGAGTCCAATGACGGGCTCTTCCAGGGGCACCTGACGGTAATGGTCTCCGATACTTACGTACTGGAGAGCCTGATAAAGAAGATACGCACAGTAAAGGGCGTGAAAAGCGTGGAACGGGCTGCCGACCTCCAATAAAAACGGAATGTTATGAAACAGGGGAGAAACAAGGTTATAAAACTACTGGCGATACTGGTCGTGCTTGCGGTACTGTCGGTATGGCTCAAGTCGAGGTGGGGCGTATGGTTCGGCAATCTGCCGGAGCCGGAATACGGTTCGCCGACCAGTCCGTCGCGCATAATCATGACGTGTAGCGGAGAGAACCCCGGTACGCGCATATTCAGTTGGGTATATGGCACTACGCCGGTATCGGCTACGGTAGAGATAGCCGATACCCTGACTGGCGATACACTGGAGGTAACGGCCGTGGCATCCCGTTTCAGATCCCGTTCGGGAGAGGCTGTATATTACAAGGCGAAGGCAGAGGGGCTGAAACCGTCGGTGTATACGTACCGGATATGCCACCCCTCCGATACGACCGATGCACGGACGTTCAGGGTGCAGTCTCCTGAAGAGAGAACCCGTTTCATATTTATAGGCGACATACAGGATGTGCCCGGAGGGATATCCCGAAGCCTGTTCCGGGAGATAGATTCCCTTTACCCCCGTATGACACTTTATGTGCTGGGCGGCGATGTAATAGAACGCCCCATGAACTGCTATTGGGATTACTGGTATTCAACAATGGCGGAAATCGTGGCAGGTACGCCAGTAATCGCGGCGGCGGGCAACCATGAATATCTCAAAGGGTTTCCCCCGGAACTGGAAGAACGCTTCTATTACGCATTCCCGATATTCGACCGTGAAGGCAGCGGCGGCAATGCCTGTGCATACGTGCAGACAGACAAGGCGGCGTTTTTCATATTGGACAGCAATAAGGAATTCTGGACATACCCGGCGCAACGCCGCTGGCTCGAACGGAAGATGGGCAGTTGCAAGGCTAAATGGAAGATTGTGGTATTGCACCATCCCCTCTACTCGATGCGGGGGAAACTGAACAATATACTCCAGCGCATCGCATTCAATCCCGTAATAAAAAAATACGGCGCCGCACTTGTGCTGCAAGGGCATGAGCACGCCTATATGCGCAGGGCCGCGACGGATGACGGCGGCAGATATACAACACCGGTATACATAACCGGACACTGTTCGCCTAAAAATTACAGGATAGAATTCAGCGGCGGTGCACAGAGATACGGAGGCGGAGACCGCTACTACCAATATGTGGAAATATCGGACGATACGTTGACGGTTGAAACCTATAACTCTTCACACCAGTTGTACGACAAGCTGCTGGTAACGGATTCATGCGGGATAAGGAAGGTGGAAACTCCTCCCGTACCGCTTCCCGAAACCGTAACGGTAACGCCCGATGTTGCCCCCACTCCCGAAAAAGCGGCTGAGTACAGGCACGACATAGAGAGATACATGGCATCGAAGCGGAACGCATCCTCCGGCGGCAGCTGCAAGTAGCGTATCCCGGTATAGGATGCAATAGCGCGTATACAGAAACGGCATGCCCGGGCGGCAGCGGCCGGATGTGTTATGATGAAACGGCAAGCGCGTGCAGAATTGTTTCCGCACGCGCTTGCCGTATGTAATATCCATTATTCCCGTACTGCCGGCAGTCTTGCCTTTTGCATGCCGGATACTGAAAAGCCGGAAATTATCTGTAGCTGTCCGGGTCGTCCGAAAAATCGAGCCCGCTGAATCCTTCAATATCCAGTTCGTCGTCGTTGTATCCGGTTTCCATGCCGTAGTCATTGTCTATATCCATGCCCGGCATGGCTTCGGGGTATTTCTTGTCGAGTTCCTCAACAGAGAGTATCTGTCTGGGAGGAGTCCCCTTCAATTTTGTAACAGGCTTGTCGACAGTTGCGCCGAACTCTATCTTGCGCAATTCCATGAAAAGGGCCCTGTCGCCCATCATGTCGTAGACAAACAGCAGGCGCTGGTGCTCGTCTTCAACGAACTCGTTTATTCTGGTACTGTCCATGGTCCAGGAATCCTCGTCCGACGAAGTGTCCATTTCAAAAAGGGTAATTTCCGTTTTCTTTTCCCAGTTATCCTCGCACACGAAGAACGACGTCAACTGGTCTTTCGTATAATTCAAGGCCTCTATGATGGCATCGTTCAGTTGCAGAAAGGTGGATTCGGGGTCTATCTTTACCTCGAGCGAAAAATCCTCGACCTCGTCGGAGAGTAATAAAAATTTATATATCATCTTCTTAAATCAATAAATGATAAAACATAAATTCAAAATACAACAACTTAACGGTATGGCATTAATAAAGTTCCGGTTGCCGTATTGTTCAGCCTGCATTTAAGTTGTGCTGCCGGATTATTTCCTGATTATGCCCCGTGTCGAACCGTTGATGAAATTCATTATGTTGTCCCTCTCTTCCGATTGGGGAACTTCGGTCATGATTTTCTCCATAGCTTTTGAGTTGTTCAACCCCGACATATATATAATACGGTATATTTCCTGTATCGATGCTATTTTCTCGGGCGTGAAACCTCTGCGTTGGAGACCTATCAGGTTTATTCCGGCGAAGAATGTGGGAACGTGTCCTGCTATGATGTACGGGGGGATATCCTTGTTTACGTGCGAACCGCCCTGAATCATGACGTGCGCCCCGATCTTCGTAAACTGGTGGACCAGTGTGCCGCCTCCGATAGTCGCGAAATCGGCTATTTCAACCTCCCCTGCAATTTGCGTGGCATTGGCAACGATAATGTTGTCCTGCAGGATGCAGTCGTGCGCAATATGCGAGTATGCCATTATAAGGCAGCGGTTGCCTATAACGGTTTTGCCGCGCGAAGCAGTACCGCGGTTTACAGTTGCAAATTCGCGGATGGTAGTATTGTCTCCAATTTCTGCCGTACTGTATTCTCCCTTGAATTTCAGGTCCTGGGGCTCGCCGGCTATAACTGCCGAAGAGCATATCTTGCAGTTTTTCCCAATCCTTGCGCCATTCAGGACGCAGGCGTTTGAGTCTATTCTCGTACCGTCGCCTATAACCACATCTTCCTCTATTGTAACAAAAGGACCGATAACCACATCCTTGCCTATTTTGGCATTGGGGTGTACGTATGAAAGTGAGTTATACATCTCTCTCTTTTTTATTTTTTATGTTTTACAATCTGTGCTAAGAACTCGGCTTCGGTAGTTATTTTGTTGCCTACAAAAACATATCCTTTCATCGAAGCGCAGCCCCTCCTGAGTTCAGTCATGAAGGAGACATGGAAAATGGCCGTATCGCCCGGCACGACTTTCTGGCGGAACTTTACGTTGTCGATAGTGAGAAAGTACGTAGAGTAGTCTTCCGGATCTTCAACCGTGTTGAGGACCAGCAACCCGCCGGTCTGGGCCATTGCTTCAACCAGCAGTACGCCCGGGACAACGGGTTCCTGCGGGAAGTGTCCCTGGAAGAACGGCTCGTTCGTAGTGAAATTCTTGAGGCCCACAATATGTTTGCTCCCTATCTCTATTATTTTGTCCACCAGCAGCATGGGGTAGCGGTGGGGCAGAAGTTCCTTTATCCTGTTCACGTCCATTACGGGCGGGATTTTCGGGTCGTACGAAGGTGCCTGGACTTCCTGGCGCTTCATCTCCCTGCGGATAGAGCGGGCCAGCTGGTTGTTGATTTTATGACCCGGTTTCGTCGCGATGATTCTCCCTTTTATGGGTTTGCCTATCAACGCTATATCGCCGAGCAGGTCGAGCAGTTTGTGGCGTGCGGGTTCGTTGTCGAAAACAAGAGGTTTGTTGTTTATATAGCCGAGCTCATCGACATTCTTGTGCGAAACGCCTATAAGGTCGGCCAACCTGTCCAGTTCGCTCTGCGAAGTCTTGTTGTCGTATATGACTATGGCGTTGTCAAGGTCTCCGCCCTTGATAAGCCCGTTGGCAAGAAGCGGCTCTATCTCCCGTACGAATACGAACGTGCGGCTCGATGCGATTTCGTCCTTGAATCTCGCCATGTCCTCGAGGCATGCGTACTGGTTGCTCAATACGGGAGAGTCGAAGTTTATCAGCACATGTACGCTGAAACTGTCGTCGGGCAGGAGAAGCAGCGAAGCCCCTGTCTCCTTGTCGGTAATTTCTATTTTGTCCTTGATTACGAAAAAGTCTTTCTCCTCGTCAAGTTCTTCAATGCCGGCCTTTTCAATCTCTTCTGCGTAAAACTTTGCGCTTCCGTCGAGGATCGGGAATTCCGGGGCATTAACCTCAATCAGGCAGTTGTCTATGCCATAGGCATAAAGTGCGGCCATGGCGTGCTCAATGGTGCTCACCGTAACGTCGCCGTTCTTTACGACAGTACCGCGCTGGGTCTGGCAAACCTGGTCGGCAACAGCGTCAATTACAGGCTCGCCGGGCAAATCGGTCCTTTTGATTTTGTATCCGAAATTCTTGGGGGCTGGATTGAATTTTATGGATATGTTCAATCCGGTATGCAGTCCTTTCCCGCTCAGGGTGAAACTGCTTTTCAAACTCTTTTGTTTCATATCTTTATATTTCATTTATTTCCTTGTCTCTTATTCGTTAAGTTTATCCGTTATCCGCTCAATCTCCTTTTGCAGGCGCTTAACGGTTTCGTTAAGTTCGGGAAGGCGCTTGAGCAGAACCACCTGCCGGGCGAAATCCTTTATGGGGATTGCCGGGGTGCCAAGGATGTTGCTGTTTTCGGCCACATGGTTGGGAATCCCCGACTGGGCGCCTATATTTACCCTGTTGCCTATGGATATGTGTCCGGCAATGCCTACCTGCCCGCCAATCATGCAGTTGTCTCCCACTTTGGCCGAACCGGCAATACCGGCCTGGGCAGCTATAACAGTATTGGCTCCAACTTCCACATTGTGCGCAACCTGAATAAGGTTGTCGAGTTTGGTCCCGTGCTTCACTCGGGTAGAGCCCATAGTCGCCCTGTCCACCGTGGTGTTGGCACCTATTTCCACATTGTCTTCAATAACCACGTTCCCTATCTGGGCTATTTTCATGTAACTCCCGTTCTGCGGGGCAAATCCGAAACCGTCCGCACCGATAACCGCACCGGCATGGATTATTACGTTGTTGCCTATTACACAGTCGCGGTATATTTTCACCCCGGGGTATATTATGCAGTTTTTCCCCACCTTTACATTGTCCCCGAGATATGCCTGCGGATAGATACGCGTGTTTTCGCCTACCGAAACATGTTCCCCGATATAGGCAAAAGCCCCGATGTAGGCTGCGGCGGAGACATCGGCCGAACCGGAGATATGGCACTCCTTGTCCGTGCCGCCCTTTTTTGGACGCATCTGGTCTATCATGTTAAGAAGCAAGGCAATGCACGAATACGGGTCGTCTACCTTTATAAGAGCGGCCTTTACTTCGTGTTCGGGGGTGAAATCGCGCCGTACAAGAATTGCGCTTGCCTCGGTGGTGTAAACGAAATGAGTATATTTCTCATTGGCAAGGAATGAAAGGCATCCGGGTTTGCCTTCTTCAATCTTGGAAAGATTATTCACTTTAGTCTTTTCATCGCCAACAACTTCCCCGTGCAGGAGGGAAGCGATCTGTCCAACTGAAAAATCCATCTCTTCCTCTGTATAATTGATTATATCATGCAAATTTCGTAAAACTTTTTCAATTAAGAGTAATTTATTTCGGACTAAATGATTAAAACCGCTTTAAAAGCGGTTCAAGGGCGTTTTTGCCTTTTCCGTGCATTCAGGCCTCCCGAATGCTGCGCCCGGGTTCTATAACGTGCTTTGGCCGGGACAAAAGAGACGGGAGTAAAACTTGCGGTTCGCTCTCAGGGACAGGAATACGCACCTATCCCTGCTGAAAAACAGGTATAACCGCTCCGCCGCCCGTAAAGGGAAGAACAGGCGGTGGGGCGTTTCAGTATCCCGAAATACCTCGAAATGCAGCGGCCGGTAAAAAATATGTTCCATTTGCAACGTAAATCGTATCATTAACGAATAAAAATATTAACTTTGCCAACTAATGTAAAAACGAAAGGCAAATAAAAGGTTGTAAACAAAGTAACAAATATGAAATTATTGCAAGAAAAACTATCCCGGTACGACGCCCCGCAAAGAGCCAAGGCAGCCGGAGTATATCCGTATTTCAGGGAGATAGGGAGCGACCAGGATACCGAAGTTGTGATAAACGGAAAAAAAGTGCTGATGTTCGGCTCCAACAGCTACCTGGGATTGACCAACCACCCTAAAATAAAGGAAGCTGCCATAGAAGCCATAAAGAAGTACGGTACCGGATGTGCCGGTTCGCGCTTCCTTAACGGTACTCTCGATATCCATACACAGTTGGAGCGGAGGCTGGCAAAATTCGTAGGTAAGGAAGAGGCGATAATATACTCCACCGGGTTTCAGGTGAATCTTGGCGTAATATCCTGCCTGACGGGACGCGAGGATTACATAATATGGGACGAACTCGACCATGCGTCAATAATAGAAGGGCGTCGCCTGTCGTTTTCCACGCAGTTGAAGTACAAGCACAACGATATGGAGTCGTTGGAGAAAGTCCTCCAGTCATGCCCGGAAGACAAAATAAAGCTGATAGTTACAGACGGCGTTTTCAGTATGGAAGGCGATGTTGCGAATCTGCCCGAAATAGTGCGTCTGGCAAAAAAATACAGTGCGGCCATATATGTCGACGAAGCGCACGGCATAGGTGTCTTCGGCGATCACGGTCGCGGTACGTGCGACCACTTCGGCGTAACTGCCGACGTGGACTGTATAATGGGAACGTTCAGCAAGTCGTTTGCCTCGCTGGGAGGTTTTGTCGCAACCGACTCGATAACGGCAAATTATCTCCGCCACAATTCCAGGTCGTACATATTCAGCGCCAGCATAACGCCGGCCTCCACGGCTGCCGTATCGGCCGCGCTCGACATAATGGAAAGCGAGCCCGAACGGATTGAAAATCTTTGGAAACTTACAAACTACGCCCTCGACGGATTCCGCAACATAGGGTGCGAGATAGGGAATACTTCCACGCCTATCATACCCCTCTTCATCAGAGATAACGAAAAAACGTTCCGCATAACGCGCGACTTGTTTGAAGACGGCGTATTTGTCAATCCCGTGGTTTCTCCCGCAGTGCCCAACAACAGCACGCTGATACGTTTCTCCCTTATGGCGACGCATACGCAGAAGCAGCTTGACTTCGCAATAGAAAAAATAGAAAAGAGATTCAAACAGTACGGAGTAATAAAATAACCGATATGGATTACGGAGCCTCGCCGGAGCGTTACGGCGGCATGTTATACCGGTATTGCGGGCAGAGCGGGTTGCTGCTGCCCGCAATATCTTTGGGACTGTGGCAGAATTTCGGGGAAGATGCCTCTTACGGGCATTCCGAGTCGCTTGTCCGTTACGCGTTCGACAACGGCATAACCCATTTCGATTTGGCCAACAACTACGGCCCGCCTCCCGGGTATGCCGAAGAGACGTTCGGCCGCATACTTAAGAACGGGCTGATGCGGTATCGCGATGAGATTCTGATAGCTACAAAAGCGGGATACGACATGTGGGAAGGGCCCTACGGCTCGTGGGGCAGCCGCAAGCATATGATGGCGAGCATGGATTGCAGCCTCCGTCGGCTGGGGGTAGATTACGTAGACATATTCTATTCGCACCGGCCCGATCCGGAAACGCCCATAGAAGAGACCGCATACGCCCTTGTCGACATTGTGCGTGCAGGCAAAGCCCTTTATATAGGGCTCTCCCGGTACGGCAAGGAACAGCTTGCCGCCGCGTCGGAGATATTCCGTTCGGAACATGTGCCGTTTATCTGTTATCAGGGGAAATATTCCATGCTTGCACGTGAGCCCGAGCGCGACATTTTGCCGCAGGCATCGGCAGAAGGCATCGGTTTCATCGCATTTTCCCCGTTGGCGCAAGGGTTGCTTACATCGAGGTATTTCAACGGCATACCGTCAGGTTCAAGGGCGACGCACAGCAAATTCCTGAAACCGTCCGATATAACCCCGCAGGCGGTCGAACGTTCGAGGCGTCTCGACGCAATAGCCTCCCGTCGCGGTCAGACGCTGGCCCAGATGGCCATATCGTGGCTCCTTAAAGACATAAGGGTAACATCCGTCATATGCGGGGCAAGCAGTACGGAGCAGATAAAGTCCAATATTGCGGCAACGGACAACATCGCGTTTACGGCCGAAGAACTTGCCGGAATAGAGGCCGTTCTCCGTACATGACACCTCCGGGAGCGTGCCGATATGCATGTGCGGTAGCCGTCAGTCAAGGAAAGCGAAGTAGACGGCGGCTATAAGGCAGCAGAAAGCGGCCCCGTGGTTCCAGTGAAAAGGGACCCCTTTGAAAATAAGGGTGGCCAGAACCATAAACACAACGAGATTCACCGCTTCCTGAATCACTTTCAGCTGAATCAGCGAGAACGGGCCGCCGTTTCCGTCGAAACCGAGCCGGTTGGCGGGAACCATGACGGAATATTCAAAAAAAGCGACACCCCAGCTCAACATGATAATTGCAATAAGCGGCCATCCGTCCGTAATTTTCATCTGCTGCAATTTCAGATGCCCATACCATGCAAGCGTCATGAATATGTTTGAAATAATGAGCATCCCGATAGTATAAAACCCTTTAAGAATCATAGCGGTAAAATTATAAGTCAGAACCTTTTCTGTCCGGTAAATAATCCTTCTGTATATTTTCCATGGCGCCCCAGATATTGCTTCTGGCATTGCCGTTCATCCGGGCGAGTCTCCCGATTATTTCCTGCATCTCCTTTCTGTAGCCGCTCCTTTCATAAGGTCAGCGTTTTTCCTGTATCCGGTAGCCCCTGTATTCGGCAAGGGCGTTTAAATCGCTTTCATCGATAAGGGCCAACGGGCGGATTATGCACATGTCGAACCTGTTCATCTTCAGCAGCGGAGGCATCGTGGAAAACGACCCCTGGAAGGTCATGTTCATCAGCAGGGTAGCTATTATGTCGTCTCTGTGATGACCGAGGGCTATTTTATTGCATCCGCATTCCCTTGCAAAATCGAAAAGAGTTTTACGCCTGTACCACGAACAGAGAAAGCAGGGCGATTTGCGTTTGTCTTTTGAAAAATCTATACTGCAGGACCTTGCGTAAAAATCAATTCCCAGACCGTTGCAGAAATCTTTCAGATATTCCGTGTCGGAGTTGTAGCCTATGCCTTCCATCTCCACATGCAGGGCGGTTATCTTGAATTTCGGGACGAAGATACGCGAGCGGCGTGCAAGCAGTTCGGCAAGCGCCAGCGAATCTTTCCCTCCCGAAACCCCGATGAGGACCGAGTCTCCGTTTCCGATAAGAGCGTACTCCATAATGCACTTCGTTACGCACCTGTCAAGTTTGGATATAAGTTGGTTTTCGGGCATATCTTGCAAGTATGGAAAAGCGCGTGCAAAGTTATCATTAATCTTTCTTTAACGGTAATAAAAGACACGACTTTTTCGCACGCTTCCGCCCTTTGCATGGCGATACCCGGGCAACAGGGATTGCAGGCATTTGTAAACACTCGACCTATACCCTATATTTGCACAAATTAAAGATGCATCGCAAAATAACGATGAATAGCGTGGAAACCGAATTGTATGCGATACGGCCGGAAAAGTATCTGGCGGTCATGTCAAGCATGTTCGTCCGCAAATACCGCATCGGCCTGCTTGCTGCCGCCGTTGCGGCGGTGATACTGTCGGTGTGCGTAACGGATTTTATCTACGCCGCTATAGTGCTGGCGTTCGGAGCATTTCCGTTCGTCCTTTTTCATGTCTATTTCCGGTATGCCGGCAGGTACGACAACAAATACCTGTTCATTGAAAAAAGCGTAGCCTTCAGCAATACTTCCCTTACGATATTCCCTGCAGGAGAAGAGCCTGTACATTACCCCGTAAGCCTCGTGGAATATGAAGGGTATGCAAAAAACAACCATATGTTCATCCTGGACGGCAGGTATATGCTGAATGTCCCGCTTACGTCATTTGCCGATTGCGACAGACTTTCAGAATTCCGGGACTGGCTTGATACCCGAATAATAAGGCGTAAATGCCGGGAATAACGTCAAAAATGCTAACTTTGTCGGTTGGCAGCATGCATTAACCCTATTGTGGAACTACAAAAGAAAACAACAATATGAAATACACCGGAAGAATCGTTATCGTTATTCTGTTGTCCCTGCCGTTTCCCCTGTTGTCCCAGACACTCGAGATGGCGAAGATACTCTATAAGAAGGGGCATTACGAGTCCGCTATCGGCACATTCCGCGAAAATGTGAAAAGGCGCCCGAACGATGCGTCGTTGAACCAGTGGTACGGCGTGTGCCTGTATATGACGGGCAGCAAGGAAGAAGCGGTCCCGTATCTGAAAAAGGCGGCACAGAAGAAGATTCAGGAAGCCTACTATTATCTCGGGAAGATATATTACGAGAATTACAACTTCAAGGCGGCAGCCGAACAGTTTGAACTCTACCGTGAGGCGATAGAGAAGAACGGCGGGGATACCCGTGTCGCCGAGATGTGTATCGATATGGCCGACAGGGCCGCCTACATGCTTGAACGTACGGAAACTGTAACGGTAATAGATTCGATGGTAGTAGACAAGGCCGGATTCTTGCGCCATTACAAGTTGCCTCCAGAATCGTGCCGGCTTACGTATTATACCGACATATTCAAATCCGACACGCTCTCTTCCGAAGGGACGTTGTATGAAAACCAGAGACAGGACAAACTCCTCTATTCCAGAAAGGCGGAAAGCGGACGGTACATAATCGGCGAGCGTGCCCGCCTGAACGAGGACGAGTGGAGCGAAGAACAGCCGTTGCAACTCCTGACGCGCGATTCGGCCAATTATGCCTACCCGTTCCTGATGAACGACGGGCTGACGTTGTATTACGCCTCGGACGATGATTCCTTGTCGATAGGGGGGTATGACATATTCGTAACGAGAAAGAACCTGAATACCGGCGCATACCTTATCCCCGAGAATGTGGGGATGCCTTTCAATTCGCCGTTCAACGACTATATGATGGCCGTGGACGAGATAAACGGTGTGGGGTGGTTCGTTTCCGACCGTTACCAGCCGGAAGGCAAAGTGGCCATATACCTGTTTATACCCAACGACACGAAAGAGATATACCGCTTACCCGAATCCGAAGTGATACCGTACGCCCGGATAGTCGATATGGAAAAAACTTGGCCGCAGGATGCCGACTATACGGCCCTGCTCGAAAAAATATACAGTATAGACACCAGCAAGCCGCAAGAGCCGAAAGAAGAGTTCGTGTTTGTTGTAAAACCCGGGTTGATATACACCAACAAGGAGCAGTTCAAATCGGCCAAGGCAAAAGAACTGTTTGAGAAATCCGTAGCGGTGGAAAACGAAATAGCGGAATTGAACTATGAACTTTCACGTATGCGGATAAAATACGGCAAGGCAAAAGACAAGACGTCCGTATCTGCGTCCATACTCAAGAACGAAGAGTATCTCCTTACGCTGTATCCGCAGCCCGAAAAATACAGGAACATGAGCCGGGTGGCCGAAATAGAATATCTTAGTACACAAAAACGATAAAAAGGTAATATGGACATATTGATAATAGCAGTATTGATACTTGTAGGTTTGCTGCTGGTGATAATAGAACTTTTCCTGTTGCCCGGAGTAACCATAGCCGGCATAAGCGCACTGCTGTTTTTCGGAGGTGCGGTATATTACGCTTTCGGCATAAGCAGTGCGGCGGGAATAATATCGGCCATGATATCGGTGGCAGTCTGCATAGTGGGAGTATTGGCTTTCATGCGCTCGCGCGTCATGAATAAAATATCCCTCGACGCATCGATTAACTCGGTAGTGCCTACATCTGTTCCGCAGGACATCGCGCCCGGGGACAAAGGCGTTACCTTGTCGCGGCTTAACCCGATGGGGCGTGTAATGGTAAACGGGCATGAACTTGAAGGGCGCGCCCGTGAGGCGTTCCTTGACGAGAACACCGCAATAGAAGTCGAACGGGTGGAAAACACCGTTGTGATAGTGAAGAAGAGAGAAGAGTAAAAAACAATCAAAACCAAAAAGTAAACAATATGTTGGGATTTAGTTACATGCTGTTGCTGGCAGCAATAATACTGTTGATAATATTCTTTTATTTCGTACCGTTCCTGTTGTGGATATCGGCTCGCGCATCCGGAGTGAAAATATCCGTATTGCAGTTGTTCCTTATGAGGATAAGGAAAGTCCCGCCGCAAATAATAGTAAGGGCCATGATAGAAGCCCACAAGGCCGGGTTGCAGAATATAACCCGCGATGATCTCGAAGCCCACTATCTTGCAGGAGGGCATGTCGAGCGGGTGGTACATGCTCTGGTATCGGCGGCAAAAGCCAATATCGACCTCGGTTTCAAAATGGCGACGGCAATCGACCTTGCCGGGCGCGACGTATTCGAGGCAGTGCAGATGTCGGTAAATCCCAAGGTAATCGATACCCCTCCGGTAGTGGCGGTTGCAAAGGACGGAATACAGCTCATAGCCAAGGCCCGTGTTACGGTAAGGGCCAATATACGGCAGTTGGTAGGCGGTGCCGGCGAAGATACCGTTCTGGCAAGGGTAGGCGAGGGTATAGTTTCGTCCATCGGTTCGTCCGAATCCCACAAGACAGTTCTTGAAAACCCCGATTCAATATCCAAGCTGGTCCTTAAGAAGGGGCTCGATTCGGGAACGGCATTTGAAATTCTCTCAATCGATATAGCCGATATTGACATAGGCAAGAACATAGGGGCCGCCCTGCAGATGGACCAGGCCGATGCCGACAAGAATATAGCCCAGGCAAAGGCCGAAGAGCGCAGGGCCATGGCAATAGCGCTGGAACAGGAGATGAAGGCCAAGGCGCAGGAGGCCCGGGCCAAGGTTATAGAGGCTGAAGCCGAAGTCCCCAAGGCCATGGCCGAGGCATTCCGTTCCGGGAATCTCGGAATAATGGACTATTACCGTATGAAGAATATCGAGGCCGATACCAACATGCGCGACAATATTGTAAAGCCGACGTCGGCTAAATGACAGGAACTGTTTCGACGTAAGGCATAAAGGAGAGAAGGCGGGTATGTGCCGGGAAAATCCCAGAGGCACATACCCGCCTTTCTCTCCGTATCATTATACCCGTTGCTACTCTGCCGTGCCGGACTTTTTAGCCTTCCTCTCCCTTTTAGGGACGCTCCTTTGGAAAATCTCCCTGGCCTTTGAAAAATCCTTCTTGAACATTATGCCCACCCCTTGTGTGGTGAGGGCCGATTTTATGTAATAGTTCTTGTCGTTGTAGTGGTTGTAGGCTTTCAGCCGGAAAGTTCCCGTTTTGTTTATAAGGTATTCAAGGTCGAAATCGCCGATAAAGCTGTTGCTGTTTACCGACCTGTCCCTGTATCCGAGGTTGCCGTTGAAAATAAGCCGGTTGTTCAGCAACTGGGAAGAAAGGATGACATCGAATTCCAGATCGGTAAAGTCGCCCTTTTCGCTTCTGAAATTAGTACCGATATTGAACTTGTCGCTAATCTGGCCCAGGATATTGTTGAGTTGCGACGACAGGGCCGATGAAGCTACCGAAGCCAGTTCGTTGCTGTGCGTTTGCCCCACGTTCATGTATTCGGGCGTATAGAACTTGTTCAGGGCAAGCAGGTAAAGGACCTGGCGGTTCATCATGTCGTCCGTACTTATTATGTTCTTCACGCGGCGGTATATATCCTGGGTGAGGGACGGGAAATTGAGGTCGAACTGGAATTCGGGACGGCGCAAATCACCGGTCAGTTGCATGGTGGTCTGAACCGGAACGGTAGTCCTGTTCAAATCACGTTCCTGCGCAAAACTTTCATCGAGGTCAAGCAGGTTGGCCTGAAGCGCATAGTATGCGCTTATATCCAGTTCGGCATTCATAGGGTCGCCCCTGAAAGTAATGGAACTTCCCGGATTAACCGTAAATTCCTTCGATATGAGGTCCTGCAGGTTAAGGTTGTATTCCCCTTTCTCCACGGTATATCTGCCGTACATCTTCATCTCCTCGTTGGTATTGTATTCGATTCTTATCGCCCCTTCGCCGTTTACCGTAATCCTGTCGTTGGTATTTGTGTCGATAACAAGCTGTACGGTGGCGGAAGGCGTTGCATCGATTTGCAGGTTCAGCCTCATCACATGCTTTATCGGGTTTAACGGAGCGAGAACCTGTACGGGTTCCTCAATCTCTACCGAAACGGAATCGGCTGCCTGTTTGTCCCTGTCCACGTACGTTATGAACGCATATTCCCCGGCAGCGGCTTCATCCAGCAGCGCATACGTGAAATCGGAGTCCTCGTCTGTACGCATGTTTACGTCTATGTCGGTATATCGGGTATCGCCGCGTATGCTTCCTGCACCCGTAGCGTATACCTTGCCGTAATACGACGGGTTCAGTTTTTCGGTTACGTTGAAGACCAGGAAATTGTGCAGCCTCGACATTGCAATGTCATAAGTCAGGTTTCTGAAATTCTTGTGGTTCAGTTTCATCGAAACTCTTCCCGTATGCCCTTCAGAGTCGGTAATCAGGGCGTTGTCGGCATATATCCCGTTTTCATCGAGGAAAACGCTGTCGGTAATGGAAAAAGTCGTATTAAGGTAATCTACTCCAAAATTGAAGTCCTGTACGAATGCGCTTCCCACGACATCCAAACTCTTGAACTTCCCCGACAATGTTATATTGCCCGTTGCATAGCCGTCTACATCCGAAAGGATGTTTTTTGTAAAAGGTCTCAGGAAAGTAAGGCTCAACCTGTTGGCGTCGAAGTCGAAGTGCAGCGACTTGCTTTGCAGGAAAATCCTTCCCAGCACTTTCGTATCCTTTATGCCGGGGTTTACCACCGTCCCGTCCAGGACAATCGCCCCGCTTTCCTTGTCCAGCCTGCTTTGCAGGGTCAGGTCGCCGAACCGGCAATAATTATAGGAAAAGTCCCTTACCTTGAAATTGTCGGTGTATATTTCCGGAATCGTCCCCTCCAAGCGGTTTACTATAATGGAGCCGGTAGCTTCGCCCCCGAAAACGATATTCTTCCTGTCCAGTACGTCGAATATGTAGGACAAGTCTATATCCTTGAGTCTTACTTCCATAAGTTTGTCGGGATCTTTGCAGAAATCGCCGTTTATTCTCAAATACTGGTTGCTGCGCCCTATCTCCACATCATGGAACGAAATATTGTTGCCGTTTACGAAAAGAGTGGCCGGGGCAATATTCCATACGCTGTCATTGACAATGAAACTGCTCGGGTTTACGGCTATATCCAGAAGTTTCCCGTCCCTGCTGTCTATAAAATGCGTGGAAGAGCTCACCCTGCCGCTGAACAGGGTGCTGTCGGCATTGCTCCATTCAATATCGAGCAGGGCGATATCGTCCGAAGTGGAACTGTTTACGAACCACGATGTTTCAACCCCTTTCGATGTGGTATGCGTAGAATTGACTTCCGCGTAAATGGCTTTCTGGAATTTTTCCATCCTTATATCGGTATCCTTCAGCATCAGTTTGCCCAATGTGATATCCGGTATGCCGCATATAAGGCTGAACCGTTTTGTGGAGTCGCTGTAATACCCGTCTATAACCGCGTCTTTCCTCAGGGAAAAAGGAAGTTCGAACACGTGCGATAAAAGTACAGTGTTGGGAATGTCGAACCCGAATCGGAACACGTTTTCGTATACAGGCTTTTCCCCGTCCCCTTCCATCTGCTTTTCACCCCCTTCTTCCGATGCCAGAGCCGGGGCCGCATCGGACAGCATAGCCATAAAACTCCTTTTAAGCGAACTGAAAAGGTATCGTCCCTCTATCTTTCCCGATATGATATTTGAGTTTAACGTTATGGTTTGCGGGTAAACCGAATTGTGGGCCGTTATCGAGGCCGTATCACATCTGAAAACGTGCCCGTTGTTTGAAAATGCAAAACTGTTTATGTTCACCGCTCCGTCGGCATCGTCAAGCCTTTCCCCTTTGAAGTCAGCGTCTATGTCGAAATCGAGGGTAGAACCTGCGTACTTACCGGTAAGGTTGAGTGCATTTACGCGGATGTTCTCCCCTTTAATCCTGAGACCGAATTCTTTCTTCCTGCGCGTCAGGTCCATACTCCCTTTCAACGAGAAAACCGCGTTCGAGTCGTTAAGGGAAATCTCCCCGTCGAACGACTTGTTGTAATAATGCCCGTCTATATTTATATCGCCGTAAACGTAATCGCGGTATTGCAGGTTGCGGAAATGGCCGCTTATTTTGCCTCTGTTGGCATAATTGCCGCTGGAGCCGTTTAGGGCAAGATTGAACCCTACCTTGCCCAGCCTTTTGCCCGGAAGAAGTCCGGCTATGTTTATGCTGTCGCTCTTTATCTCTCCGTTATAGTTTATTCCGTTGTCGCGGGCAAGCAGCATATCGGCATTTATCTTTCCCAAACCGGTGGTCAGGTTTCCGTACATTACCAGTTTTGATATAAATCCCGAAATTTCACCCGAGAAACTGATATTCCCTATATTGTCGACAATATCGCCGTCAACTCTTTTTATCTCCAAATCGCGAGCCAGACGCCTTACTCCCGAAGGCGTAGCCTCCAATTTTTCAAGTTTCCCGAAAATAAAGGCCTCGGAAGGGTTGGGGAATACATAGTCGAGGTTGGCTCTCCCTTTGGCCGAAATTATCCCGTCTCCGTAACTGAAAGAGAAATCTTCCATGTTGAGGTGGTTTATCGGCCCGTTGATGGAGCAACTCAATATTGCCGGAGTCTCAATACCTTTAAATGCCGGGACAAAAGGGGCGAAATCCGACAGGACCACTATACCGTCGCTGATGTCGAAAGCAATCTCGGTATTCTCGGCAAAATTACCCTCCTCGACAATCTCGTCCGATGACATGACACTGTTCTTTATGTGAATCAGGCTGTTGTCGGTTTTAAGGGCAAAGTTCCTAAGACGTATATTCTCTCTGTTCCCGATAAGTTTGAATGCAAGGCTGTTGATTGCAAAACCCGATTTTTCGTTGAATCTCAAGGCTCTCAGGTTTATGTTTAAGGAATCTTTGCTGATAGCCTTGAGCGACGCGTTGATAAGGAAATCTTCCAGTTCTATATGGTTCTTGTCGAAGCGTCCCGCTTCCTTGCGGGGCTCCAGGATATTGTCGTAACGCAATGTCCCGTTTTTGAGCAGCAGTGTGCTTATCCTCAGTTGCGGGCCTTTTCTTTTTCCGTCGGTCTTGAACTTGTCAATCAGGAAACCGATATTTATGTCCCGTTTGCCGTAGCCGTATTTTACAACGGAAACGTCGAAGGTGTTTATGGTTACGGTGTTTATGACAACCCTTTTATAGAGCAAGTCGCCGATAGAAAGCGATACGCCGGCATTTTCGGCATACATAAGCGTGTCGCCGTTCCTGTCGAGTAGGGTCAATCCTTTTATGGAAACCTTGTTCATGGGGTAGAAGCGGATTTCCTCAACCGACACGCCCGTCCCCAGCAGAGAAGATATGTTCTTTTCTGCCGCATCGGCTATTTTCTTCTGTACGGACGGGATGCTGAAAACAATATGCGAAGCCCCGTACAGAACGGCTATAGCAGCCAGGATGCCGATAAACAAGCCTTTTATTATACGCAACGCACGCAACATACCAACCAAACTACAAATTTATGATATTTGCCAAAAATAACATATCCGGTTATTCAAAAAATGAGAGTCCGGGTTTTGCCGTATTCCCGGCGCAGCGGGTCAAAGGCGAACCGGCGCGTATCTGAAAGTACAACCGCCGCGGCGCATATTCCATTATATCGCCACTTGCCCGCTGCAGAAAACCGGCAAAGAGGTCGCGGGCAGGGCTGCATGGTAATCCTGTCAGTCCGTAAAACAGGCAATCGGCACTTATCCGTACAGGGGCAACGTGTCATTCCTGTTACCAGTTATATGCGGTTTCGGGAAGGATTGGAACAAGGGGCGGGGCTGTTTTTTTGCATTGTAGACAGGGTCAGGCTTTTTTTACGATAAAACAGGCCGAACTCCGGCTATTAGGAAAAATATTAATACCTTTGCCATAAAATGGCGGAGAGAATGCAAACGAGAGCATAAAACCGCACCTTTTTGGTTTCCGTCCTCCCTGTCGGCATTCTCTTTGTCGGACGGTTAAAGAAGAAAAGTTATAAAAGCGATTTAATTCTGTAATAGAAAATGAGCATCGTCATATTGGGAATAGAATCGTCGTGCGACGATACGTCCGCAGCGGTTATAAAAGACGGGGTTCTGTATTCAAACGTAATAGCAAGCCAGGCAGTACACGAGGCGTACGGAGGGGTAGTCCCCGAGTTGGCTTCCCGAGCCCACCAGCAGAATATAGTGCCGGTAGTATCGGAGGCCATAAAGCGGGCGGGCATGACAAAATCCGACATCTCGGCCATAGCGTTTACGCGCGGACCGGGGCTTATGGGGTCGCTCCTTGTCGGTAATTCCTTTGCAAAGGGCCTGGCTCTGTCGCTGGGCGTGCCACTTATCGATGTAAACCATTTGCAGGCGCACGTAATGGCGCATTTCATAAAGAAATCGCCCGAGCAGGATACTGCGCCCCGGTTTCCGTTCCTGTGCCTGCTTGTATCAGGTGGTAACTCCCAGATAATAAAAGTGGAGGCATACGACAAGATGCAGGTTATCGGACAGACTATCGACGATGCTGCAGGAGAGGCATTCGACAAGTGTGCCAAAGTAATGGGTCTTGGTTATCCCGGCGGTCCGGTAATCGACCGTCTGGCGAAAGAGGGCGACGCAACGCTCTTTTCATTGAGCCGTCCGCATATCGGGGGGTATGATTACAGTTTCAGCGGATTGAAAACATCATTTCTATACCTGCTTCGCGACGAGTTGGCTGCCGACCCCGGATTCATCGAGAAAAACAAGGCTCATCTGGCTGCATCGCTCCAGACAGCCATAGTGGAAATCCTTATGGACAAGCTTAGAAAGGCGGTAAAGGAGAGCGGGATAAACCGTGTTGCCGTGGCCGGCGGGGTGTCGGCAAATTCGGCAGTCCGTCGGGCTTTTGTCGATCATGCGGAGCGATATGGCTGGGAAGTTTACATCCCCGAGTTCGCCTTTACAACCGACAATGCCGCCATGGTGGCCATAACGGGGTATTTCAAATATGAAAGCGGCGAATTTTGCGATATAAACGCTCCGTCGTTCTCAAGGGTAGAAAACAAATTGGCATAAAATTTTTCAATATGTCGGGCGAAACCATCGTATTTTCCATAATTATAATATTCGTGGCAGGCGAATACCTGCTGTCGCAATGGCTTGACTGGCGCAACAGGAAAGCAGCCTCCCCGCAGCTTCCCGAGCCGCTGGCCGGCCTCTACGATTCGGATGCATATGCACGCCAGCAGAACTACTTCAAGGTAAAGAACCGCTTTTCTTTCTATTCTGCAACATTTGAAACGGCAATCGTACTGGTTATGGTTGCGACAGGAGGGTTCGGAAAACTTTCCGATATCTGTTTCTCCCTGTTCCCGGGCGGAATAATCGCAAATCTCGTCTATTTTGCCGTACTGTTTGTGGCATATGCCATACTTACCTTGCCGTTCGACGTATACTATACGTTCGTAATAGAAGAAAAATTCGGGTTCAACCGCACGACGCCGCGGACATTCCTCCTCGACAAACTGAAGGAACTCTTGCTTGCATTCGTATTCGGGGGGGTAATACTGTCGTTGATAATATACCTGTACACCCTTCTCGGGCAAAACTTCTGGTGGGCGGCATTTCTTGTGGTCATGGCCTTCTCCCTTATAATGACAATGTTCTATTCAAATATAATAGTCCCCCTGTTCAATAAACAGACGCCGTTGCCCGAAGGCGAGCTGCGGGCGAAGATTGAGGCCTTCTCCCGAAAAACAGGATTTCCCCTTACCGGGATATATGTAATAGACGGCTCAAGGCGCACCACAAAAGCCAACGCTTATTTCTCGGGGCTTGGTTTCAAAAAAAGGATAGTCCTTTACGATACTCTTGTAGAGGAATTTACAAGCGATGAACTCCTTGCGGTTCTGGCACACGAAATGGGACACTACCGTAAAAAACATACGCTAGCGGGGTTTGTGCTTTCCGCCGCATTGACCCTGTTCCAGTTTTATCTGTTGTCGCTGCTACTCGGAAATGCGCAGGTAGCTGCATCGTTGGGCGCTTCATCATCCACTTTCGCAATATCGGTAATGGCGTTCGGGTTGCTCTTCACGCCGGTAAACCTTGTAACGGGCTGTCTGCTCAATACCTTTTCCAGGCGGAACGAGTACTGCGCCGATGCTTTTGCAAAAGAAAACGGGTTGGGAGAGTATCTGATTGCAGCGTTGAAAAAACTTTCGGTCAAATCGCTTTCAAACCTCACACCCGATACAGTGTACGTTAAGTTCTATTATTCGCACCCTACGCTGTTGCAGCGGATAGAACGGATAAAAAAGGGAAAATGAAATATGAACGCCGAAGTCATTGCCATAGGGGACGAACTCCTGATCGGACAGGTAACGGATACAAATTCCGATTATATAGCGAAAAGACTCAACTTACACGGAGTGGAACTGCTCCGCGTAACGCGGGTGAGGGACCGCGCCGGTGAAATAACGGCTGCTGTAAACGAGTCGTTATCCAGAGTGCCGGTGGTATTGCTTACGGGAGGGTTGGGTCCTACAAAGGACGATATAACCAAAATTACGCTTTGCGGCATATTCGGAGGCAAACTTGTGTATTCTCCCGAGACGCAGGCATCGAACGATGCCCTTTTTGCCCGTCAGGGAAAGGAGATGAACGAACTGACGTGCCGCCAGGCCATGCTCCCCGATGTCTGTACTGTGATACCCAACCCGATAGGAACGGCTCCCGGAATGCTGTTCCGGCGGGACGGAAAGATTCTGGTTTCCATGCCCGGAGTGCCGTTTGAAATGCGCAATATGATGGAAAACGGCGTTCTGCCGATAATAGACAAGGCGTTTCCATGCCGTGGGTATATAATGCATGCTACAAAACTCGTATCGGGTTTTACCGAGTCGAGGCTTGCAACGTATCTGAACGACTATGAAGCTTCCTTGCCGGAGACCGTAAAGCTGGCATACCTCCCGAATATGGGGATAATAAGGCTGCGGCTTACGGTTCGCGGTTCGGACAAAGAGGAGGTCGCATCGCTGTTGTCGCAATATTCCGGCAGCCTTACCCTGCTGTTGGCCGGGCATATAGTTTCCGAAACCGATATGACACCTGGCGAGGCATTGGGAACCCTGCTTAAAGCCCGCGGGTATACTCTTTCCACGGCAGAGAGTTGTACCGGAGGGAATGTGGCGGCCAGAATCGTGGCGGCGGCCGGTGCATCGCAATATTATAAGGGAGGGCTAATATCTTACGACAACAGCGTAAAGACAAATGAACTCGGCGTCCCGGCAAAAGACCTTGAAGCCTTCGGCGCAGTGAGCGACACGGTAGCGCGCAGCATGGCGCGTGGAGTGGCGATGAAACTTTCCACCGACTGCGCGATAGCCACATCCGGCGTTGCCGGTCCCGACGGGGGGACGGCGGAAAAGCCCGTGGGGACAGTAGCGATATCGGTATATAGGAAAGGAGAGGAAATAACACGGACCGTTAAATTCCCGCCGGCCGACAGGGAAAAGAACATAGAGCGTTTTACATCGGCTGCGCTCACCATGATGATAGAACTTCTCATGCGCGAAGGCGGATGCCGGACGCGGTAGCCTCCGCGGCCGGGGCAGTGCGAGAATCCGCAAGACAAGATGTCTGCAGCATGGGGTAAAATCCCGTAAAACATGTGCGGACCGGTGGAATGCGGATGAAAAAATGCTAACCTGTAACAATTTGGATGTAAAAAATTTTGTCAGGTCAATAAAAATAGCTTACTTTGCACTCTGTTTTGAAAAAGATACGGAAATCAATAATAAAAGAGTATATACAAAATGTCTAAGATTTGTCAAATTACCGGGAAACAAGCATTGGTTGGCAATAACGTATCTCACTCTAAGAGACGTACCAAGAGAAGATTCAATGTCAATCTTTTTACAAAGAAGTTCTATTGGGTGGAACAGGATTGTTGGATAGACCTTAACATATCGGCAGCAGGTCTCCGTCTTATCAACAAAATAGGACTTGATGCAGCAATAAAGCAAGCCGCAGAAAAAGGTTATTTAAAATAATAAACGAGGGAGAAAAACAAGATGGCAAAGAAAGCAAAAGGTAATAGAGTACAGGTTATCCTTGAATGCACAGAGCATAAAGATAGTGGTATGCCCGGTACCTCGAGATATATTACTACAAAGAACAGAAAAAATACCACAGAGAGATTGGAACTCAAGAAGTACAATCCCATTCTTAAAAGAGTAACAGTTCACAAAGAGATAAAATAACATTGAACCATGGCAAAGAAGACAGTCGCATCATTGCAGAAAGGTGAAGGCCGTACCTACTCCAAGGTCATCAAAATGGTGAAGTCGCCTAAAACTGGAGCATACATTTTTGAAGAAGAAATGGTCCCCAACGAGAAAGTAAACGAGAAACTTGCAAAATAGTTCAAACTGCATATACATACAAACAGAGGCTGTCGGCACATAGACTCCGGCAGCCCCTTTTGTTATATCAGGGCCTAAGCGTATAAACAGAAAAAATATTGTAATATGGGGTTTTTTGACTTTTTCTCGAAAGAAAAGAAAGCGACCCTCGACAAAGGGTTGGAAAAGACCAAAGAAGGCGTCTTTTCCAAATTGGCGCGTCTTGTGGCAGGCAGGACCACTGTCGACGACGACCTGCTCGACGAACTGGAAGAGGTTCTGATAACATCCGATGTCGGGATAGAGACCACCCTGCGGATAATAGAGCGGATACAGCAGCGTGTGGCGCGCGACAAATATCTGTCGGCAAATGAATTGCAGACAATATTACGGGAAGAGATAATATCCCTCCTGACAGAAAACAACAATTCCGACGACAACGGGTTCACGCTGGAAGGCAACCGTCGCCCCTACGTTATAATGGTGGTCGGCGTGAACGGAGTAGGCAAAACTACTACAATAGGCAAGTTGGCCTACCAGTATAAGAAAAACGGGTACAGCGTGTATCTGGGAGCAGCCGATACGTTCAGGGCGGCAGCAGTCGAACAACTGGATATTTGGGGCGAACGGGTAGGTGTTCCCGTCATAAAACAGAAAATGGGGGCCGATCCGGCATCGGTGGCATTCGATACGCTTTCGTCCGCAAAGGCGGCAGGAGCAGATTTGGCGATAATAGATACCGCCGGACGTCTGCACAACAAGATAGGCCTAATGAATGAGCTTGCCAAAATCCGCAAGGTAATGGACAAGGTTGTTCCCGGAGCTCCCGACGAAATACTTCTTGTGCTTGACGGTTCAACCGGGCAGAACGCATTCGAGCAGGCACGTCAGTTTATGGCGGCAACCGAAATAAATGCGCTAGCCGTAACAAAACTCGACGGGACGGCAAAAGGGGGTGTGGTCATAGGTATTTCCGATCAGTTCAAGATACCGGTAAAATACATAGGGTTAGGCGAGGGGATAGAGGACTTGCAGCCGTTCAACCGGAAGGCTTTCGTCGATTCCCTGTTCGGCGACAGATAAATGCACAGGAGAGGGGAAGAAGGGATGCAGAAGAACCGCATAGACATAATAACCTTAGGGTGCTCCAAAAACCTTGTCGATTCGGAGAAACTGATGAAGCAGTTTTCGGAACTCGGCTATAAGGTATGCCACGACTCCGATGACGTCCGCGGAGAAACCGTAATAATCAATACCTGCGGGTTTATAGGCGATGCAAAGGAAGAATCGGTAAACATGATTCTTCAGTTTGCCGAGGCGAAAGCCCTCGGCCGTATAAAAAGGCTGTATGTAATGGGCTGCCTTTCCGAGCGTTATATGAACGAGCTGAAAGGCGAAATTCCCGAAGTGGACGGTTACTTCGGCAAGTTCGACTGGCAGGCAATAATCACCTCCCTGTCAGGGAAGTACGATGAAAGCATTGCCTACAAACGGGTTCTCACCACACCGTCGCACTATGCGTACCTGAAAATTTCAGAAGGGTGCAACCGCATGTGCGCATACTGCGCCATACCGATAATCACTGGCCGGTACAAATCGCGTACAATGGAGAGTATCGTGCGGGAAGCAGAGTATCTCGTTTCCGGTGGCGTTACGGAACTTCAGTTGATAGCGCAGGATCTCACATATTACGGTACGGACATATACGGGAAACCGAAACTGGCCGAACTGATAACCCGGATTTCCGATATTGAGGGGCTGCGGTGGCTGCGGCTGCATTATGCATACCCTGCCGATTTCCCTTATGACATACTGCCGGTAATGGCATCGAGGCCGAATATCTGCAAATACCTCGACATCGCATTGCAGCATATCAGCGACGGGGTTTTATCCCGCATGCTCCGCCATGTAACAAAAACCGGGACATATGAACTGATTTCCCGTATCCGCAGGGAAGTCCCCGGCATACATCTAAGAACCACGCTGATGGTAGGTTTCCCCGGCGAGACCGATGCCGAGTTTGAAGAACTGATGCAGTTCGTAAAAGATGCCCGCTTCGAGCGGATGGGCGCATTCGAGTATTCCGAGGAAGAAGGGACTTTCTCCGCCCGTCATTACAAGGACGATGTCCCGCCCGAAGTAAAGTCCGAAAGGCTTCAAAAGATTATGGCCCTGCAAGAGCAGATATCGGAAGAGGTGAACATCGCAAAGACAGGACAGGAACTGCTGGCGGTAATAGACAGGGTGGAAGGCGATTATTACGTGGCCAGAACGGAATATGATTCGCCCGAAGTCGACCCCGAGCTTCTGATAAAAAGAACATCTGCCGAACTGAAAACGGGAGAGTACTATAAGGTAAGGATAACCGGTGCAGCGCCGTACGAACTGTACGGGGAGGCAGTACTTTAAAAACCGCAACAATGAAACGTGCCGGTATTGCAGTAATAAAGGAGGCCGTAAAACTCGCGATAGCGAAGCGCCTCCCCTTTTATGCATATGCTCTGCCCGAAACCGAAACCGTGAAGATGAGCGTATCTGTCAACTCCGGAGTTTCGGAAACCGGACTCGAAAGCGGAACTGGTTTTATCTTCTTCCCGTATAAGCCCGGCGACCGCCCGGCATTGTTCATAAAGGACGACCTTGTAATACGCGGCGAGAAGGAGTTGCACGCCTTGTATGGTATTCCTCCGCGAAGAGTCGAAACAGAACCTCGCCCGAATACGGCATTGACATACGGGGCGTACTGCGACGGGGTAGGTGTCTTGCTTGAGAAACTGAGGTCGGGTGCAATAAAGAAAGCGGTATATTCCCGCACCTGCGAATACGGATGTCCGGCTTTGGAATACGCTCCAGATTGGTTCGGATCCGTTGTCGGCACTTATCCGTCGGCATTCCGTTTTATAATATCCGTTCCCGGAACGGCAACATGGATGGGGGCTACTCCCGAGTTGCTGCTTGAGTACGACGGCGGCAGAATCGCAACAATGGCGCTTGCCGCAACACGCGCAAACAGCGAAAAAAGAGGGTGGAGCATAAAAGAAGAAGAAGAACAGCAAATAGTAGCCGAGTATATAAAAGGGGTATTTCTGGAGGCCGGAATAGCCCCGGAGGTCTTTCCGCGCGAAGAATTGCAGGCCGGGCCTGTAACGCACCTGTGCAACAGGATATCCGCGAAAGAGATAACATTCGGTAAAGCCAGGGAACTGCTTGCGAAACTGCATCCCACCCCCGCAGTATGCGGAGTTCCGGTTAGTGAGGCCGCCGCTTCGATAGCGGATGCCGAAAAGAGAAGCCGACGCTATTATTCTGGATATTTAGGACCGGTAGAAAAAGGGAAAAGTTTCAGTTTATTTGTAAATTTGCGTAGCATGGAACTTTTCAGCGACAGAGTGCAGTTGTACGTAGGCGGGGGGCTGACGGCAGGCTCCGAAATAAGGTCGGAATGGGAAGAGACCGAGCACAAGGCTGCAACTCTGCTCTCCTGCATAGACCAGAAAGATGAATACTACCACCGATAAGAAGCAAGTAAGAATACTCCTTGAAATATTGTCGCGCAAAGGGGTGGAGGATATTGTCATATCCCCCGGCTCCCGCAATGCCCCCCTTATCATAGGGGCGGCAAGGAATGAAAAATTCCGCAAACATGTGGTTGTCGACGAGAGAAGTGCCGCATTTATGGGGCTTGGCATCGCCCAGCAAACAGGCAAGCCTGTCGCGCTTGTCTGTACTTCCGGTACGGCGGTGCTGAACTATGCTCCGGCGATAGCCGAAGCGTATTACCAGCAGCAGCCCCTGATTGTACTGACGGCCGACCGCCCTCCAGAAGCCATAGACCAGGATGACAGCCAGACCTTGAGACAGGACGGGATATACGCTAATTACATAAAATATTCGGTAACCCTCCCGACGGAAATATCCGTACCTGAAGACGAATATTATGTGGTGCGGGAAGTAAACCAGGCCGTGAATGCGGCGATGCGTCCCCCGTACGGCCCGGTACATATAAACATTCCGTTGCGCGAACCGTTGTCGGGTATCTCTTCCGATACCGAATCCCCACGTATAATAGAGGGCGGGAATCCCCGGAAGATACTTCCCGAAGAGGAAATTGCAGGATTGTCGGGGATTCTCTCTTCTGCGTCGAGGGTAATGCTGCTCGCTTCGTTCGGGCGGTATGACAAAAAACTCTCCGAGGCTCTCGAAACCTTTGCGCAGCTCCCCCAGGTAGTATTGCTTACCGAAAACATTTCAAATATACGGGCAAAAGGGGCCATAACAACAATAGACAAACTCCTCTCTTCCATTCCGGAAGGAAGGGAACAGACGTATGCGCCCGACCTGCTGGTAACGTTCGGCGGCTCGCTCGTCTCCAAAATGATAAAGCAGTTTATAAAATCGTATCCGCCAAAAGAGCACTGGAACATAAACCAGGGTCCGTTTCTTGTGGATACGTTCCGTGCGCTTACCCGTCAGATAGATGCCACCCCCTCATACCTTTTAGGCCGCATGGCTGAGCAGGCAACGGCAAAAAACGCGGCGGAATATTCGCAGTTGTGGCATAAACTGGAAGAAGAAGCCGAAGCGGCAAAGCAGAAATATATCGACTCGATACCGTGGAGTGATTTGAAAGCCTTTTCCGTGCTCCTGCCGGAAATTCCTGCAGGAACAGCCCTGCAACTCTCCAACGGTACCCCGGTCAGGTATGCCCAGCTTTTCCGGTGCAACCAGTTTGCGACGGTAAACTCCAACCGGGGGGTAAGCGGTATAGACGGTGCTGTCTCTACGGCAGTGGGGGCGGCCGTGGCAAATCCCGGGAGAGACACCCTGCTTATAACAGGCGACATGGGATTCCTGTACGATTCCAACGGCCTTGCAATACACGATATTCCTCCTGCATTAAAGATAGTGGTAATGAAAAACGGGGGTGGCAATATTTTCCGCTTCCTTAAGGGAACATCGCAGCTTCCCGAACTGGAACGCTACTTTGAAACCGTACAGGATGTGAACGTGGAGGCTTTGGCGCAAGCAGGCGGGTTTGAATATTTCAAGGCGGAGAATGAAACAGCTCTTCGGGAAGCGCTTCCCCTCTTTCTCGGTTCAGAAGGAAAAAGCCTGCTCGAGATCGAGACCCCGAGATGCGAGAATGACAAGATTTTGAGAAACTATTTTAAACAGTAAGAATATATGCAACGCGAATGGACAACGATAAAGGAGTATGGCGATATAAAGTTCGAGCAATACGGTGCGATAGCCAAGATAACAATCAACAGGCCGAGAGTATACAATGCATTCCGTCCCCAGACGAATGACGAGATGCTGGATGCCATGAAGATATGCCGCGAAAGAAGCGATATAGGGGTGATAATCCTCACAGGAGCAGGCGATAAGGCTTTCTGCTCCGGTGGCGACCAGAACGTGAAGACTCTCGGCGGCTATATGGGAGAAGACGGGGTGCCACGCCTCAACGTGCTTGACCTCCACCGAGCCATACGCTCTATACCTAAACCCGTTATAGCTATGGTAAACGGGTATGCGATAGGGGGCGGGCACGTACTTCATGTAGTGTGCGACCTTACTATTGCGGCCGAATCGGCGCGTTTCGGGCAGACGGGGCCCAAGGTAGGAAGTTTCGACGGAGGGTTCGGGTCGTCCTATCTGGCACGCTGTGTCGGGCAGAAAAAGGCCCGTGAAATATGGTTCCTGTGCAGGCAATATACGGCAAAAGAGGCCGAAGAAATGGGCCTGGTAAACAAGGTCGTGCCGCTCGACAGGTTGGAAGACGAAACTGTAGAGTGGTGCGAAACTATACTTAAACGCAGCCCGATGGCTATCCGTATGATAAAGAGGGCATTGAACGCCGAACTGGACGGTCAGGCCGGGCTGATGGAGTTTGCCGGCGATGCCACGCTCATGTACTATCTTACCGAAGAAGCACAGGAGGGGAAAAATGCTTTTCTGGAAAAGCGCGACCCGGACTTCAAGAAATTCCCCAAATTCCCGTAAACACTCTGTCGGCAGATGAAAGCGACATACAGGAAATATACGCTACGGTTTAAGTTCACTGCCCGGACATCGCGGAACGCGATGACGGAGAAAGAGACTTATTTCATTAAGATATGGGATGAGCAGACTCCCGAAAAGTTCGGGATAGGGGAGGCAGCGATATTCCGGGGACTGAGTGCGGACGATACGCCCGAATACGAAAACAAGGTGAAGGATGTCTGCCGGGCGATAGAACATTCTGCCGATATGGATTTAGGCCGGTGGAGTTCAATCCGTTTAGGCGTGGAGACGGCATTGGCCGATTATGCGTGCGGAGGACGCCGCATGCTGTTCGATACGGCATTTTCGCGTGGGAACTGCGGGATAAGGATAAACGGCCTTGTCTGGATGGGAAGCAAGGATGAGATGAAACTCAGGATAGCCGAAAAACTCTCAATGGGCGTAAAGTGCATGAAACTGAAAATAGGTGGGATAGATTTCGAGTCGGAACTCTCCCTTATATCGGAAATACGCAAGAATTTCCCGCCCGATGTATTGGAGTTGCGGCTGGATGCCAACGGTGCGTTCTCGCCCGAAGAGGCCCTTGAAAAACTTGAAACTCTTTCGCGCTACGGAATCCATTCCGTAGAACAGCCCGTATCCCCGGGGCAATGGAGGCAAATGGCGCGGATATGTGCTGAATCTCCGATACCGATAGCGCTGGATGAAGAGCTGATAGGCGTAGAATCGGAAAATGCGAAAAGGGAGTTGCTCGATACCGTAAAGCCGCAGTACATAATACTGAAACCGTCGTTATGCGGCGGGTTCAGCGGCGCTGACCGGTGGATAGCCCTTGCCCGGGAGCGCGGAGCAGGGTGGTGGGCCACATCGGCGTTGGAGTCCGACATAGGACTGAATGCAATAGCCCAATGGGTAACGCAATATCAGCTGGATATGCCGCAAGGGCTCGGCACGGGGATGCTGTATGAAAACAATATCCCGTCGCCGTTGAGGTGCAAGGGCGATATGCTGTGGCTGGAGAAAGAGGGCAAATGGGATTTATCGGTTCTGGATATATGATAATAGATATAGACGGGAAAAAGTATCAGAATATTGAAGATGCTTATTCGGTTTTGCCGGAAGATTTTGCCGGGTTTATAAAAGAGTGGTTCGATGATAAACCGTATGTAACAGCGCATACATCCGGTTCGACCGGCAAACCAAAAGAGATAAGGCTGTTGAAGTCCGATATGGAAGCATCGGCAGCCTTGACGAATGCCTTTTTTGAAATAAACTCCTCTTCCCGCTTGCTGTTGTGCCTTTCTCCGGCATACATAGCAGGGAAAATGATGATAGTGCGGTGGCTGCTCTCGGGCGGGGAACTGGCGGTGCGAAAACCGTCGATACTTCCGTTGCGGGAAGAAGACGGATACTTCCATTTTGCCGCCATGGTCCCGGCACAGGTGAAAGCCCTTCTCTCCGATGAAGCTACGTTAAAGCTCCTCGACAATACAGGTGCGCTGATAATAGGGGGTGCACCGTTGGACGGCGATACCGAAACCCGCCTTGCGGCAACCGGGACGTCGGCATACGCAACGTACGGGATGACGGAGACCATGTCTCATATAGCACTGCGCAAGATAGGTCGCGACGAGGATTATTTCGCTCTCGGCGATGTGTCGTTCAGTGCGGACGAAAGAGGGTGTCTTGTAATAGAACTCCCGCATTTGTCCATTGGCCGCGTTGTAACGAACGATATGGTCAGACTTGACGGAGAGCGGCGTTTCAGATGGTTGGGCAGGTACGACAATGTTATAAATTCCGGCGGAATAAAGATAATCCCCGAAGAGATAGAAGCCGTCCTGCGTCCGCATATAGGCCGCCGCTTTTACGTAACTGGCGCACCTGACGGCAAATGGGGCGAAAAACCGGTAATAGTTATAGAAGGCGTAGAATGGGGGCGCGAAGAACAGGACAACCTGCTTGCCGCCATGGAAAAGGATATAGAATCGCCGAAACGCCCCCGGGTAATACTCTTTCTGGAACGGTTCAGGGAAACAGGTTCTGGCAAGGTACTGAGGGTTTTGCCCCCATGCGATATTTGAACGGCTGCCAAACGGAACATGCATGCCATGGAAAGACAAAAGAACAGGATGAAACCGATATCGGTTTCATCCTGTTCTTTTGTTCGCTGTCGGATATGCAGTCTCCTTATCAGTTGGCTTCGTCTGTTGCTGCGGGCAGAACGGGTACATTCTGGTTCTGCTGCATGTCGGGCATTGCCGGAATCTCTTTCTTAATCATATCCTGTATCTCCGACTTGTTGCCTGCATTGCGGGTTATAAATGCTGCGGAAACGATGCTTAAAACAACTATCGTCCCTGCGAGACTCCATGTGGCTTTCTCAAGGAAATCGGTGGTTTTGCGTACACCCATTATCTGGTTCGACGAAGAGAAGCCGGCGGCCAAGCCTCCGCCTTTGGAATTTTGTACTAAAACTATAAGAATCAAAAAGATTGCGGCCAGTACAATTAAAATGGTGATGAATAACGACATATTACTCTGTTTTTATATTATCTGTTAATTTTTTCAAGAATCTGATTTGGTCTGCAAAGTAAATATTTTTTTCCGGATAAATCAAACTTAATTTGTTTATAATTTCCAGAGCCCTGTCGTAACGTCGCTGCTTTATATATATTTTGGCAAGGCTTTCGGTGTAAAACTCCTCTTCGATAACACATCTTTCATCGTCATCCATGCCGGATTCACCGCAATCGGCAATCTCCTCTTCTTCGATTGCTGCGTAGCATGCATTTTTCAGATCGCCGCTTTTTACCGCTTCCAGAAAAGAATCTATCGAACTTATTTGAGAAGAGCCACCGTCGCTGCACTCCGTGGCGGTAAAGTCGCTTTCGGCGAAGTAGTCGCCAGCCGGTGCGCCCGAACGGATTATATCGTCGATGCTCAGGTCCTGACTGTCTCCCGCTGCCGAAATAAAATCGTCAATTCTCGAAAAGTCCGACTTGTCTTGCCCGTTTTCGTGTGTGTCTGCGGTAACAGCATGTGTTTCAGACTGCGGTCCGGCACAGCCGCCCTCCGCCTTGCCTGTCTCCTTTACATTGCGCATAAGCATGGAGAGTTTACGCAGTTCCTTTGATATGGCCGACCTGTTCCCTTTTCCGTGCATCTCCAGAGCCGACAAAATACCCCCATTTCCCCCCGGTTTCCCGACAGGTTTCTTTTTATTGGCGTCCGTTTCTCTTTCAGTTACCCCCATAAAGGTTACCAGTTCGCTACTGTGGCATTGAATATCAATTCGGCCAGTTCGGCACTTATCTCCGAAATCAACTCATCCTGTACCTGGTTTAGCATAAGGGAACTGTCGAAATCCCTGTATGCGCTGAAAGTCTGGTCTATATTGAATTTCGGGTTTTTGGTATCGGTATATTTTACCCTTACGGTAATGGTCAGCCGCGTTTGGGAGGCATATGCATCCGCCTTGACCGCCTGCGGCGACAGCGAATATCCCGTTATTTCCCCTTCAACCTGCAAATCGCCGTTGCGCGGAACGATGCTGAGACGAGTCTGTCTTGTATAAATATCCTGCAACGCATTGTTGAATACGGCAGCCAGCGGAGGATATACAAGCGAGGCCCTGATGGGGAAGTTGGCTATCGAAATGGTTTTAGTAACGTTGTAGTCGATAGAAGCCCCGTTGAACTTGTACGATATGGTACAAGACAATATTATGACCGACAGTACCGATGTCAGGAGTATAATACCCGTTTTCCGTATCATTATTCCAAGTTGTATTCCTTTATTTTCCTGTATAATGTGCGTTCCGAGATTTTAAGTTCCTCGGCGCATTTTTTCCGTTTGCCGTTATTGCGTTCCAGGGCCTTGCGAATCATGTCCTTCTCGGCCTCTTCAAGCGATACGGCATTCGGCTCGATGCTTTCGGCATGAACCGTTTCTATATTGTCGAACTGTTCCGTAGGTTTGCGGACTACGGTAGGGAGCGTGTGCTGTCTGGAATCCTGCTCGATGATTTGCGGGATATGCTCCTTGCGTCCCGATTCCCGAATCGAACTCTTAAGTTCGTCAAGTTCCTTACGCATGTCCAGTATTATTTTATAGAGCATTTCCTTTTCCGACTGCAACATGATATTGTCCCTGTTCAACGCAGGAAGATTGGGTTCGTCAATTCTCGGCAGATATGAACGCAAGATGTCGGCCGTAACTTCCCTCGATGTCTCGAATATGGAAATCTGTTCCGTAACGTTTCTCAACTGCCTGATATTCCCCGGCCAACTGTAGGACGTCATCAGTTCTTTTGCATCTTCGGAGAGCTGAATGGCCGGCATGCGGTATTTTTCGGCGAAGTCCGACGAGAATTTCCTGAAAAGAAGCAGAATATCGTTTTTTCTTTCTCTCAATGGGGGGAGTTCTATCCTTACGGTGTTCAACCTGTAAAAGAGGTCTTCCCTGAATTTCCCTTCGGCAACGGCCTTCTCCATGTCCAGGTTTGTAGCGGCAACTATCCTGACATCGGTTTTCTGAACCTTCGACGAACCTACCTTTATGAATTCCCCGTTTTCCAGAACCCTTAGCAGCCTTGCCTGCGTGGTCATGGGAAGTTCCCCGACTTCGTCGAGGAAAATAGTCCCTCCGTTTCCCTCCTCGAAATACCCTTTACGGTCGGCAAGAGCGCCGGTAAAAGCACCCTTTTCATGGCCGAAAAGTTCCGAGTCGATAGTCCCTTCCGGAATGGCGCCGCAGTTTACTGCAATATATTTGTTGTGTTTCCTGAGGCTGTTTGCGTGTATTATCTGCGGGAAAAACTCCTTGCCCGTCCCGCTCTCTCCGGTAATAAGGACCGAAATATCGAACGGGGCTATCTGCATGGCGCGGGTTATGGCTCTCGTCAACGACGGGGTATTCCCTATTATGCCGAACCTTTGCTTCGTGTTTATAATATCAGTATCCGTTATCATGTGTCATGTATAAGACTTGAACATGCAAAAGGTGTAAAATACATGCATCCCTTGCAGCACATGCTTTTGCCCGCCTTTAACCTGCAGGGCGCGATTCCCTTCCCGGGCAAAAATAACGCAAACGAGGGCAGAAACAAACCGCGAGGTTTTGTTATGCCGAGTGCCGCTTGTTTTCGCCGTTTTACGGCAAAGATACCCCCCCGGCCGGGAGATAGCGGAAGGAATCATGTATTTGAACACAAAGTTAGAAAAAAAAATGCAATCCCGACAGTTGCCGTATATTAAAAGATCCAACTGTAAAAGGCGGCGGTTTCCGGCGGGCAATATATCTTCATAACGTTATGGGGAAAGCAAGTTTGCCGAGTGCGGGCGACAAGCCGAAATATTTATGAATCAGCCTCCGGCAGAAGAATCGACGCCTTGCGGGGGATTAGGCGTATAAATAAAAATGTTTTGTAAAAAAATTATATGCCATTGAAAAAAAATATGTAATTTTGCGCTCGAATGTGTATTCTCTCTTGGAAAGTTTATGGACTTGATTTAAAAGAGGAAAAAGGATACGGTACATTCACGAGGCCTTAACAAATTAATTGAAGTGATGAATCAAAGCATTAAAATCCCGATAAATACTGCAGCGATAAAAAAATATCGGGTTTTGTTAATGATATTGTTCTGTTGTATCTCTTATTCATCTTATTCGCAAAAGATAGCGTTGAAGACGAATGCCGTGTTGTGGGCAACCGTATCGCCCAACCTGTCGGCCGAGTTTGTCGTTTCGCCGAACATGTCGGTCGATTTGTCGGCATCGTTCAATGTCTGGTCTCCGTATTCAGGCATCAAAACCGATCACGTCTCGGTTTCTCCCGAGTTCCGTTATTGGTTCGGGCGTCCGATGGCGCAACATTTCCTCGGTGTTACTCTGTTGTACATGAATTACGATATGGGGTATAAGGGGACGTTGTACGACGGTCAGGCCTTGGGCGGAGGTATAACCTACGGTTACGATTTCGTACTTGGAAAACATTGGAATCTGGAACTTACGGCCGGGGTCGGTGCGATGTTCCATTGGCAGTACCGCTATAAGGAAGAAGCACCCCGTCCGGCAGACTACAACAGTTTCGGGTGGAATGCGGTACCTGTAAAACTGGGTGTGAACATATCATATGTAATCTTCTAAAAAAGCGTTGTAAATGAAACTTTCAATAAAGATATTGATGTCGCTTGCATTTGCATTGGCAATGCTGCCGGCAATATCGAATGCCCAAAACATACGTGTAACCGGAGTTGTGCGTGGGAACAACGGCGAGCGGATTCCCGGAGCAACGATAAAGGATTTGGGAAACCAGAGAGTTGTAGGGACTACCGACGATGACGGAAGATACTCCTTGATAATATCGCCGAATGCGACGGTTGAGTTCTCGTGTATGGGATACTCGTCCGAGAAGGAAAAGATAAAAGGACGCCTGACTATAGACGTGGAGTTGCAGACTACCGCCAATGAAATGGAGGAGATAGTCGTAACGGCCAACCTTGTGGGGACCATAATATTCGAACCGTCGGAAATAGAGGTAGTGGGAAACTATTTCCATCTGCGTACCAGATTCAAGGTCCCGTCGGCCATCATGTCGAGCGACAAGAGACTTGTTGTCCAACCTACCATATACAACGTTACCCGCAGGAAAACATTCTTCCTCCGTCCGGTAGTGTCAGACGGCCGCGAATATTTATTGACGCAAGACAGGATGTACGGTTTCGATTTGAGCCGCGATACCCTCTCCCCCTATATCCAGAAGAGCCAGATGTCCCGTCAGGGAGAGATAATAGCGTATCACGATTCGGCGTATATTGAAAACAACCGCGACGATTACCGTGCAGATGTTTTCATGTCGATAGAGGACTACAAAAAGATTATAAACGTAGATACCATATCTATAGCTCACGGAACCGTGAACCCGTTGCGGTTTTTCGATTACAACCTCGGGGCCCGCGACTTGACCGATTCGGCATATATCCCCAAACCGGAATTGCAGCTGAGGAACGATAAGGGGGAAGTAAACCTTACGTACCTGCCCGGTAAAGCCCAAATAGACGAGAGCGACCCTGAGAACGTAAGACAGCTTGAGATGCTCGGCAAAAGAATAACCTCGCTCGAGTCGAACCCCGATGCACGCCTCGAATCGGTTGCCATCAGCGGAGTTTCGTCCCCTGACGGGCGTTATGCGAGCAACGTGGTGCTGGCCAAGGAGCGTATGGCGACAGCACGCGACAGGATACTTTCCTATGTAAGTCCCGAGCGCAGGGAGTTTCTTTCGGTAGTGTCCGATTCAAAAGTGGAAAACTGGGAACCCGTATACGAGATGATGGTAAGGGACTCGCTTACCGATAAAGCCGCCGAGGTGCGGGCCATAATAAACCGTTACCCCGACAGCCCCGACAGGCAGTTCTTGGCTATCAGCCGCCTGCCGTATTACAGAAGCCTCATAGTACCGAAGTATCTGCCGGAACTCAGGCGCGTCGAATACAACTTCGGGTACTCCATATACAGGGTCCTGACAGATGATGAGATTGAAGAACTGTACAAAAAGGACTATTCGTCGTTCTCCCGTTACGAGTTTTACCGCATGTTCATGCGGGCAAAGGACGACGTTGAGCGTGAAACCCTTTACAAGCAGGCTTTGGAAATGTACCCGAGGTTTATGCTTGCGGCCAACAACCTTGCGGCCTTGTATATAAGGCAAGGGCGTTCCGACGAGAATCTTCTCAAGCCGTTCATAAACGAAAATGCTCCCGAAGAGGTCCTCTCCAATCAGATAGTGGCATACCTCGACCGCTGGAAATACGACAGCGCCGATTCGGTGGCGATGCTCATGAAAGAGACGGAGACGTCGGAATACATAAGGTCGGTAACGGATGCCTTGAACGGAAACTATGAAGAGGCACTGCAGACTTTCGGGGCGCAGGGCGGCATAAACGAGATTGTGCTGCTTTTGGCAATGAAGCGCAATGACGAAGCATGGGAGAAGGCCGAAGAGCTCCCCGACGAATCGGCAAGGGTAATGTACGTGAAAGCAATAATCGCAAACAGGCTCGACAAGGTCGTAGAGGCCATAAACTATATAGAAACGGCATTGGAAATGGATCCGTCATTGCGTGAAATAGCTGAAATAGATGCCGATGTAAAAGATTTGTTATAGAGAGATGAAGAATAGATATAAAAAAACCGGAATGATAAACACAAAACGGATATCGGCATATATCCTGTTCGTATGTTTTGCCGTATCCGGAGCAACCGCCCAGTTCAATGCTCTCGACTATCGTTTGCAGAAACGTCCGAGATTGGAAAAATTCGACTCGGATAATTTCTTCGACAATACTTTCGTAAGCGGATCATTCGGTGTGCAGTTCAATACATCGGGCAACAAGGCGGCAAGAGATGCCGGGCCGGTAGCGCGTTACTACTTCGGCAAATGGTTTACCCCTGTCATAGGTGCCCGTTTCGGTTTGGACATGTCGATATTGAGTAACGAAGGGTACAGCACCCATGCACTGTTCGGTTTCAATCTCGATTATCTGGCAAACATAAGTGCGTTTGTTGCCGGATATGACCCAGACAGGCTCTTTGACCTGTACGGTTTCGTAGGCGCAACCTACAAGCGTTCTTTCCGGTACGGATACGGGACCAATCTGTTTGGCGGCTCTTTCGGACTGCAGGGTAATTTCAATATCAACAGGCTGATAAGCGTATATCTGGAACCGCGTGTTACAATAGCAAATGACGGCTACAACGAACGCTACGTAGAGCGCAAGTTCGATGTACTGCCCGAAGTCTCCGTCGGCCTTGCCTACAAGATGCAGCCCCTGCCGCGCACGTACGTAACCAAAGCGGAGAAGACGACCTTTAAGGAGAACATCTTTTTCTCGTTTGGAGCAGGTATACAGCGTCCCCTTTCAAATATGGCGCCCATATATGCAAATGAAATAAAACTCGGCCCGGCAGGAATGATTGCATTCGGAGGCTGGTTCAAGCACGTGCATGGTGTCAGACTTTCCGCATACGCAGGTTATGCCGATTATTCCGGCGAAAATCTGGTGAGCGACAACAAACTGGGTTCAGCCATATTGCGTGCCGACTATATGATAAATTACAGCAATGTGTTCGGCGGATATGACGAGGGCCGGCTCTTCGACCTGATAGGGACGTTCGGTCCCGAACTGGCTTTCTCCGGACAGACCGGAACGAAATGGAAAATGTCGGCAGGTTTGGGTATCGGGTTGCAGGGCAACTTCAGGATAACCCCGGCGCTGGATATATTCTTAGAGCCGCGTATCTCTTTCTATACCACCAACTACACCAACGGGAACATAAACCGTTACGACTCGAACGCATCCTTGCTTATGGGTCTGACCTATCACAGTGTGGCAAAGGAGTACAGGAAAGACAATGACGAATTTGAGAAGAAATCGGTTGCGGACCGGATGTTCGTCTCCATATCGGCCGGTGCAGGAGCCAGATTCTCCCGTATAAAAGAAAACCTCAACGGAGGGAACAACCTTGCCGGGAAAGTAACCATCGGGCTCGGCACCTGGTTTACTCCGGTATCCGGTATCCAGATTACGGGGGGGACGCTGCTGTACGGGACCAATTACGACTATGGTGCGTATTACCGGGCGAGAAACCTGTTGCTGGGAGTGGATTACCTCTTCAACATGACAAATGCCGTACGCGGATACAAGGATGACCGCTTCTTTGAGTTGATAGCTGCCGGAGGAATAGGCGTAATGTATAATCACAGCATATTCCGCCCCGTGCTGCAAACTTCGATGAAAGCGAACTTCAACCTGAAAAAGAACTGGAGCGTATTCGTAGAGCCTCAGGCATTGTGGGCAATGCAGCGGGGTATCCTGACGGGTTCGGTATCGACACGAAAGTCGGTCATGTTGACGGGAAGTATAGGAACATCGTACAGTATGCGCGGATACGACCCTGTTTCGCTCTACGCATATAAGGAAGGGGAAGGCTCCAACATGTTTTTCTCCATTGCCGGAGGATTCGGCGGGATAATCGATAACGGGATGTTCAGCAATCTGAAGGAGAAGATTTCCCCTGCCGGACGCCTGTCGTTAGGAAACTGGGTTACGCCCCTTGCCGGTTGGCGTTTGAGTTTCATGAGCGAACGGATAAAGCAGACCCGTACGGAAAACTACATAACGCATGGAGGAATAGGCGGGGAGTTTATGCTCAACCTCACCAATGCGGCAATAGGTTATAACCCCGACAGGTTCTTCAACATGTATGCAATGGCCGGTGTGCATGCCGGGTTCTCCATTGTAGACCACAGCATGCGTTTCATCCCCGGTTTTACCGGAGGTGTGCAGGCTTCATTCAAGGTAGCTCCCAGTTTCAGCCTTTTCCTCGAACCCCAGCTTGCGATATATCTGAATAAGTTCGACGGGGAGAACCGGCAGAAATCGGTAGGGATGATATATGCCGGTCTGACCTACTCCATAAACAAGCGGGACAGGTATGCAAAAGAGATAGATGCACGCCTCGATAAGCCCAATTTCATCTCTGTCGGTGGCGGGATAGGGTTGTGGGGAAACACCCTTATGTCGTCGTTCGGAGGTTTCAAGGACAAACTTGTCTATTCGGCCGATATGGCATACGGACGCTGGATAACGCCGGTGCACGGTTTCAGGTTGAATGCCGAATATACCAGAATATACAAGCCGTACCAGTATGTAGGGGAAAAGATAGATATGATATCGGGTCGGGCCGACTACATGTTGAACCTTACCAATATGTTTGCCGGCAACAACGACAGCCGTCTGTTCGAGGCAATAGCATTCGTCGGGGCAGGTGCCGTTGCGCCAGTAAAGAAGAGCGACGATTACCGCGACCTCAAGGTTACGTATACGGCGGCGTTCGGCCTTCAGGCAAAATTCAACCTGTCCGACAGGTTCGATATATTCATCGAGCCTAAGGGAACATTCTACGGAGATGCCGTGGACGGGTATTCCTCAAGGGCGAAATTCGATGCTACGGCATCGGTCCTTGCAGGTTTCAACTGCAAGTTCTGACAACATAAACAATCGCCTGCATTCCCGGAAATCAGGAAGAGGGTGCGTGTTATATAAGAAGCGTTGCCCGCATGTGAAAATTTCTCGCATGCGGGCAACGCTTTTTCCGCGTATCCTGTCAGTTTTCCTTTTGCAAACAATCTTCCCTTAAGGTTGTTGTTTTATATGCAGGAATGTACAAGAATACTGTTTTAATACACGGCAGATAAATGAAACGGATATTGGCCCCGGTATTCGATTTTTATATCGAAGGGTTCAGAAGCATGACGACAGGTAAAATATTATGGACTATAATCCTTGTGAAACTGGCTATAATGTTTTTTATAATCTGGCCTGTCTGTAATGCCGGTGTACCTCCCGGACGGCGGACGGCAGAGGGAAATTCCGTGCAGATATATGAAGAACTGGTAGAAAGATGCAGATAAGATTATGAGCGATTTATTCCCGTTAGTAGATATGTCGCGGGCGCAGTTTGCACTAACTGCATTGTACCACTGGCTGTTTGTCCCGCTGACATTGGGCCTCTCCCTTATAATAGCCATAATGGAGACCATATATTACCGTACAGGCAACGAAGAGTGGAAGAGAACAGAGAAGTTCTGGATGACGCTGTTCGGTATAAATTTTGCAATCGGCGTCGCTACCGGGATAATCCTTGAATTCCAGTTCGGTACGAACTGGTCCAATTACAGCTGGTTCGTGGGCGACATATTCGGTGCCCCGCTTGCCATAGAGGGCATAATGGCCTTCTTTATGGAATCCACTTTTATAGCCATAATGTTTTTCGGCTGGGACAAGGTAGGCAGGAGGACGCATCTTGCGGCAACGTGGCTTACCTGCATAGGCGCATCCCTCTCCGCATTGTGGATACTCGTGGCAAACGCATGGATGCAGTATCCTGCCGGGATGTATTTCAACCCCGATACTGTAAGGAATGAAATGTACAGCTTTGCCGATGTAGTGTTTTCCCCGGTTGCAATCAACAAGTTCTTCCACTCGGTAACGTCCGGCTGGGTATTGGCTTCCATATTCGTATTGTCCGTATCGGCGTGGTACCTTATAAAAAAGCGGGAAACGGAACTGGCCCTGCGCAGTTCCAGGCTTGCCGCCCTTGTAGGGCTTGCCGGAATATGTATAGTCTTTTATACCGGCGACGGGTCGGCAAAACAGGTAGCGCAGAAACAACCCATGAAACTTGCGGCAATGGAAGGAATATACGACGGTAAAAGAGGGCAGGGGCTTATCGCATTCGGCATATTGAATCCTGACAAGACCTTCTTGAACGATTCTCTGCCGACATTCCTTTTCAAGATAGAAATACCCCGGTTGCTGTCATACCTTGCCACCGGTTCGTCCGGCGGGTTTGTCCCTGGAATCAACAATATAATAGAAGGCGGATATAAGGCTCGCAATCCGTTTACGGGCGATACTGTAACGGCCCTTTCGGCGGCCGAACGGATAAAAACGGGCAAAATTGCCGTCCGGGCCTTGCGGGAATACAAAAAGGCCGTGTCGGAAAACGATACTGCGGCCGCGGCCGCAGCAGCTGACAGGCTGCAACGCAACTATAACAGTTTCGGATATGCCTACATAACCGATACAGCACAGCTTGTACCCTCCGTGCCGCTTGTATTTTATTCGTTCCATATAATGTTCACATTGGGAATATACCTGTTCATCATATTCCTTTCCGTACTCCTTTTCATATACAGGCGCAATTATGTACGCTTAAAACCGCTGCTCTACATTGTTCTCTTTTCGTTGCCGTTAGGTTATGTTTGTCTTGAAACGGGGTGGATAGTGGCGGAAGTTGGCCGTCAGCCGTGGGTAATACAAGATATCATGCCCACGTATGCGGCAATATCCGATATAAACGTAAAAAGCGTAACAGCCACATTCTGGATATTTGCGATATTCTTTACCGTACTGCTGGCGGCCGAAGCAGGAATAATGCTGAACCAGATAAAAAAGGGCCCTGCCCGAAAAACCGGAAACCATGATTGACTCCATTTCCTTCTACCAGCATTACTGGTGGTTTATAATTTCGTTGCTGGCTTCGCTGCTGGTATTTCTGCTGTTCGTACAAGGAGGGCAGACGCTTGTAAGAGAGTTGGGGCGTACCGATACGGAGCGTTCCATGATAATAAGCTCTCTGGGACGTAAATGGGAACTGACATTTACCACCCTTGTCGTATTCGGCGGTGCATTCTTTGCCTCCTTCCCGCTTTTCTATTCCACCAGTTTCGGCGGTGCATACTGGCTGTGGATGACAATGCTTTTCAGTTTCATATTGCAGGCCGTATCGTACGAGTTCCGTTCCCGCAAGGGGAACCTGCTGGGTACGGGGGTATACGACATGTTCCTGTATGTAAACGGGTTTGTCGGTACTTTCCTGCTCGGGGTTGCCGTAGCCTCATTTTTTACAGGAAACGACTTCTGTATAAACCGCAACAATATCATGCAGCAGAATGCTCCGGTAATATCGGTGTGGCAGAATCCGCTGCACGGGCTGGAGTCCATAATATCCCCGCTTAACGCCATTGCGGGTTTTACGGTTTTTTTCCTTTCCCGGATAGAGGCATCGCTCTACTTTGCGGCCAACATCGGTTCACCCGCTATCCGTTCGCGTATAAACACGCAATTGTATCGCGACGGTCTGCCGTTTCTTTTGTTTTTCATAATGTTCGTTGTTGCGGTGTTTACAAAAGATGGTTGCAGAACCGATCCGTACAGCGGAGTACAGACATTGGAAAAATTCAGGTATCTGAAAAACATGCTGGAAATGCCGTGGAATCTGTGCCTGTTTTCATTCGGGACGGTATCGGTAATATTGTCCGTAATACTGACCCTGTCAGTCCCTCGCTTCAAACGGGGAATCTGGCTGTGCGGTGCCGGGACGCTGGCAGTGGTTTTGTCGCTGATGTTTGCGGCGGGGTATAACAACACCCCATATTACCCCTCCTCTGCCGATATACAGTCATCGCTGACCATTTATAACAGTTCTTCCAGCCTTTTTACGCTGAAAGTAATGAGTGCGGTATCATTACTGATACCGGTAGTGGCGGCATATATATTTGCCGCGTGGAAAGCCATGGATAAGAGCCCTATTACCGAACAGGAGATAAAACAGGGAGAAGACGGATACTGATCCGTCCTCTCCCTTGGAATTTTCATGCGTTTTCCGGTATAATCAGAATTTTACTCTGACGCCGGCAATAGCACTTCCGGCATTGCCTATTCCGGCTTCCATGAAGAATGCAGTTTTCTTGCCGACTTCAATGCCTATCGGCGAGAACTGGTATGCAAGCATGAAATCGGTATTGCATTTCCTTTCCGTAAGACCTGGGGTGCTGCCGGTATGTACGGCGTTGTAAAAATCGATACAAAGGCCTACCCCTACGGTGGTGTACAGCGTAAACTTTTCTTTCTCAATCCAGTTGAGTTTTACTTTGGGCATTATGCTCAAAAAGTTGTTGCATTCATTTTCTACAAAAGTATTGTTGTAGTTGAATGTAACATCCTTTTTGGAATAGGCATATATCACGCCTACGCCCAAACCTATCCTTTTGTTGAGCCTGAAGTTGTAATCGAGGTTTACTGCGCCGTAATGCGAACTGTTGGAGCGGTTGAGCGATTTGAAGTCGTCAGGATAATCAACTGCGTTGGTAAATGCTCCGGCCCACTCCGAAACAGGCATTACGCCGTATCCTATCGAAAACTCATGGCGGTCAATATTCTTGTCCCGCGTTTTTGCGGCAGCACCCTGGCATAACAGCAGTGCGACAACCGCCGATAACAGGAAATATCTGTTCATTTTACAATACGAATATCAAGTTAGTAAATATCTGTCTGCATACAACAAGGCATACGGGCGTCAGCCTTGCAGCCGGCAGCCCGATACACTACAAATATATGTATTTTACCACTCCCGTACAAAATAAAAAAACAAAGAAGCAGATACTTTAAACATATGAAAGAATAATTTACTATCTTCGCAGTAACGCGTGGGAAAAGTCCGTGAAGAAAGGCGTCAGTACGGCGAAATCATGAAAAAAGTCCAGCGGGCGGGAGGTGCGTCCGATGCGGCAACAGATGCGGAACACCGGTGCACTATCGTGTACAGGCCCCGAAAAAGGGATGGCGTTCATGCCCCGTTCATATATAAGTTACGAAAGGAACAATGCTCGATAAAGTAAAGCTCATATCTCTTCCCAAAGTAGAAGATTCCCGCGGGAACCTCTCCGTAATAGAAGAGAACATAAACGTGCCGTTTGCCATAAAAAGGGCATACTGGATATACGACGTACCCGGCGGGCAGAAGCGTTTCGGGCATGCCTTCAAGAAACAGCACGAGTTTATAGTAGCCCTTTCCGGCAGTTTCGACGTGATACTCAACGACGGGACGGAAGAAAAGGTGTATCCTCTCAACCGTTCCTATTACGGTATATACATACCCAACCTTATATGGCGCCGCATAGAGAATTTTTCCACAAACTCTGTGGCCATGGTGTTGTCATCGTCAAGATACGATGAAAGCGATTATATGGAAGATTACGGCGAATATGTAGAATACCTTAAAAATCAAGAATGAAAACCTGTACACCCATATACGGAGTAGATGACTGTCGGCTGATAACGCTCGACAAGCATCACCACCCTAACGGCAATCTCTCGGTAGTGGAGGGGAACGCCGATGTCCCGTTCGATATCAGACGAGTGTATTACATCTATGACGTACCCGGCGGGGAAGACCGCGGAGGGCATGCGCACAAGAACCTGTCGCAACTGATAGTCTCCGTCAGCGGCAGTTTCGATGTAACGCTCGACGACGGTAAGGAGCGCAGGAAAATAGTACTGAACCGTCCCTATATGGGGCTTCTTGTCCGTCCCGGGATATGGCGCGAGTTGAATAACTTTTCATCCGGAGCGGTAACGCTTGTACTTGCATCGGAACTTTTCGACGAGGAAGATTATATCCGCAACTATGCCGATTTCAAGGACTTCCGTAAAAAGGGAGGCGGAGGGTAGGCCAACCGTACTCTCACCGCGGGGCATGCGGGAAAGCCGGGACGCTTATTCCCCCAACGGTATAGCGCAAGCATATGGCGCGGGTAAGAAGGCAATCTGTACGGTTGCCGTCCAGGAAAACGGAATACAAGCATGAAGAGGGGGCGGGTCTTTTCCCAGAAGCGTCCCCCGTGCCTTGCGGGGTAAAATGGATTACGGGCAAACCCGTGCTCCAGCCCCGTACTGTCAGGAGGGAAGAGCTATTTCTTCAGGTCGGCCTGTTTTGTAACAATCCTCGAGGCAACGGGTCTGTTGCCGGCCGAATCGGCTGAAGCTTCGAAAAAGTAGTAAACTACGGCCGAGTCCCCTATAATAATACCGCTTCCCTCAACAACGGCATCCCCTTTGCCTATTCTCATCGTATCCCCCTCAGGGGTAGCGATAGATATGACGTTCATGGATGTTTCATCCGTAATTACCCCTGAAGCTGTATTGGCTATCGTTTTCTGAGGATCGGAAAGCGGGTCCGTACCGTCCGGTACATATCCTGCAGGCTTTCCCTTGTTGCAGGAAAGCAGCCCCGTTGCGAGTGCGATACAGAAACTGAAAGAAACAAGAGTTTTCATAGGTTGTAAAATATTGGTTTGGTTCAAGAACTGCGATACCCGGCAAGTCTGGCGGCAAATGCGGCATAAAGAACGGCATTACCGGTATGTTGCGCTACGGCGCGGTTGCATGGCGATACCTGCCGTCAGGCCGGCCGTACGGGAGGTCGCGCCCGTAGACATATAACCTATCTTAAACCGTATTTGTTCAGAAGACGTCTGAAATTCCGGGTGCTTTTAACCCGTTCCATCCACGTGTCGAGGCTGTCGAGCAGTACGGGCGATTCTTTCCTTACGCCCCATGACTGTTGCATCTCAAAACTGACAGGCAGGGTTATATCTATCTGTTTAAGATATCTGGCCATTTTCCTTGCTGTGGAATAATCGCACACCGCATAATCGATAACCCCTTCAGCCACCATTGTTGCAATCTGTTCATTGCTGCAATCTTTCTCGGGAACTATATATATCGAGTCGCCTGTTTCCACCGCCAGGTTCTCCAGAATCATCCTTACCGTCTCATCATCCTGTATATGCACCTCCTTGCCGGCCAGTTCAACAACCGATTTTATTACCGGCTTCCCGCCATTGTAACGGCTTTTCCTCTGTACTAAAACCTGTTTGTCCGTATTGAGGCCGTCCGAGAGCAACAGCCTCTCCTTGCTCAGGTCCGAAACGATAATAGGCCTTGCAACTATATCGAAGTCCCTCTTCTCAAGCCCCTCCAGGCTTTTGGCAAGGCTGTTCTCCACAATTACTGCAAACTTCAGTCCGCTTTCTTTCCCGACAAGTTCGGCCAGTTCATAGTGGAATCCGCTTGCCTTGCCGCTCCCTCCACTATTCCGGGCCTGATGCAAATCGGTAACAATCCTCAAAGTATCGTTTGCAATAACTTCGTAGTCGCGTTCCGGTTCGGTTTCCGTATCCTGGAAAAACAGTTCCGCAAATATTATCGATACGGCAGAAATCAGTATTATAATGCCGTAGACAAGCAATGCTCCGCCCCTTTTTAATTTTCCCATAGTTAAAATACCGTGTTAAAAAGAGATGATCAGTTTGTAAAGTCCACGCACACGCCAAACTGGAACGAACCCGGGTTAAGCGGGTAATGCGGCATGGAAAAGTATCTGTTCCCGCCGAACAGCCCTTTGTTGAAATGCGAGTACATTACATAAAACCTGACCATTTTCAGTTTCATGTTGGCGTAAACGTTCATATAGGGGTAGTTCCCTACCTTGTATTCATCCTGTACGTGGAAAGAGAGCGTGGCCGGATTATATACCTCGCCGTAATATGCGGTATTGTACCGGCAGTCTACGCCTATCTGCGTATGCAGGACCTTTGCTATTTTGAACAGCAGATAAAAATTCCCGTAAGCCGAAAGTGCGGGTAGCGGTATAACCGACTGGTTGCTCGAAGCCTGGTATATAGCCTCCAGATCGAGATGGACTATGCTCACTTTCAGTCTCTGTTTCAAGGTTGCGGAAAATATCTGTATATTCCCGCTTTCCTGTTGCGGCAGGGACTGCTTGTTGAAATAAACATGGTTCTGGACATTCTCGAAACCGACATTCAGATACGTTCCCCACGAAGGAATTTCAACCTCTCCGCCCACTCTGAACTTGCGTATCTTGCCGAAATCGTTATTCCATGTGTAATGGTTGGAGACATACCGGCGATAATAAAATGCAGGTTCGAGATTCTTGAAAAAGCCGTATGCGCCGATACGCATGGAATCTTTCATGAAAGCGAATTTCGTCTGCATCCGTCCGTCTATGTCGAACGAACCGAGTTCCGGCCCGGTAAGACCTATTTTCCCGTTTACGTCATAAGTAATCAGCGCACCCTGACGTTTCGATATGTTACCGCCTACCCAGACGACGTTTTCGGTAAACACCTGCGGGTTCCTTACGGAACTGTATCCGTAGCTCTGGTTCGGCAGCAGGGGTATGGCAGGTTGTTTCAGAATATCGTTCGACACCGGCGAGGCCATTATGTTGAACCTCCTTATTTCATACGTGGCAAAGGCCGAGATACCCATTTTCGCGCGTTTGTTGAACCCCTCGTGGAGCGACACCCCGACGGTATTGCTCAACGACCAGTACGATGTCGTATCGTTGGTCGAAGTCTTGTTTATGTATGCGTTCTGGAAATTCCTCACATTCTCGGCCGAATCGGTATCAATGAATCTGCGGAAGTTCCTGTTATACTCGACCGTATGGATAAAGCTCATGACCGGAACGTATTCTTCAACCTCAACGGTATCGTTTATGACCTTTGTCCGGTAGTGCCCCCATTTGTAGCGGTGCGAGGCATAATAGGTCGCGCCTTTGACACGGTTGAACGCATTGTTGAAATTGACAGGGATTGACTTTGAATCCACCCCTCCCGTACCGTTGTATACGTCGTCGGGAGTAAGGATAAAGGCATCGTCCGATATGCCGCCGTTTTCCTGGCATGCAATATTGTAGGTGTTGAGCATTACATTAAGTTCGTACTTGTCCCCCTTGTAGTTGCTCGATAGCTGCCAGTTCAGGTTTTTTGAAACCTGGTGGTCGTAATATCCTCTGGAATACAGGTATTCAATGTTCGCCCCGAACCCCAGTTTCCTGTTCACGTTCCCCGAGAAGGCCGCTTTCAGGTCGTCGTTCCTGTTTTCGCTGCTTGCCCCCGACATGTATGAAAGCAGAGTCATGGGGATACGGGTATTGTAGTACGTATAAGACGACGGAGTAACTATATAGTGGGCGAACGGCTGTTTGAATATAAACTGGGGGGCGTCCTCGCGCATGAAAAATATCCTGGAATAACCCGCCCCTCCAAGGTTTCCGGTAAAGGCGTAATGCTCGTCGAAACTTATCGGCTGGCCAGTCTGGTAGAAATTGAGGTGCAAAGTATCAATCGGCACCCTGTACCGGGTACCGAGAGGTTGAGAAAGCCGCCACGCATAAGGTTCGCCTACCTGCGTACGTTTCTTTGCGGAGATGAAAGGCACGTTAAGCGCCGTCAAAAAAAGGAGAATCCACCACCTCTTCATGGTGCAGCAAAGATAGTGTAAACGCCAAAAAGAGACAAATTTATTTTATCCGCAACCGCTGTGCCGCATATGGCAACGGCATGTGCCGCAACGGCTGCGGATAAATGCGGCCTGGCCTGGAACGGTCAGGCGCGCATCGTGCACGAGACAGCACAAGGCCCGGGCAACGGAACGATGCAGAATAAATTAACATATATTATATGCAGCCGGAAATCCAAAACAACTCAAGGCGTGTTATTATCATCAGAAAAACGAAAAACTGTTTGATATGGAACTGGGCATATTTAACTTTTGGGGAAAGACCCGTTACTGGTGGAGCATAATGATACTGGGAATATTGCTGATACCTGCGGGGATATGGATGCTGTTCATGCCGGTATCGGGCTATATGGTCATATCCATGCTGCTGGGGTGGGGCCTGTTGCTTTACGGGGTAATCCAGCTTGCAATATCGGGCGACGTGGAACGGCGCGGGCATGGCTGGGGCTGGTGGCTCGCCGGCGGCATATTCGATATTTTCATCGGTTTCCTGCTTGTAAGCAATCTCGTACTCAGCGAGCTCACTTTGCCGTACTTCTTTGCTTTCATCCTGCTGTTCAGGGCAATAAGCAATATAATATCATCGGCGGGCATGCCCCGGGGCTACAAGTACAGATGGCTGTATATGGTAAACGGCATACTCCTGTTGCTCGTATCCGCGCTCTTCTTTTACGCCCCATATATGAGTACGTACGTGATAGTCTTCATCTGCGCATTCGCATTCGTGTACTGGGGCATATACCTTATACTCTTTTCCCGCGATCTGAAACCGGAAAAGGACGTGCAGCCGCCGGTTTCGGCATAATCCGGGCCCACCGGCACGGCCTGCACACAAAAAAGAGCCAATTGTGTTTTATATATTTCCTATTTTCTTTATCAATAAGGCGGAAGTTGCGTGAGCAAGATCCGCCTTTAATCATATAACCCTCTCTCCTCCGGAAAAATGGCGTCGGCCCCGTCTGTCCCATGCAAAATATGGTGTTGCGCTATCCCTCCTTCAGCAGTTTCTCCTCCATTTCCTTTCTGGTAGGGCTTGCCGAAACCAGATAAACCCCTGCGGCTATAAGCAGAACCGAAGCAAGTTTAGGGAAATTAAGCGTGTCCATGCCCATGAAAACGGCCACCGAACACGATATTACAGGTTGCACGTAGTTGTACATGGCACCTACCGTAGGCCTTAAGTTGCGTTGGCCCACAATAACGAGCAGGTAGCTGATAAAAGTCCCGCCAACCACAACAACGGCCAGCGAGGCTATAACCTCCGGCGCCATCTCCAGCCATTCCGTTCCCATAAGTTCATTATAAGAAAACGGCAGGGCACACAAAAAGGAGTATGTAAACATCCACTTCATTATGGTAATAATGGAATATTTGCTTACAAAACCCTTGAACAGGACAAAATAGAGAGCGTAGCTGCATTGTGCCAGCAGAACAAGCACATCGCCCAGAATCGGGTTGCCGTTACCCGAAGGCGCGCTGCCCTGGTAGCTGCTTCCTGCAATAAGCAGCAAAGCCCCTGTTGCCCCAAGGGCTATCCCCGTAACCTTTTTGCCCGAAACAGGTTCCTTCAGGAAAAAGGCCGATAATACCATGGCTATAAGGGGCATGCTGGTCGCTATAATCGAGGCATCTACGGGCGATGTCAGTTTCACCCCGAAAATGAAGCACCCCTGGTTGAGCACAATGGCCAGCATGGCAGCGCCGAAAAGCCTCATCATATCCTTCGGCTCGACAGGCTCTTTCTTGCAGAACAGGGAAATAAGCCAGAAAAGGACCATCGCTCCGAAAAACCGCAGGTCGGTAACCACAATAGGGGCTATCCCGCCACTGACCATAGCTATTTTTGCAGCAGGGGGCATCGCTCCCCAGAATACATTTGCCCCGGCCATTGCAATATGGCCCTTGAAATTCTCTTCTTTCATAATCGTACAACGCGAAAAACAGCCTGCAAAAGTATCGATAAATAAATTCCGTTGTACACCTCACCGTATGAAAAAATTTTCGAGGTGCATGAATGTATGCCTATGCTGTTATAACGGGAAGGTTTTGCCGGAGACCGGAGCGTCAAGTAGCCCCTACAAAAAAGTAGGGCAGAGGGCAGTACATGACAAGAAGGCGGGGCGAAGAATCTCTTCGCCCCGCCTGCAAGAAGTATTTGGATAAACTCCGTCAAGCCTCTTCGCCGAGAAGAATCTCGAGAACCTGGACTGCCGATTTTGCGACCGGAGTACCCGGGCCGAAGATGGCAGCCACGCCGGCCTTGTAAAGGAAATCGTAGTCTTGCGGCGGAATAACCCCTCCGGCAGTAACTATAATATCCTCGCGGCCGAGTTTCCTGAGTTCCTCTATAACCTGCGGAATCAGCGTCTTGTGTCCGGCTGCAAGCGATGAAACGCCCAAAGCGTGAACATCATTCTCGACAGCCTGGCGCGCAGCCTCGGCAGGGGTTTGGAACAGCGGGCCCATATCTACGTCAAATCCGCAGTCGGCATAACCCGTGGCAACAACCTTTGCGCCGCGGTCGTGTCCGTCCTGGCCCATTTTAGCAATCATTATACGCGGCTGGCGTCCCTCTTTCCGAGCGAACTTTTCAGCCAGTTCAGTGGCGCGGATGAAATCGGCGTCCTGTTTGGTTTCTGATGAATACACTCCCGATATAGTTCTTATTACAGCTTTATAACGACCGACAACAACTTCGCAGGCGTTTGAAATCTCTCCCAGTGTAGCGCGTACCTTGGCAGCCTTTACAGCCAGGTCGAGCAGATTGCCCTTCTTCGTCTTCACGCATTCCGTTATCGCATCCAAAGCGGCTTTTACAGCTTCGTTGTCGCGGTTGGCCTTCAATGCGTTGAGACGTTCAATCTGCTGTTTGCGCACCTGGGTATTGTCCACTTCGAGAATATCGATCGGGGCTTCCTTATCGAGGCGGTATTTGTTTATACCCACTATAATCTGCTTGCCCGAGTCTATTCTGGCCTGAGTACGTGCGGCGGCCTCTTCAATTCTCAGTTTGGGCAGCCCCGTTTCAATGGCCTTGGCCATTCCGCCCAGTTTCTCAATCTCCTGGATATGTTCCCATGCCTTGTGGGCCAGTTCGTTGGTAAGAGTCTCCACATAATACGAACCTGCCCACGGGTCAACCTCCTTCGTTACGTAGGTCTCTTCCTGTATGTATATCTGGGTGTTGCGGGCAATACGGGCCGAGAAGTCGGTAGGCAGGGCAATGGCCTCGTCCAGGGCGTTTGTATGCAGCGACTGGGTGTGGCCCAAGGCTGCGCCCATGGCTTCAATGCAGGTACGTCCCACGTTGTTGAACGGGTCCTGTTCGGTAAGCGACCAGCCCGATGTCTGGCAGTGCGTACGCAATGCAAGCGATTTGGGGTTTTTCGGGTTGAACTGTTTTACAATCTTGGCCCACAGCATTCGTGCGGCGCGCATTTTCGCAATCTCCATGAAGTAGTTCATGCCGATAGCCCAGAAGAACGACAGGCGCGGGGCGAACGCATCTATATCCATGCCTGCGTTGATACCTGCGCGCAGGTACTCCAGCCCGTCTGCAAGCGTATAAGCAAGTTCAATATCGGCAGTTGCGCCGGCCTCCTGCATGTGGTAGCCCGAAATGGATATGGAGTTGAACTTGGGCATGTTCTTTGAAGTATATTCAAAAATATCGGCAATAATCCTCATGGAGAATTCCGGCGGATAGATATACGTGTTCCGCACCATGAACTCTTTCAGAATATCGTTCTGTATGGTCCCGGCCATCTCTTCCAGTTTTGCGCCCTGCTCAAGGCCGGCGTTTATGTAAAACGCCATGATAGGGAGCACTGCGCCGTTCATGGTCATGGAAACAGACATTTTGTTCAGGGGGATACCGTCGAAGAGCACCTTCATATCCTCAAGGCTGCAAATAGAAACGCCGGCTTTTCCCACATCGCCGACAACCCTTTCATGGTCGGCGTCGTAACCTCTGTGCGTAGGAAGGTCGAAGGCCACAGAAAGCCCTTTCTGCCCTGCGGCCAGGTTGCGGCGGTAGAAAGCGTTCGACTCTTCAGCCGTAGAGAAACCGGCATACTGCCGTATCGTCCACGGGCGCATAACGTACATTGTGCTGTACGGGCCTCTCAGGTACGGTTCAATACCGGCAACATAATTCAGGTGTTCCATCCCTTCGAGGTCCTCTTTGGTGTAAACCGATTTTACGGGAATCAGTTCCGGGGTCATCCAGTCGGCCTCGGGGTTGCACGACGCATTCGACGGGTTACCCGTAAACGCATCAGTTATGTTTATGTTTTTGAAATCAGGTCTCATAACAAAAGCGGTTATTTAATGGAGAGTTTTTCATTAAACGCCTGCAATGTCTCCAATACGTTGCTGCGCACGTTAATAAACAAATCTATACCCTGAGCCTTCAGCTCTTCTGCGCATTCGGGAGCGCCGGCCACTACGAATATGGCCCGTCCGTCCAGAGCCTTGAAGGCAGCCGGGGCAAGAGTGGCATACTCTTCATCGCTCGAGCAGAGCACTACAATATCGGCGCCGGCCTTTACAGCAGCTTCAACGCCCTCTTCAACGGTGTCGAACCCGAGGTTGTCTATAATCTTGTATCCGGCGCAACCGAAGAAGTTGCCCGAGAATTGCGACCTTGCGAGACGCATGGCGAGGTTGCCGATAGTAAGCATGAAGACCTTGGGCTGTTTGCCGGCATTTTCCGTAGCCAGGCGCAACGATTCAAATGCAGTTGCGCCGCGTTTGAAGTCCAGAGTGGCGAATTCGGCCTCGCATTTGCTTCCGCAACCGCAACCGCACCCCCCTTTGGCTTCGATCTTGTCGGCGGCCTTTTCGTTGATGTTGGGATACTGGTTCGTTCCGAGCAGTATTTCGCGGCGGCGGGCAATAGCCGTGCGGCGGGCATCGCCCGAGGCATTTATCTTGTTTTGGACGTCCCCGCTTTTTATCGAAGCGTAGAATCCTCCGTTGTCTTCGGTTTCGTTGAAGATTTTCCATGCCTGTTCGGCAATGGACATCGTAAGGTTCTCCACATAGTACGAACCGGCCGAGGCATCCACAATCTTGTCGAAATGCGACTCTTCTTTCAGCAGCAGCTGCTGGTTGCGGGCTATTCTCTCCGAGAAATCGTCGCTCTCCTTGTAAGGAGTGTCGAACGGCAGCACGCAAATCGAGTCTACTCCGGCAAGGGCTGCCGACATGGTCTCGGTCTGCGAGCGGAGCAGGTTTACATAAGCGTCGAAAACCGTCATGTTGAACTGCGACGTTTCCGCATGCGAGGCAATCTTCGCGGCATCTGCCGAGGCAGGCTTGTACGCCGTTACAATTTCGGCCCACAGCATTCGTGCGGCGCGGAATTTGGCTATTTCCATGAAGAAGTTCGATGAAATGCCGAAGTTGAACTTAATCTTGCCGGCAGCCGTGTCGGCATCGATTCCCTTGTCCGTGAGCATGCTCATGTACTCATTGCCCCATGCCAGCGCGAATCCCAGTTCCTGGGTTATGTACGAGCCGGCATTGCAAAGCATCGAGGCGTCCACGCTCAGTACCCTGAACCGGGGCAGTTCCGATGCCGCATTTACAATATCGGCGCACATGCCGGCCACATCGGCCATGTCGCGGCCTTTCTTCAGCATGCGTTTGAACGGGTCGAAGTTTACCGAACCCTTTACTTTCGATAAATCCGCACCTTTGCCTTTCAGGTAAGCCGCAAACGTCTCAACCAGGCTTTTGGCCGATTTTACGCAGCAGCAGAAATTGATTTCCACATTTTCAACATCTATGCCGTCCAGCAGTTTGGCAACCGCATCGGCATTGATATCCTCCTTTTTCAGTTTCAGGCCCAACGAGGATACCCCTTTCCCGAGAATCTCTTTGGCCTTGGCGTTCGCAGCGGCAGTATCATCCACTGCAATGTCCTGGCGGATAAACCATTTGTTGTCGCATTTAGTACCGCGGATGTAAGGATACTCTCCCGGAACGGAATCGGTCGATTTCATCCCTTCGGTATTTTCAGCACGATACATGGGTTGAACGTTGAACCCCTCGTTTGTACGCCAAACGAGCTTCTTTTCAAAGTCGGCGCCTTTAAGGTCGGCTTTTACTTTCTCAATCCACGCCTCGGTAGAGACGGGCGGGAATTGTCCGAATAGTTTTTCTTTACTGTTTGCCATTGTCCTTCCAGACCTTTATTGTTATAAAATCAATATCTCTTTTTTACGGATAAACCGCTGTATCCGGGCAATATATGCGGCTCTGCGGCGGGGGTGTCCGCCGCTGTCCGCATATAACCATACAAAGGTATAAAGATTTGCTCAAAAGAAAAGCATTATGCGTCAAAAACATTCAAAATCCGTACATGCGGCAGGCAAAACCGCCCTGTGCACACTCCTGTAACCCATAACCGGAAATACCGGGGGGCAGGAGAGGGGAGGGCATTACTTGAAACGCTTCGCGATTTCGTCCATGGAAAGGGTTATAAGGGTGGGACGCCCGTCGGGCGTGAAGTTGGCATGAGGCGAAGCAAACAGGTTTTCCGTAATCAGTTCCATTTCGCTGTCCGTCAGTTTCTGTCCGTACGGAATAGCCGTCTTTGCGGCGAGCGCAGAGGCAATCCTTTCATGGACAATGCTTTCGTCGGCCTTTCCGCAGTCGGCGGCCGATTCTATTATATTCAGCAGCAGCGATTCATAATCGTCTACCTTGATTCCCTCAGGGACGCCGGTAACCGAATATGCCCCGCCCCCCATGTCCGATATTTCAAACCCCATGCCGGCGAGGCTCTCTTCAATGCCCGACAGGATTCCGGCCTGCGACTGCGATAAGTTTACAATCTGCGGGAACAGTATTTTCTGTATGGTCCCGCCGCAGCCGTTGATCTGCTCCATGTATTTGTCGAACAGGATACGGGTGTGCGCCCTGTGCTGATCCACTACTACCATCCCCGATTTTATGCTTGTAACGATATACCTGTCCTTTACCTGCAGGTAGTTGCTGCACGTTTGCGGCGCGGATGCGAACAGCTGTTCACTGTTCTGCAGCGGGCTTCCGGTATCGTCGGCGTCGGGCAAAACGGCCAGGTCCGTCAGAGCGGAATCTTTCCTTTCAAAATTGTCATAGAGTTTATGCCAGTCGTCATTGACGGCGTTATACTTGAACTTGAACGGATTATAGTTGGGGTCATAGCTTATCTGCGGTTTCGGCGGCGTCGGCGTGCCGGCCTTGAATATCGGAATCTCCGGAGCGTCCTCCGTGTCGAAGTCTATTGACGGTACGGCATTGAACTTGCCGAGCGATTCCTTCACTGCCGCCGCGATGATAGGCCAGATTGTCTGTTCGTTTTCAAACTTTATTTCAGTCTTCGTAGGGTGGATATTGACATCGATTTCCTCCGGGTTTACCGTAAGGTTAATGAAGTAGTTGGGCATTTCTCCGGGAGGGATCAGGTTGTCGTAGCACGATGTTACCGCCTTGTTGAAATACGGATGTTTCATGTACCGGCCGTTTACGAAAAAATATTGCAGGGCCCCCCGTTTCCTGGCGGCCTCGGGTTTGCCGACGAACCCCGATATTTTTACCACTACCGTATCGACGTTTACAGGCAGGAGCTGCTGGTTCATCGATTTGCCGAATATCGATATTATCCGTTGCAGCATCGATGACGGCAGCAGGTTGTATACATCCGTGCCGTTGTGCGTAAGCGAAAAGGCAATTCCCGGGTTTGCAATGGCAACGCGTTCAAATTCGGTGGCTATATTGCTGAACTCCACATTGTTCGATTTCAGGAACTTTCTTCTGGCAGGCACGTTGAAGAAAATATCCCTTACGGCGAAATTGGCGCCCACGGGAGTACTTGCGGCCTCCTGCGATTCCACTTTCGATGCCGCAATGTTCAGTACCGTGCCTACCTCGTCCTCCTCCCTGCGTGTCCGCAGTTCCACGTGGGCAATGGCAGCAATCGAGGCAAGGGCCTCGCCCCTGAACCCCATGCTTTTCAGTGCGAACAAATCGGAAGCGTTCCTTATTTTTGACGTGGCATGCCGTTCAAAGCAGAGGCGCGCATCGGTCCCCGACATCCCCTTGCCGTTGTCGATTACCTGAATCAGCGTCCTCCCGGCATCCTTGATTATTATGTTTATTTTGGTAGCGCCCGCATCAATCGAGTTCTCCACAAGTTCCTTTACAACCGAAGCCGGACGCTGGATAACCTCGCCGGCAGCAATCTGGTTCGCTACTGAATCGGGCAATAGATGAATTATATCCATTTCTCTGTAACCTCTCTTTCTAAAAAACGGCAGTAATGCGCAGAAACGGAAAACCCGCATCTCCATGCAATGCCTTGCCGGCCTCAGGGAACGGGCATGGGTTCAACCGTATTGGAGAAAATCCTCCGTTTCTTCGTATTCTCGTCCGAATCGTTGAACGTCCTCCTGAAAATATCTTCAGGGTTCTTGGGCCTGATATCCTGGAACCATTTGAAATCCGGCAGGTGCAGGTCCTTGGGCTTTATCATCGGGATAGGCGTCAAGGTTCCTTCAACCTCCGGCCACATGGTCAGTTTGTCCATTTTTCCCGTCTCGCGGTTTATCGTCATCGACAGGAAACCGCTTACGGCGTTGTTAAGCCCCGTAAAAGTGGAATCCTCCTCCTGCGGGTAGAAAATAGTCCTCACGTTCCCGCTCACGTCTACCCTGTCCAGGTTCCCGCCGACAAAGAACCCTTTCATGTCCTTGCCCGAAATCTGGTCGAAAAAGGCCGTATCCTTCTGCTGTACTGCAAAAGCGAACGTGGGAATATGCATCCAGTCTATCGTGGAGTCGTTCATGTAGATGCGGATAGTATCGCCGAAGAGCTGGTATGCGGTATTCCATATTACCGGGTTGCGGAACATGTATATTGCCGTATCCTTCGAATCGAATACCATCGAGTCGCACACCCCCTGCAGGTCGCGCCGGTAGAACCTCGTATTGAAATAGGCCTTCATCAGGCGCGTCGAATCGGCAAGCGTTATCGTGCGCAGGGTATCGGCATGCAGGTAAAGGGTGTCCGCCTGCGAGCAGTCCACCATTACGGCCGAGTCGGTGGCCATGGCGCTGTCGTTCCGTTCAAAATAATAACCGTATTTTCCCTGCATTATCACCTTTCTCAAGGTGTCCTCGAGGAACATGTCCCCGAACACCTCGCCGTACCCCCTGTCCCTGTCGTAGAAAATCGTATCGCCGGTCAGGAAATACGTCTTGTTTACCACAATGGAGCGTTTGTACAGCGTCGACTGGTTGTTGTTGGTGTCGTACCAGCCGCTGCGCGAATATATCGCGCCCGAATCGGACTGTATTACCGTAGGGCTGCAAATATCCGCAATGTGCGTCGATGTATTGTAGTGGAGCGTATCGGAATAGAGCGTGGCGTTGTTCCCTTTCAGTTCCACGTCGAAGTAGAATATCGCGTCTTTCGTATCGGGCGAATACTCGCCGTATATCGAGGTCAGTTCGTTCTGCGAGTCTATGATTTTCCCGCCCGTGTAGTAGTACCCTATGTTGGGAACAAGGTCGTAGTTGAGACTGTCGGTATAAAGGGTAACGTCCCTGTTCTGCAGCCTCACGTTGTAGCGTAGCCGGGCAATCTCGCCTACGCCGTCGTAGTACATCACGTCGCTGAACACGAACAGGGTGTCCCCCTGTTCCATCCTCACATTCCCGAAAGCGTCCATCGAGTTGGAACTCTCATAAAAATACGCGCTGTCGCAGAACATCTTCATGCCGGCGCGGTGGAACTGCACGTTCCCTTTCAGAATCTGGAAGTCGGGGTTGGTATTCTGGTCGAAAACCAGTTCGTCGGCATAATCCAGAACAACCTTCTGTGTATCCTTAGCCGCTTCCTGCAACGGCGTCTTTTCAACCGCTATCGGCGTTTTGGGCTTGTCGCCGGCCGTTTCGGCATCATTGCCGACGGCCTTGCCCCAAACGCAAACAGAGAAAAGACACAGAACAAGAGTAATTATTCCATGTCTGTTCCTTGAATCCGTATTCCTTCCGGGATATTTCATGATAAAACCGTATTACTGCTGTTTTATGTTCCACCCGTCGTATTTGAAGTCGCAGTTCTGCCACCCGTCCTTTATCCTGACAAAAGTATCCTTCTGTTTGGTCCTTATCCAGTTCTCTATAAAATCGCTCTTTTTCCTGTTCTCTACAATCGATTTTATCATCTGGTAGTCGTCCGATATGTTGGCCTTGTGGCCGGGCACTCTCGTTTTCAGTTTTACGATAACAGCCACGTCCCGTCCCATTTTCGGGTCTATCATTATGAACGGCGAGGAAACCTCCCCCGGTTGCAGGTTTGCAATGGCCTTTGCAATCTCCTGCGGAAGGTCGGCCATTTCAAACTTCGATATGCCGGTTCTCGGGTTTACCATAAGCCCGTGGTTGTTTCTCGTGTCCTTGTCCTGCGACAATGCCACAACGGCCTCCTCAAACGTAAATTCCCCGTTTGCCATGTCGTTCCTGATAGAGTCGAGTTTTGCAATGCTCTTCTCCTTCTCGGCCTCCGATGCCTTCGGTTTCAGCAGGATGTGCCTTACGTTTATCCTGTCGCCGCGTCTCTCCACCAGCTGTATGATATGGTATCCGAACTCCGTTTCCACTATTTTCGATACCTTTTTGGGGTCGTTCAGGGAAAAGGCCGCATCGGCGAACTCCGGCACCCATTCTGCCCTTCCGGTAAAGCCTGTCTCTCCGCCTTGCCGGGCCGAGCCCGGATCTTCCGAATAAAGTATGGCCAGCGTGGAGAACTCCGTCTCCCCGTTAATCACGCGGTCGGTATATTCGCGAAGCCGTGCCTTTATGTTGTCTATGTCGCTTTGCGGGATAAACGGATGCAGTTCCAGCAACTGCACTTCAACCTGGGTGGGGACAAAAGGGACGCTGTCTTTAGGCATAACGTCGTAATACCGCCTTACATCCGAAGGCGTAACCTTTATGTCCTTGACAAGTTCGCGCTGCATCTCCTGGACAATGCTCTGCTCCCGTACCATCTCCGAAAGGAGTTCCCTCAGTTCCGGCATCGGTTTGCCGAAATACTCTTCCACCTTTTCCTTCGAGCCTATATTGTCTATGAAGAAGTTTATGCGCCTTTCAACATCCTGCATTACCTGCGAGTCGCTTACCGTAATGCTGTCCAGGCTCGCCTGGTGCAGGAAAAGCTTGTTTACGGCCATCTGCTCCGGAATAAAGCAATACGGGTCCCCTTCAATCTTCTGCTTTTCGTACTGCATGTTCTTGTACTGCTCTTCAACCTGCGACCGCAATATAATCTCGTCCCCCACAACCCATACAATCTCGTCTATCGCATTGTCCTGCGCTCCTGCCGACAGGAACGGCGCCGTCAAGGCCAGAACAAGAGATAAAAGCTTCAGTTTATACATATGGCTATTGCTCCTTTATCGTTTCAACAACATTGTCGTATATGACAACGTCGTACTTTTTGTTCAAATCCTTCACCCATTCTTTCTCCAGTTCGTCCTGGTAGTCCGATATTACGCGGCCTCTTACATCGGTGTAGCATTCCGGGCCTTTTTTCAGCAGCTTGCCCCTGGTAAATACAACGGGCAGCGTCTTGTCCGCCGGCTTGTCGCCGATGCCGAAAACGCAGCAGTCAACAATCCCGTTATCGCCGCAGGCAAACAGGCCTTTCTTTATATTTACCCGTTTCACCCCGTTACCGTTGAATTCCCTGTAAATCTCATACACGGCAGAATCGCCCGAAAGTTCGTCCAGCCTTTTCCCGACAAGCCCTGCAATACTGTCGTCCATACACTCTACGGCGTACCCCTTGAACCGTGGCGATTCCCAAGCGTAGTCCCTTTTGTGTCTCCTGAAATATTTCTTCAGTCCTTTTACGTCCTTTGAAGCCTTGTCCCACACCATGCGGGTGCTTATGTCAAAAAGCAGTATGCCGTCGTGGTATTCGTTCACGAGGTTTTTGAAGTCGGGATATTTCTCTTCCAGCCGGGAGTCTTCATACGTCAGAATCGAGTAGTCGATAAAAGCCTCCATCCGTTCCATCAGCATTTCAATGTTGCTGCCCGTGGCCTGCGAGGCCCTGTGTCCCGACAGGAACCCGGCAAAATCGGCCGCCGTGAAATCTTTTCCGGCAAAAGAAAAGATAACATCGTCGCTGTCGGCAATCCGGTCCGCAAAACGGGTGTCGTCCGGACGGTACGAAACCGCAACGCTCTCTAATTTTTCCATGTTCGGGCCGTTGAAACTGTAACCGTACTCACCTTTCAGTTTCTCTACAAGGGCTTTCCTTGCCGCACCGGCACGCTCGTCCCTTGAAATGCGCCTTATAATATCCCGTTTCAAGTCGGCCAGAGGCTTTACTCCCCGTTTTTCGACGAGTTTTATAATGTGCCACCCGTACGGCGACAGGAACGGTTCCGAAACATCACCCGCTTCTTTCAGGGCAAAGGCAACATCTTCATACTCTTTTACAATCCTTCCCGACGAGAGCCACGGCATAAGCCCGCCGCGTTTGCTGCTCTCGCTGTCTTCCGAATACTTTTCCGCCATTTCGGCAAAATCCGCTCCGGCGACAATCCTTTCATATATGCCGAATATGGAATCCCTCTTCAACTGCCTTATATTCTCGGGCGCTCCGGCGGGGAGTTTCAGCATTATGTGTGCCGTCCTTATTTCCCCGGGGTTGGGGCGGCGGCTGATAACCTTTACTATATGGTAGCCGTACCGGCTCAGTGCAGGTTCCGAAACTTCGCCGGTCTTTGTGGCGTATGCGGCATCCTCAAACGGAAGCACCGTCATAAAGCCGCGTATGAAACCTATGTACCCGCCGTTGTCGGCGGTCGAACGGTCGTCCGAGAATTTTGCGGCAAGTTCCTCGAAACTCTTTCCGCCCCTTATCTCCGTTACAATGCTTTTCGCCTTTTTATAAACCTCGTCTTCCCCTTTTCCGGGCAATTTGCCGTCTACTGTAAGCAGTATGTGGGCAACCTCAACATCCGTCTTGAGCCTGTCGTAAGCCTCTGCCACGAGGCTGTCTTCAACTGCGGAATCCTTCAGGTACGGTTCGGCAAGCTGGTTGCGGTATCCGGTAAACTCTTTTATGAACGCTTCGGTAGTATCTATGCCGCAGGCTTCCGCCTCCATAACCTTCAGCTTGTAATCCCTGAACATATCCACATATTCGTCCAGGCTTCTTTTTTCTATCTGTTGCCGGATATTTTTGTTGTATATATATTCAAACTCCGACTTTTTGAACTCTTTTCCGTCGACGGACATTATGACAGGGTCGTCGGTTACCCCGGCAAATCCCGGAACAAATATCGCAGAAAGCGTCAGTGTCAGCAACAAGTTCTTTCCGTACATCATAATAAAGTTATAGAATGGATAAAACAACAGTTGAATCTGTAAAATAACGCATTTTCCCTGTAAAAATTGTACCGGAAAATTTGCAGCCGCGAAAAATGCGGGACAGGGCCTCTTGCATTTACCTCTGGCGGCATCCCTGAAAGGGCAGGGGCAGGCCTCCCGCAAACCCACAGGGCGTCATGCCGCGGAAGGCGGCCGGCAGGCAAAAACGGCAGGGGCGTCCCTCCTCTCTGAAAAAAACGTTTACCCGCGGCACGGAAGAGCGCGTTGGCAGTATGCGGCGCTCTTCTCCCCGGGTAAAACATCTCTTTCCTTTCCGCTTATCTGACGTACAGTCGGGAAAGCATTACTCCCCGCGGCTGTAGTTGGGCGATTCGCTGGTAATCGTTACGTCGTGGGGGTGGCTTTCCGCAACTCCGGCATTGGTTATGCGGGTGAATTTGGCGTCGTGCAGCTTCTCTATGTTCTTTGCGCCGCAATACCCCATACCCGAACGGAGTCCGCCAACCATTTGGTAAACCACTTCGTAGAGAGAACCTTTATACGGTACGCGTGCCGAAATTCCTTCCGGAACGAGTTTTTTCGTGTCCGTTTCCTGAGCCTGGAAGTAGCGGTCTTTCGACCCTTTCTCCATGGCTTCGAGCGAGCCCATTCCCCTGTACGACTTGAATTTCCTGCCGTTGTATATTATGGTTTCGCCCGGCGACTCCTCGACACCGGCAAGCAGTCCGCCCAGCATTACCGAGTGGGCCCCGGCCGCAAGCGCCTTTACAATATCCCCCGAGTATCGTATGCCGCCGTCGGCAATCAACGGAATATCAGTGCCTTTAAGCGCCTTTGCGACATCGTAGACCGCACTCAGCTGCGGTACCCCTATACCTGCAATTATACGCGTCGTACAGATAGAACCCGGGCCAATACCCACCTTTACGCAGTCTGCGCCGGCATCGGCCAGGAACCTTGCCGCATCGCCGGTGGCAATGTTGCCCACAACCACGTCTATGTTTGAGAAGCGGCCCTTTATCTTTCCGAGCAGTTCGGTAACGTTCTTCGAGTGTCCGTGGGCGGTATCTATGACAAGGGCGTCCACTCCGGCATTGACAAGTTCCGCGGCACGCTCCAGTGCATCGCCCGTTATCCCTATTCCGGCGGCCACCCGCAGGCGGCCCAGTTTGTCTTTGCAGGCGTACGGCTTGTCTTTGGCTTTGGTAATATCCTTGTAGGTTACCAGACCCACAAGCTTGCCGTTTTTGTCCACAACGGGCAGTTTCTCTATCTTGTGTTCCTGAAGTATGTCGGCAGCCTGCTGGAGGTCGGTCGACTGCGTTGTGGTTACGAGGTTCTCTGTAGTCATAACCTCGTCTATCTTGCGGTTCAGGTTCCTTTCAAAACGCAGGTCCCTGTTGGTAACTATACCCACCAGGTTGCGTTCGTCGTCCACAACGGGAATACCGCCTATGTGGTATTCGTTCATTATGGCGAGGGCATCCGATACCGTCGAGCCCCTCTTTATGGTAACCGGGTCGTATATCATTCCGTTTTCGGCGCGTTTTACGGCGTGTACCTGTTTGGCCTGGGCCTCTATGGTCATGCTTTTGTGTATAACGCCTATTCCGCCCTCTCTGGCAATGGCAATGGCCAGCTGCGCTTCCGTTACTGTATCCATTGCTGCGGATACTACAGGTATGTTAAGTTGTATGTTACGGGAAAATTTCGTTCTGAGATCGACATCCTTCGGAAGAACCTCCGAATAAGCCGGTATTAAGAGAACATCATCGAACGTAAGGCCGTCCATCTGGATCTTTTCTGCAATAAATGACATAATGTATATGCTTTAAAATTTATTGCACGCAAAGATACTAATAAACCCGTGCATGCAAAAATTTTCAGGACGCTTTTTTTAAAATTGCGCCGTTATAAAAAACCGGCCGGGTTACGGGGGAGGGTAAAACCGCGTCGGCCGGCAAATATGCTGTAGTAACAGAATCAGACGGTTAGGTCAAGTGTTAATAATTCTTTCTGTCAAAAGTTTTGCAAATGCGGGCTTTTTATTAATTTTACTGCGCAATTCAAAGAAAGGGTATCAGCCTTTGCCGTACCGGCCGCAGGTGGGTAGGCAGGGCGTTTACAGGCAGGCCGTGTAAAGGCCTGTTCAAAAAAGAGGATAACATAAATATCGGGCATTTCCGGTATTTGAGAACACATACCATATGAATAATTCATTTTTCAGCAGGTTTACTCCCAAAGAACCTAAATTCTTTCCATTGTTAAAAAATCTGTCATTAGTAGTCCTGTCCGCTGCCGAACTGTTGGAAGAGACCCTTAAGCACGACTCTCCCGAAGAACGCATGGCATATTACAAAAAGATAAAGGAAAAAGAACGCGAGGGGGACACCCTTACCCACACCATACAGGACGAGTTGAGTTCCACGTTCATTACTCCGTTCGACAGGGAAGACATCCATGCGCTGGCATCGCACATGGACGATGTGATAGACGGGATAAACAGCTGCGTAAAGCGCATATCCATATATAACCCCAAGCCCATAGGCGCCAGCGGCAAAGAGTTGGCGAAACTCATACACGAGGAGGCCGAGTGTATCTGCAAGTCTATGGACGAACTCGAGACGTTCCGTAAAAATCCGGCGAAGCTGCGCGAATACTGCACCCGTCTGCACGACATAGAAAACGCGGCCGACGATTTGTACGAATACTTCATAACGAAACTCTTCCAGGAAGAAAAGGACTGTATAGAAATAATAAAGATAAAGGAAATAATGCACGGCCTTGAGCGTACAACCGACTCGGCCGAACACGTAGGCAAGATATTGCGCACATATATAGTCAAATACACATAATATTCCCCCGACGCAAATGGAACTGTTGATAATAATAATAGTGCTTGCGTTGGTATTCGACTATATCAACGGCTTTCACGATTCGGCCAATTCCATTGCCACGATAGTCTCCACAAAAGTACTCACGCCGTTTCAGGCCGTATTGTGGGCTGCATTTTTCAATTTCGTGGCATACTTCATAGCAAAGCACATAATAGGAGGGTTCGGTATAGCCAATACCGTATCCAAGACCGTAATAGAAGAGTATATAACGCTTCCCATAATATTGTCGGGCATAATAGCCGCAATACTGTGGAACCTGATAACGTGGAAAAAGGGAATCCCGTCGTCATCCTCGCACACCCTCATAGGGGGGTTCGCCGGGGCGGCGATAATGGCCTGCGGGTTCAAGGCCATACATGCCGGTATAATACTCAAGATAGCGGCATTCATATTCCTTGCCCCCCTTATAGGCATGGTAATAGCCCTGGGCTTTACGCTGGCTGTGCTTTACGCATGCCGCAAAGCGCACCCGCACCGTGCCGAAGTCTGGTTCAAGCACCTGCAGTTGGTATCGTCCGCCCTTTTCAGCATAGGGCACGGCTTGAACGACTCGCAGAAAGTAATGGGTATAATAGCGGCAGCCATGATATCGGCACACGGAATGGGCCTTGACATAGGCATAACCAGCATCAACGACATGCCCGGATGGATACCCCTGTCGTGCTTTACGGCAATATCGCTCGGGACAATGTCAGGCGGGTGGAAGATAGTGAAGACCATGGGGACGAAGATAACCAAGGTAACCCCCCTTGAAGGAGTGGTGGCCGAAACGGCGGGAGCTTTCACCCTGTACATAACCGAAATACTGAAAATACCCGTAAGTACTACCCATACCATAACCGGGGCGATAATAGGCGTAGGGGCGACAAAACGCCTTTCGGCGGTGCGGTGGGGAATAACCCGCAGCCTTATGGTGGCGTGGATACTTACAATTCCGGTCAGCGGGCTTTTGGCCGCGTTGATATATCTGGTGCTCTCACCGGTGCTTGTATAGCGGGTCTGTATCGGGGGTGCGGCGGGGCGTTGCGGTGTACCGCACCCGTACCCGGTATGCAGGCAGTCGGCCGGTAGTTGCAATCCCGGCCCGTCAGGCATAACGATTTCCGAATCCGCTAAAAGCGTATCCTGAACTTTGAAACGGCTGTGTGCCGGTTGTTTCGGATTGCAACCTTTAACTGTCGGGCGGCAAGCCCGGCTGTCTTTACCCGAACAGGAACCGGGCGTTTCGGGTTGCAAATCCTGATACCCGATGCAATCGGATTGCAACTCCCCTTGGGCAAAGTTTGCCCGGAACAGGCGGTAATGCCCTCCCGTGCGCCAAATTCCGGGAAACAGCATACAGGTACAATAAAACATACGGTTATGAAAAGGACCATTACGGTAATATCGGCCATACTGCTTCTGGCGGCAGTAACATATCTAAGCCTGCCGCAGTATGCAAGAAAAGCGTTGATACACCTCTATCCCGATATCGACGACCTCTCGCTGTTCAGCCATACCACGGTAAGCGCCCCCGATACATGCTGGGACTGGAAAATCTCGGGGCGGTACGGGTCGGTCATGCCCGATTCGGCCGATGAAGCCTACCTCCGCCAAATGCAGACGGTGGCCTACCTTGTGATACAGGACGACAGCATAATCTACGAAGGGTACTGGGACGGTTGGACACCGGCCCATACCTCCAACATCTATTCAGCCACCAAAAGCATCGTATCGCTGCTTGTAGGCATTGCGCTCGACGAAGGGAAGATAGCCTCGCTCGACGACCCTGTCTGCAAATACATACCCGCATATAATAAGGGGTTGCAAAGCAAAGTAACGATACGCAACCTGCTGACAATGAGCGGCGGCATGGACTGGGACGAATCGTACGCCTCGCTCTTCTCCGCAACCACGCACGGATATTACGGCGACGACCTGTACCGCTTTGTAACCTCGCTCAAGGTAACCGCCCCACCCGGAGTACAATATACGTACCGCAGCGGCGAAACGCAGCTGCTCGCATTCGTGCTCGAGGCCGCAACAGGCGAGACAATCAGCAGTTATGCCGGACGCAAGCTGTGGAAACCCCTTATGCCGTGCAGCGACGCATATTGGCTGCTCGACAAGGAAGGCGGCGATGAAAAGGCTTTCTGCTGTTTCCATACCACGGCACGCGATGCGGCGCGTTTTGCACGCCTCATGCTGCACAAGGGCGAGTGGAACGGCCGCCGTATAATATCCCGCGAATATATGGCCGAAGCAATGTCGCCGGCATCGTACCTGAAGGACCAGTGGGGAAAGGCCCCGTTGGACTATTACGGATTCCTTGTCTGGATAATGGACTATAACGGGGCAAGGCTGCCGCTTTTCAAGGGGATGTTGGGTCAGTACATAATAGCCATACCCGATAAAAACGCCATTGTTGTCCGTCTTGGGCACAAACGTTCCGAAAAGTACATACGCGAAACGACCGAAGACAATTACCGGTATGTAGATATCGCCATGAAAATGTTGAGGTAACCCCTACCGTATACGAGGCCGCACCATTCCCGCCCTTTCAGTATTTAATATGCGGCGCGCCGTACATTGGCGTCCGGCAGGTATCAGAAATGCCGGACGAAGATGTTGTAAAACATGAATACATGTGAAAAATTTTACAATAAAAGGTTGTTTTATGAATTTTTATTGATTATTTTTGCCCCCAGCATGCTGGAAAACAGACCTTAGAATAATGGCCGGGAATTTTGCCGGTTGTATCTATCGATATGCGTAGGCAGCTTCGCTACGGATACGTATTGCAATGTCGTGAAAAATCTTGACAAATTAAATACAAACTACTCTATAAGAATAAAAGAATCTAAAAGTATGAAAAAATTATTACTGACAACGCTGCTGTTTACAATGGCGGCAGCGGGAGTATCGGCTCAGGACGAAGTGTCGTATTGCGAGCCGAGCCTGACGACGACAAGGACGGACAGGTACGCAAATAACGTACAGATTGCAGGAGAGTCCCAAACGTTTACGTTTTCCGACCTCCCGTCCGCCACGACAAGGGGCATATATGAAAAACACCTCGATTTTGTAATTACATGCAGGCCGGGCGAGGTTTTGACCCCCCAAATCAATTATACCGGCAGTTGGTTGCATAAGTTCGTTTATGTAGACTGGGACAAGAACGGGACATTCAACGTAGCAGCCGGAACAGCCGGGCAAACTACCGACTGGGGCGAGCTTGTTTCGGCCAACTACATGAATGTATACAGCATGGATAATGACGGTATGGAGCAGGAGCAGACTGCCAATTCATCGGGCTGGACATCGGCAGGTGTCGTGGCGTCCCGCGACGGGACGGCCGCGCTTCCCTCTTTTACCGTTCCTGCAGATGCTTCGGGCGACTACCGCATCCGGTTCAAACTGGACTGGTACAGTACCGACCCTTGCGGATATACGGTTGAAGGCAAGAATCATATAACGACTAACGGCGGTCAGATAATAGACCTTACGCTGAGGGTAGAGAACAAAACTGCAGCACCTGTGTTCTCACCCGCAAGTTGCGAATTCCCGGCAGGTACAACACAGGAAATAACCATAACATCGTCAACGGAAGGTGCTACCATATATTATACACTGGACGGGACAGAACCTACAGACGCATCGCAGACGATAGAGAACGGCGGAACGGTATCCGTACCTGTCGACGACTGGCGTGTAATCACTACGGTAAAGGCGTTTGCATCGGCGGCCGGAAAAGACCCCAGCAATGTAACGTCGGCAGTGTATACGGTCGAGTCGCCGTATTGCGACCTTGACGGCCTTACCGAGACGAGGACCGACAGGCCGCAAAATGAAGGCAATGACAACCGTCATGTCGATGCAATTTCGGTTACGGGAAGCAGCGTAGAGGATTTCAGCGGAAGCGGCTACGGCGATGCTGCTCACCGTCCCATATATGAAAAGCACCTCGATCAGGTAATAGTTTGCTGCCCGGGCGATGTACTGCAGCCCTCCGTAACTTATGACGGCGAATGGATGCATAAATATGTTTATGTCGATTGGGGCAAAGACGGGGTGTTCGATGTTGAGACCGGAATCGCCGGCGAAGCAACCGGTTGGGGCGACCTTGTCTCGTACAATTACATCGGGGATAAGACCTCGGCAGGCGAGGAGACCACAAATCAAGGATTGAAAAAGTTAGGCAGTTTTACTGTTCCGGCCGATGCTTCCGGCGATTATGTAATCCGCTTCAAGATTGACTGGGACGACACCGACCCCTGCGTAGGTTCCGACCGGTATACCTCTATCGCAAATAACGGCGGTGCGGTGATAGACCTTACGTTAAGGGTGAAGGATGCGACAGCCGTACCCCAGATAGGTTTGGCAAGCGGCTCCAATATACCTAAAGGAGTAACCGAGATATCCGTAACGAGTAGTGAAGACGGTGCTGTCATCTATTATACCACTGACGGTACGGATCCTGACGAGAACTCGGCGAAAGTGGAGAACGGCGTCATTGCATTGGACGCAACGTCTGCAGCATGGGGCGATATAATAACGGTAAAAGCTGTGGCCAAAGTAGCCGATAAGGATTTGAGCGGTGTAGCAACAGCCGAATATCGCGTATATCCATATTGCTATCTCCCCGGAAACAAGAGTACAGAGAACTGGGCTTATGTAACGACCCTTTCTACATCGAAAGGCAATTACGATTTGAATTATACTAATGCAAATACTACTACAAATATTTCGTATTTGCAGATTATAGATGCCGCAACCTCCGGTCTCAGGGTGAAAAAAGGCGAAACTTTTGATTTGAACTACGGATGGACAAACGCATGGTGGTCGGGATTCTCCCTCTTTATGGATAAAGGTGCGGGCAGTCTGGAAGAAATATTCTTCGGCGGATGTATTAATACCACCGGCGATTTGTATGATGCCAACGCTACTCTGCCGGCAGAATTCAACGGTACAGGTAAAGTGTCGGTATCGGTAGCAGCAGAAGCATCATACGGCGAATACCTGCTGCGTGCAGTTGTAGCAAATACACACGATGCATGTGCAACCGATAAAGCTCAAAAGATAATAGATGTATTCTATACGGTATGCCCGGCAATAACGGTAAATGCGGCTGAGGCAGCCCAGGGAAAAGTCAAGGTTTCGGCCGACGGCAGCGAAACCGAACTCTCCGATGCAAAAGAACTCCTTATCCCTGCCGGCAGCAAAATAATCCTTACCGCAGAGCCGGCTGAAGGGTATATTTTCAGCAAATGGGTCAATGCGGACGGAGGAGAACTCTCTACCGAAGCCACCTTTGAATATGTGTCATCGGAAGATGTAACCATAAGCGCAGAATTTGCTTCGGAAGCTCCCGTTCCCACCGAGGATAAGGAGGTTGCCGCCGATACTGAAGAGACTGGCAATGCGGCATACGTAAATGTAACGGTAAAAACCACGGTGTCAACAACTGAAGTAACGTGGACAGTAGGGGAGAACTCCGTATCGGCCCAGTCTCTCGACATAGAGATAGCAGCCGATGCCGCAACGCCTGAGATAGCCCTCAGCGGCAGCGGAACGATAACAGCCGGAACCATAAGCGTAAACCGTGCGGTCAAGGCCGGTGAATGGGCCTTTATGGCGTTGCCGTTTGCAATAAATATAGCCGATGTATTGGTCGACGGACAACCTGCCGCAGTAAATACCAATATCAAGTTCTGTGTATATGACGGTGCGCAGCGTGCAAAT